>NZ_JBEPDU010000008.1:0-155609 GCF_040300525.1 Saccharopolyspora sp. NPDC000359 | reverse complement strand
GGTCTCCTCGCGGACCCGCCGCGCCAGGCCGCGCAGCGCGGCCGCGTCGTCGAGCAGGTGGAGGACCTGGACGTGCTCGTGGAGCAACTGCTTGAACCGCTGCCCCTGCTCGGCTGCGCGTTCCGCGCGAATCCGCTGCGCCACCTGGACTCCCGCCGACCGTGTTCTCCCAGCTCGCCGGATGCTACCGCCGCGCTCGCCACGGCCGGATCCACTGTGCGCTGTGAGGGTCCGCACAGCGCCCCTGACCTGGGCAGCCAGCCGCGCGTCGAGCGGCTTGGCACCGAGCGCTGACGGTCACAGGCTCCGGGCCAGCGCACGACCGGCCGCGCGGCCGGAGAAGATGCAGCCGCCGAGGAAGGTGCCCTCCAGGGCGTTGTAGCCGTGGACGCCACCGCCGCCGAAACCGGCCACCTCTCCCGCCGCGTACAGGCCGGGCAGCGGTGCGCCGTCCGGGCCGATTACCTGCGAGTCGAGGTTGGTCTGCACACCGCCCAGGGTCTTGCGGGTCAGGACGTTGAGCCGCACCGCGATCAGCGGGCCGTGCGCCGGGTCGAGGATGCGGTGCGGCTTGGCCACCCGCGACACCTTGTCGGCGAAGTAGCGGCGGGCATTGTTCACCGCCATCAGCTGGAAGTCCTTGGTGTGCTTGTGCGCGACTTCGCCGTCGCGGGCGACGATCTGCCGCTCGATCTCGTCGTGGTCGAGCTGCGGGCCGCGGGCGATCTCGTTCATGCCCGCCACCAGCTCGCGCAGGTTGTCCGCGACGACGAAGTCCACGCCCTTGTTCCTGAACGCGTCCACCGGGCCCGGCGCGCCCTTGGCCAGCCGGGAGGCCAGGGTCTGCTTGAGGTCCTTGCCGGTGATCTCCGGGTTCTGCTCGGAGCCGGACAGGCTGAACTCCTTGGCCAGGATCGACTGGGTGAGCACCAGCCACGAGTAGTCGTACCCGGTGGACAGGATCTGCTTCATGGTCCGGTTGGTGTCGAACCCGGGGAAGCACGGCGCGGGCATCCGCTCGCCACGGGCGTCGAACCACAGCGAGGAGGGCCCGGCCAGGATCCGGATGGCGTGGTCCGGCCAGATCGGGTCCCAGTTGTGGATCCCCTCGGTGTAGTGCCACATCCGGTCCCGGTTCACGATCCGCCCACCAGCGGCCTCGGTGATGCCGATCATCCGCCCGTCCACGTGCGCGGGCACCCCGGAGATCATCGTCTCCGGGCACGGCCCCAACCGCTCCACCGGCCAGTTCTCCCGGATCAGCTCGTGGTTGTGCCCAATCCCGCCGGAGGCGACCACGACCGCCTTGGCCCGCAGCTCGAAGTCGTCCACCGCGACGCGCGAGGACGCCACCCCGCGGTCGGCGTCGCAGGGCTCCAGCACCGTGCCGCGCACCCCCACCACGGCGCCGTCCTGCACGACCAGCTCGTCGACCTGGTGGCGGAAGGCGAACCGGACCAGGCCGCGCCGCTCGGCGGCCAGCACCGGCTCGGCGAACACCCGGACGACCTCGGGGCCGGTGCCCCAGGTGAGGTGGAAGCGGGGCACCGAGTTGCCGTGCCCGCCAGCGACCCCGCCGCCGCGCTCGGCCCAGCCGACCAGCGGCGTCAACCGCAGCCCGAGGTCGTGCAGGTACTGGCGCTTCTCGGTGGCCGCGAAGCGCACGTAGGCGCGGGCCCACTGGCGCGCCCAGCAGTCCTCGTCGTCGCGGTCGAAACCGGCAGAGCCCAGCCAGTCCTGCAGCGCCAGCTCGTAGCAGTCCCGCACCCCGAGCCGCCGCTGCTCCGGGCTGTCCACCAGGAACAACCCGCCGAGCGACCAGAACGCCTGCCCGCCCAGGTTGGCGCGGTTCTCCTGGTCGAGGACGACCACCCGGCGCCCGGCCCGGACCAGCTCGTAGGTCGCCACCAACCCGGCCAGCCCGCCGCCGACCACGATGACGTCAGGTTCGGTGTCCACGCTCATCCCTCCACGCTGTAGGCCAGCACGACGTGCTCGACCAGGTCGACCCGGCGCCGGTGCGCAGCCGGGTCACCGGGGTCCATCAGGCACTGCACGGTGGTCCCGTCGTGCACGGCGACCAGCGCCTGGCCGAGCGCCACCGGGTCCGGCACCCGCCGCCCGATCCGGTTGAGCAGAGCCTCGATGCCGGGCACGATCGCGGCCGCGATCGCCTCCTCGCGGGCCACCACGACCCGCCGCAGCGCGGGGTTCCGCAGCGCGTGCGCGCTGAACTCGGCGGTCACCCGGTACCACTCGTCGTCCAGCGGGACCGCGTCCAACAGCAGCTCGACTGCGGTGCGGACGTCGTCGACACCGGCCGTCCGCGCCGCGTCGAGCGCCGCTTCGACCTCGGCGACCATCCGGCGCGAGTGCCGTTCCCACATCGCGAGGAACAGCTCCTCCAGCGAGGCGAAGTTGGAGTAGAACGCCCCACGCGTGTACCCGGCGCGGTCGCAGACCTGCTCGATGGTGGAGCGCCCGAACCCCTCGGCGGCGAACACCACCAGCGCGGCGTCGAGCAGCCGTTGGCGGGTCTGCTCCCGCCGCTTGGTCACCCGCCGCTGCGCAGCCACCACCGGAGCCCTCCCTGATCGCGGATGCACGAGCGTATCGGATGCACCGGCGCATCGGAAGGTCTCGGACCAGCGGGAACGCCGACTCCTGGTCAGGGCAGGTGGGCCAGCACGTTGACCACCTCGCCGGTGGGGTCCTCGACGAAGAAGCGGCGCACGCCCCAGGGCTCGTCGGTCAGCGGGTGGACGATGCGCAGCCCGCGGCGCACCGCCTCGGCGTGCGCCGCGTCCACCGCGGCCGGGTCGCCGAGGTCGATGCCGAACCGCGGCTCGGGGACCTCCGTGCCCGGCGGTGAGACGATCAGCTGCGCCGAGGGGTTCTCCGGCGACCGCAGGCACAGCACCGGGTCCTCCATCGCGACCTCGAGCCCGAGCACCTCGGTGTAGAACTCCTCGGCAGCGGCGACGTCACCGGTGAGGTAGGGGATGATTCGCTTGACCATCGCCCTATCCTGGTGCCTCCGCTCCCCCGCCGCTTGTACGAATGGAACCGGTCGAGGCTGATCAGTCCAGCAGCTCGCAGCCTTCGGCCACCACCCGCCCGTGGTGCAGGACGGTCCGGTCGCGACTGCGGTCCATCACCGCCGCGGTCGGTGCTTCGCCCGCCACCAGCAGCAGGTCGGCCTGGTCGCCGACCGCCAGGCCGGGGCGGTCGGCCACCGAGGTCAGGCGCGGCAGCTCGCGGTCGAGGATCGACGCGCCGCCCCGGGTGGCCACCGCCAGGCAGTGCTCGACCAGCTCGTCCGCGCGGAAGCGGTTGGTGAAGGCCAGCTGCCAGGTCCGGTCCAGCATGTCGGCGTTGCCGTAGGGCGACCAGTAGTCGCGCTGGCCGTCCTCGCCCAAGCCCACGCGGACCCCGGCCGCGGTCAGGTCGGTGAGCGGCAGCGAGCGGTGCTGCGCGGGCGCGACCGTGGCCATCGAGACGTCCAGCTCGGCGAACTCCTCCACCAGCCGCCGGGTGGTGCTTTCCGAGACTCCACCGAGGTCGTAGGCGTGCGAGAGGGTGACCAGGCCGGTCATGCCCAGCGCGCGGGTGCGCTCCAGGACCAGGTCGACGGAGAACACCCCGAGCTCGCCCGGCTCGTGCAGGTGGACGTCGACCGGCACCTGGTGCTTGTCGGCCAGCCCGAACAGGACGTCCAGATGGCGCACCGGGTCGCGGTCCAGCGCGCAGGGGTCGATCCCGCCGACCACCGCCGCCCCCGACGCCAGCGCCTCGTCGACGAGCTCCGGGACACCGGGTTCGCGCAGCAACCCGGCCTGCGGGAACGCGATGACCTCCACCTCGCACCGGTCCCGGTGCGCTTCCTTCGCGGCCAGCACGCCCTCGAAGCGCTCCAGGCCGCAGTCGGCGTCGATCTGCGCGTAGCTGCGGACGCGGGTCGTGCCCTGCGCGATCATGCGGCCGAGCGCGTAGGTGGCGCGTTCGGCCACCGACCACTCGGCTTCCCGCCAGTGCGCCCGGTCGTTCATCACCATCGGCCAGATGCCAGGGCTCCCGGTGTGCGGCCGGAACGGCAACCCGAGCCGGTTCGAGTCGAGGTGGCAGTGCACGTCGGCGAACGACGGCAGCACCAACCGCCCGCGCCCGTCCACCACCCCAGCGGGGGCGTCCACTTCGGACTCCAGCGGGGTGACCGCGCTGATCCGCCCGTCCTCGACGGAGATCTCGGCGAGCGCCCCGCCCCACGGGCGGACGTTGGTGATCAGCATGACCCCTCCGGTGTCGCGGTCCACGGGCCAGACCGTAACATTTGGGATACCGGAGCAGGGTCGAACTCCGCACCCGAGGAACGGGTGAACCACCTCGTCAACCCGAATGTGGCACGTGCGCTACCAACCGGACTCCTATACAAGCGCGCACGCCGCCCACTTCGGTATACCAGAACTGACAGACCGCGTGCGGACGTTTCCCCTTGCACGACGCGGGACTTACCGTTAGGAGCGGCACCTCTCCGAGGTGAACCGTGGTCCGGACTTCCACCTGGCGACCGGCGGTGGCACCAGCGTGGAGCAGCAGTCCCGTCGCGCACCGGGCCCCACCAGGCTCACGGCGGGGTCCTACCTCCTCCGACGTCGTGCCCAGGCTGCGATTTCCACCGAAATCCCCTGTCCCACCCCAATGGAAGTTGCGGGCGGTCAGGCGGAGGCGCGCAGCACCCGCACGTCCAGGACGGTGGCGGGCGTCGTCCCGAGCCCGGTGACGACGGTGTGATCAGCCTCGGACACACTGCGCACGCGAGCAGCAGAGTACTGCGGGACTGGTGCCTCCGCAGTGCCCTGCCAGGGCGGGGGTTACTTCACGTGCACCGGGAGGGTGTCCAGGCCGTAGACGATGGAGGCCTTGCGGAACCGCAGTTCCGATGGGGCAACCGCCAGGCGGATGTCCGGGAAGCGGCGGACCAGGGCCGGGTAGGCCGCTCGCAGCTCCATGCGGGCCAGTTCGGCGCCGATGCAGCGGTGCAGGCCGTGGCCGAAGGCCAGGTGGGACGTGGAACCGCGGTCGGGGTCGAACTGCTCCATGCCCGGGCCGAGCACCGCGTCGCGGTCCGCTCCGCTCAGCGAGCACAGCACCACGTCACCCTGCTCGATCCGGGTTCCGGCGATCTCCACGTCCTCGCGGGCGAAGCGTGGGAAGGCCACCTGCACGACGGTGAGGTAGCGCAGCAGCTCCTCGACCAGCCCGGGCACCACCTCGTCGTCGTCGCGGACGCGCTCCAGCAGTCCCCGGTCCTGCAGCAGGACCAGCGCACCCAGCGCCAGCATGCTCGCGGTGGTCTCGAAACCGCCGGTGAGCACGCCGTCGGCGAGTTCGGCCAGCTCGCGGTCGCTGACCTCGTCGCCGTGGTCGCGGATCAGCGCGCCCAGCAGCCCGTCGCCGGGCTCCTCGCGCTGCTTGCGCACGACCCCGTGCAGGTACTCCATCGACTGCGACATCGCGCCCAGCGATGCCCCCACCCCGTCGAAGACGTCGAACCGCGCCACGCTGAGCTGCTGGAACTCCTCGCGGTCGCCGTAGGGCACGCCGAGCAGCTCGCTGATCACCAGCGACGGGATGGGCACCGCGAACTCGGCGACCAGGTCCACCGGCTGGTCCGCGGCGGCCATCGCGTCCAGCCGCTGCTCCACGATCGCCTGGATCTCCGGGGTCAGCCGGGCGAGCCGCCGCATGGTGAACTCCGGGGTCAGCAGGCGGCGCAGCCGGGTGTGCACCGGCGGGTCGGTGAACCCGAGCCCGCCGGGGTTGTCCTCGGCGGTGACGCCCGCGTACCCGACGAGGTTGGTGAAGTCGTTGCTGAACCTCCGGGCGTCGCCCAGCACCGCCTTCGCCTCGTCGTAGCCGGTGACCAGCCAGACGTTGGCCGCGAACGGCAGTGGGAGGCGGCTGATCGGCTCCCGCTCACGGGTCTGGCCGAGCGCCGGGACCGGGTCGAGGCCGGTGCGCTGCAGCGGCATGAGCGCCGCCGCGGGCAGCACGGAGCTCAGCCCCTTCCGGCGAGCTCGCGCCAGGTATAAGCGCGTGAAGATCCCGGTCATCGCGGACCGAAGGCGTCCCACTGTCAAAACCCCCATCGAACTTGGTGTTCCCGAGTCGACCGCCGCCGGTTCCCCGGCCGGATCGGCGGCCCCGCGCCGCGTCCTTGATCCGCAGGCGACCCGCCACTCTACCTTGCCCCGAGCAAGTGTTGCCAAGTGCAACAGTCGGTGGTTGGACCAGTCCACTTCGCACCGCCGGGGCGGTTTCCACCGCACTGGGCGGAAAGCCGGGGCGCTGGTCGGAACCTACACCCGGACGCGGTCCCGGCGTGTCGTGTCCGGAAATCCTGATGAGGTAGAACAAGCACATGGCCCGAGCGGAGATCAGCAGCGACCTGGCGGTCGAGGACGTGGACGCGGTCACCGACGCGGTGCTGACCGCATCCCGGCTGCTGGTGGCGGTTTCGGCGCGTTCGATCGCCGCCGTCGAGGGGTCGCTGACCCTGCCCCAGTTCCGGCTGCTGGTGGTGCTCGCCAGCGCCGGGCCGCTCAAGCTGGCCGCGCTGGCCGAGGCGCTGGGGGTCAACCCGTCCACGGTGACCCGCATGATCGACCGGTTGATCGGCACCGAACTGGTCGACCGGCGGCCGAACCCCACCTCGCGCCGGGAGAACGTGGTTGCCCTGACGCCGAACGGCGCCGACGTGGTGGCCGAGGTCACGGCGCGGCGCCGGTCGGAGATCGCGCGGATCGTCAAGCGGATGCCCGCCGCCGCGCGGCGCGGCCTGGTGGGTGCGCTGGCCGCGTTCACCGAGGCAGGCGGGGAGCCGCCGGTCGTCAGCCCGGCGTACCGGCCGGTCGTCGCGCAGTGGGGCTGAGCCCGGTGTGACCAGCGCCGCGCGGTCGATTCCCCGGGCTCGGCCGATCGGCCGAGCCGGCCATGTCAGGAATCGGCCACCTGACCGATGTGGGCGAGCCGATGAGCCGTGCCGCCGGACCCCGCGGCGAGCGCAGACTTGGCGGCATGAAGTCCCCGATCCCCAACGCCCCCGGCCGCGCTGCGCCGCCGGCCGACGCACCCACGGTGCGCCTCACCGCCTCCTCCGGCGGTCGGCGCATCGGTGAGCTCGACGCGCTGCGCGGTCTCGCGCTGTGCGGAATCCTGTTCGTCAACATCGGGCAGATCCTGTACCTGCGGAGCATCGTCGACCTGCAGAAGCTGCCGATCCCGCACACCCTGGACATGTTCGTCCAGCAGCGCTTCTTCCCGGTCTTCTCGCTGCTGTTCGGGGTCGGGTTCGGCATCTTCCTGGGCAACGCCAGCCAACGCACGGCGCGTCCGCGGGTGGTGCTCCTGCGCCGCCTGCTCGTGCTCGTCGCTTTCGGCATCCTGCACCACCTGCTGCAACCCGGCGAAGCACTGCTGCCCTACGCGGTCTTCGGGTTGGCGGTGCTGCTGCCGATGAGCTTCCTGCCGTGGCAGGCCAACCTCCCGGTCGGTTTGGCCCTGGTGGTGGCCCCGCTCACCTTCACCAGCGGCGGCATGCTGCTGATCCCGGGCCTGCTGCTGACCGGGTTCGCGCTGGCCCAGTCCGGGCTGCCCGGGAAGCTGCAGGACCTCGGCTGGCAGCTGGCCGCGGTGTTCGCGGTCTCCGCGGTCGCCTCGGTCGGGGCTCTCGTGGTGCAGGAGCAGAACCCGCTGAACGCCGGGTTCAGCAGCGCGTCCGCCACCGCCGGTCTGCTGATGGCGGTCGCCTACTCCACCGGGTTGTTCTTGGTGCTGCGGACCCCGGCCCGGCGGGTGCTGTCGCCGGTCCTCGAACCGCTCGGGAAGATGGCGCTGACCAACTACGTCACCGCGACCCTGTTGATCCTCCCGTTCGGACACCTGCTGGAGATGTGGGAATCCACCAAGTGGGAGCTGCTGCTCGCGATGGCCGCCGGGATCATCCTGGTCCAGGTCCTGTGGAGCCGCTGGTGGCTGGCCCGGTTCCAGTACGGTCCGCTGGAGTGGGTGTGGCGCTGCGCGACCTGGTGGCGCGTCGTCGACTTCCGCCGCAGGCCCCGGCCGTTCAGCTCGGCCGCTGACCAACTCCGACGAGGGTCGTGATGTCGAGCTCCTGGATGCCGCGTTCGTCCAGCTGCGCCAGGAAGTCCTGGCGCAGCGCGCGAACCTGTTCGGGAGCCAGCCCCTCGACGGCGCGGCGGAAGCCGCTGCCCAGGACGAACGCCCAGGCGAACTCCGGGGTCAGCGGCACCGCCCGCGCCACGGTGCGCACCGACGGCTCGACCAACCCGATCTCGCCCAGCCAGCTGAGCAGGAGCTCCGGCCGGTTGATCCGCGAGATCGGGTCCGGCGGGCCGTCGCCGGGCCGCCGTTCCTGCGGCCGGTACTGCTCGGCGACGTCGAACAGCGCCTTGCCGAAGTCCTCGAGCGCGCCCGCCCGCCACACCGTGGTGCCGAACTTCCCGCCCGGCCGCAGGAACCCGACGAGGCGCCGAACGGATTCTTCCATGTTGGGCAGGAAGAAGATGCCGAAGGAGCACTGCACGACGTCGTAGGCGTCGGTGCCGTCCGGGAGCTGCCACGCGGTCACGTCGCCTTCGGTGAAGCGGACGTTCGCCAGCCCCCGCTGCGCCGCGAACTTCTCCCCCAGCGCGAGCAGACCGCCCGCCAGGTCCACCGCGTCGACCAAACCGGTGGGGCCGGCTGCGTCGGCCGCTGGGAGCGCCGAGGCCCCGGCTCCACAGCAGACGTCGAGCACCCGGTCCCCGAGAGCTGGTGCCACGTCGGTCACCAGCTCGTCGCCCAGCGGTCCCCACACCAGGGGCGTGCACTCGGCGAACTCCCGGAACGTCGCGCTGAACCGCGCGCCGAGTTCGTCCGCATCCACAGCCGTCCTCCAGAAGTGCCGTCGAGCTCCGGCCACGGCCGGGGTTCCACCATCAGCTGACCACCGAGATTACCTGAAAACGATTCCCGAATTCAGCGGTTCCGGAAGCGCTGATCAGCGAGCCCGGCAGGACCGAACCGGAGCGAAAGCACTGGCGCGTCAGCGGATCGAAGCTCCGGTCAGCGCGGGTCGAACGGGAAGTGCACCTGCCCCAGCCGGGTGCCGGTGCGGGTGATCCAGTAGCGGCGCAGCACGTCCAGCACGACCGAGACCTCCACCGAGCGGATTCCCGGCAGCGCGGCCAGGTCTCCGGACAGGAAGTCGGCGAGGTGCGCCTCCCCGCGGAACACACCCTGGTGGATGACGGTCGCGTTGCCCGCGACCATCGACACGTACCGGGCCGACGGGTGCCGTCCGAGCACCTGCCCCACGGCCTCGGTCGAGCCGGGCTCGGTCGACAACGACAACGTCACCTCCAGGTGGAACCCCAGCAGCGCGGGCTCCACCTCCACGCGCGGGCGAACGACCTGCCGCTCCAGCAGCCCGGCGATCAACCGGTGCGCGGTGGACTGGCTGACACCCAGCGCCCGGGACAGGTCGCTCGACGTCAGCCGCGCATCGGCGTGCAGCAGCCGGGTCGCCTCCCGTTCCTGTTCGGAAAGAGCCTGCGGCTCAACGACTTCCTGCGGCGCGATGCGGTGCGGCGCGAGGGTGGCGCGCTGGGCGTCGTCGAGGCGGTCGACGCGCCAGGCCTCCGCCCGCCCGAACGGCTTGAGCACGAGGTCGGACTGGGTCGACGCCACGCCGGGCACCGAGGGGATGCGCTGCGTCAGCAGGTCCTTGACCGACTCGCGGCGCAGCGGCCGGACGGTGCAGTACACGTCGGCGCGCCCGGTGGTCATCGCGACGTACTGCGCCTCGGGGAGTTCGGCGAGTTGCCGGGCGACGTCCTGCAGCCGCCCGGGTGCGGTGGTGATCCAGACGTGCCGGGGGTGGGTGTCGGAGATCAACGTCCAGTCCAGCTGGCCGATCACCCGCAGCAGCCGCTCGGCGTGCAGGCGCTGCAACCTGCGTCCCACCGTGCTCGGCGAACTGCCCACCGCGTCGGCCAGCGCGTTGATCGGCGCGCGCGGCGCCTCCTGCAACGCGGCCACCAGGTCCAGGTCGAGGTCGTCCAGCACGTAGTCACCACCCACGGCGGGTGATACTACCCCCACTCTCAGCACCGATATCGAATAGATGCGCCACTTAGAACTCCATGATTGACAGATCGCGTCACGTCCGTTTTGAATGACCGCCATCGGCCCAGGGCGGCCGGACAGGACTTCTAGGAGCTCGGTTGACCAACACGGAGAACGCGCGGCCCACCCGGTCGATGTCGCTGCTGCTGGGCTTCCTGCGCGGCGTCGAACGCGTCGGGAACAAGCTGCCCCACCCGTTCTGGCTGTTCACGATGATGGCCGTCGTGGTCGTGGCGCTCAGCGCGGTGCTCAACGCCCTCGGCGCCTCGGCGGTGTCCCCGGTGGACGGCGAGACCATCCGGGTCAAGAGCCTGCTCACCGCCGACGGGCTGGCCACGATCATCGGCGACGCGGTGGAGAACTTCGCCAAGTTCCCGCCGCTGGCGCTGATCATCGTGGTGATGCTGGGTGTCTCGGTCGCCGAGCAGAGCGGCCTGCTCAACGCGATGCTGCGCGGCAGCGTCACACGCGTCCCGGCGAAGTACCTGACCTTCGTCGTCGCGCTGACCGGCATCAGCGGCAGCGTCGCCTCCGACGCCGCCTACGTGGTGCTGATCCCGTTGGGCGCGCTGGTGTTCAAGGCGGTCGGCCGCAGCCCGATCCTGGGCCTGGTGGTCGCGTTCGGCTCGATCTCGGCCGGGTACAACGCCTCGCTGCTGCTCACCCCGACCGACGCGCTGCTGGCCGGGTTGACCACCTCGGCGGCGCACTTCATCGACCCGACCTACGTGGTCACCCCGCTGGCCAACTACTTCTTCTCGATCGCCTCGGCGCTCTTCCTGGCCGTGGTGATCACGCTGGTCACCGAGTTCGTGCTCACCAGGCGCGCCGCGGGGATGACCGCCGACAGCGACGGGCTCGACGAGCAGCTGGGCGAGATGCAGCTCAGCGCGGTCGAGCGCCGCGGCCTGCGTAACGCCGGGCTCACCCTGCTGGCCGTCCTCGTCCTGCTGGTGGCCGCGCTGGCCCCGCCCGCCTCGCCGTTCCGCGGGGAGGACGGTGGCATCCTCAACTCGCCGGTCGTCACCGGCGTCGCCTACCTGCTCGGGGTGGTCTTCCTACTGACCGGCGCGGTCTACGGCCGCACCACCGGCAGCCTGGCCACCGCCCGCGAGATCCCGGGCGCGATGTCCAAGGGCGTCGTCGACCTGGCGCCGGTGGTGGTGCTGTTCTTCGCCGCCTCGCAGTTTCTGGCCTACTTCAAGTGGACCCACATGGGCGAGGTCCTCGCCATCCACGCCGCGGCGCTGCTGAAGTCGGCCAACGTGCACCCGCTGGTGCTGTTCCTCGGCCTGATCGTGCTGGTCACCTGCATCAACCTGGTGATCACCAGTGGTTCCGCGCAGTGGGCGCTGATGGCCCCGATCGTGGTGCCGATGCTGATGCTGCTGGACGTCTCGCCGGAGACGACGCAGGCGGTGTACCGGATCGCGGACTCGGCGACCAACCTGATCACCCCGATGAGCCCGTACTTCGCGATGGCCCTCGGCCTGCTGCAGCGCTACCGCAAGGAAGCCGGGATCGGCACCCTGATGTCGCTGACGCTCCCGATCTCCTTCGCCGTGCTGGTCAGCTGGACGCTGCTGTTCATCGCCTGGTGGGCCCTCGGCATCCCACTCGGCCCCGGCGCCCCGGTGCACTGAGCCGTCCCGATTCGACAGATCTGAGAGGTGAGTTTGTGACGACGACGCTGCTGGCCCGGGCCGAGCAGGAGCTCCCGGAGGTGCTCGCGGACCTGCGCAGGCTGGTGGAGCACGAAACCCCCAGCAACGACAAGCAGGCGCTGGACGCCGGGCTGGCCGACATCGAGCGCTGGCTCACCGAGCGCCTCGGTGAACCGACCGCCCGCCAGCGCCACGACGGCGGCGAGCGCGGCGACGTCCTCGACGTCACCTACCCCGGCACCACCGACGGGACGGTCCTGCTGCTGTGCCACTACGACACGGTGTGGCCGGTGGGCACGCTCGCGGAGTGGCCGTTCACCGTCGACGGCGACCGCATCACCGCACCCGGCTGCCTGGACATGAAGCTCGGCCTGGTGCACGGCGTGTGGGCACTGCGCCTGCTCCGCGAGCTGGACGTCCCGCACCCGTCGGTGCGGTTCCTGCTCAACGGCGACGAGGAGATCGGCAGCCTCGCCTCGCGCCCGCACATCGAGCAGGCGTGCACCGAGTCGACCGCGACGCTCGTGCTGGAGCCCAGCCGCGAGGGCATGGCGAAGATCCGCCGCAAGGGGCTCGGCCTGTTCGACCTGGCGGTGCGGGGCGTCGAATCGCACGCCGGGCTCGACCCGACGGCGGGTGCCAGTGCCATCCACGCCATCGCCGAGCTGATCCCGGCGATCACCGCGCTCGCCGCACCGGAGCGCGGCACCACGATCAACGTCGGACTGCTCAACGGCGGCACCGGACGCAACGTGGTGGCCGGACGGGCGACCTGCGAGATCGACATCCGCATCCAGGACCCGGCAGAGATGGCCCGGATCGACGCGGGCTTCCGCGAGCTGTCAGTGTCCGACGAGCGCATCCAGGTCGAGCTCACCGGCAGCTGGAACCGCCCGCCGATGAACCCGAACCCGCTCTCGGAAAAGCTCTTCGAGCACGCCAAGGCTGCGGCGCAGGAGCACGGCCGAATCCTGCAGGGCACCTCGGTGGGCGGTGTCAGCGACGCGAACTTCGTCTCGGCCCTGGACAAGCCAGTCCTCGACGGCCTCGGCGCGGTCGGAGCAGGCCCGCACTCCCGCGACGAGCACGTGGTCCCGAGCGAATCCCCCGGCCAGATCGCCACCCTGGCCACCCTGATCAGCAACCTCCGCAACTTCTGAGTAGACGGCAGCGCCCGCCTGGCACGAACTCCAGGCGGGCGCTGCCACTCGGTCGTTCCTACCTGTCGAAGCGTCCGTCCTTGACCGCCGCGACAAAAGCCGTCCACTGCTCACGACCGGTGGTTAAGTACCCCGCAGCACGGTTCTTCGTGTCCCGTACCGCCGCACCACCACCGACCCGTCCGACCTCGACGCAATCGCCCTGGTTTCCGCTGAAACTCGACTTCCGCCATCCAGTGGGGGTCATTGCTCCTGCTCCATCCTGTCTGCAATCTCGGCGATGAACGCCGCGCTTGCATCGGTGTCCATCGCGGCGCAGCGGAGAACGTCCGCTGCAGCCTGGTAGTCGCCGACGTCCCTGGCGTCGGTGATCGTAGTGCTGGACCGGTAGTGCTCCAGTTGCACCACGGGCTTTGTTCGATCGAACTCGATCAGGACAAACGGTCCTTCGAGCGCCGGGCTGTAGGTGCGGTTGACCGGGAGGACTTGGATCGAAACGTTGGCGAGTTCCGCCCACTTCTCCAGCTGCCGCAACTGGTCGAGCATGACCGTGTCGTCGCACGGTGGGTGGCGGAGCGCGTGCTCACCGATGATGGCGCAGAACTTCACCGGGTTGCGGGACCTGGTCAACACATCTCGACGACCGAGCCGGTAGTTGACGCGCTGCTCAGCCTCACCTCGGGTGGCACCCGCTCCCAGGATGATGGCTTGGCTGCCGGACCCCTGCCGCAACTTCCGCCGAAACCGCAGTTTCAATTGAAACTGCAACTCCGTTGAGGGGCAAACCGCAGTTTCAATTGAAACTGCGCCTAGCCGAGGAGGTTCGCCTACGGGCGCACGGCTCAGCGCATCACCAACGTGCAACACCTGCTGCTCCCGGGTCTGCTCCAGACCACCGATTACGCGAGAACTCGGTCAGCGCAGCGAGCTGTCGATCAATCCCTGGAGCCACCCAATTGGGGTCAGCGGCGTCGCGCGCGAGTTCGAGAGGTCTGTCCCGTTCAGCACCGGTGACACCGGGTGTGTCAGCACGGCGCTGGTGTCCGCCTCGCTGGGAGTGAGCTTTCCGTTCTCCCAACGAGAAACATGCGTGTGAGAGCGCCCGAGCAAGCTTCCGAGCTTGTGCGTGCTGAGCCCGGCCTCCTTGCGCTTCTGCCGAAGCTCTGCCCCCAACTGCCGTGCGCGGGGCTTTCCGGCTCAGCGTGGCGCCAGCTGCCGGGGTCTATTTGCGGGCGCAGAGGCGTTCGATGATGCCCAGCCGGAATCGGTCGGACTCCTCCACCTGCAGGCCTGCCGCTTCGACCAGCGGGAGGGGGCGGCGGCGGAAGTGCTCGCCGCCGAGGGGGATCGTCACCAGCTCGACCAGTCGCTGGAGGAGCCGCACCGGCCACGGCGAGGCCGACACGTGGTCGAGCAGCAGGAGCTTCCCGCCCGGACGCAGGACGCGCGCCATCTCGGCGATCGCCCGCTTCTCGTCCGGGATGGCGCACAGGCCGAAGGTGCACACCACGGTGTCGAAGGTGGTGTCCGGGAACGGCAGGTCCTGCGCGTCGCCCACGCGCAGGTCCACCGGCACGTCGAGCTCGCGCGCCCGCTGCCGCGCGAGATCCAGCATCCGCGGGCTCCACTCCACGCCGGTCAGCCGGACATCCCCGTAGAGCGGGATGTTGAGGCCGGTGCCGATGGCGACCTCCAGCACCTCGCCCGCCGCGCGGGAGCACACCCACTGGCGACTGCCGCGCGCCATCACCCGCTCGAAGCGGCCCATCACCTCGTCGTAGCCGCTCGCGGAGCGGTCCCAGTAGGCGCGCCACCGATCAGTGCGGTCCCCATCGACGCTCATCCCCCGACCCTACCGACCACGACCGCGATCACGTCCGCACGAAAGGATGATCGACATCCGACCACGGCCACCGGTACCCACGATTCCCGTGCTGGAGCGGCGATTTCCTCGACCATGACGAACCGGGGTCACTGAACCCGCCGATCCGTCGGCAACGCGTTCACCCGTCCACCGAAGGCAGGAACTTCGGCGGCTGCCAAGCCGCCAGCTCCTGCTCCACCGCCGCCGCCAGCGACAGCAGCGCGGAGTCCTGCCGGTCACCGGCCATCAGGAGCAGCCCCACCGGGAGCTCACCGACGAACCCCGCGGGCACCGACGTCGACGGGTAGCCCGCCACCGCGGCCGGGGTCGAGGACGGGATGACGTCGTCGTCGCCGCGCCCGCAGTCCGTGGTCCAGGCAGGAGGATTGGTCGGGGCAGCGATCGCGTCCAGGTGGTGCTCCGCCATCGTCTCGTCGATCGAGCGCTTGGCCAGCTCGGTCAGCTCCGCGCGCATTGCCCGGTACCCCGGGTCCGTCGTCGGCGGCGCGACGAGGGCCTGCTCGAAGAGTTCCTGCCCGGCGAAGCAGGTCTGCTCCTCGGGCGTGGTCCGGGTGAACTCGATGAGCTCGGCGAGGTCCTGCGGCCCCTCCCGGGTGGCCAGGTAGGCGTCGATGTCGCGGTGGAACTCGCTGAGCAGCGCCGGGAACTCCAACTCGCCCAGCCGGTCCTGGTACGGCGGGGTCACCTCGACCACCTCCGCGCCCGCCGCCCGGAACTGCTCCGCGGCGCGCACCACCAGCGCGTCGACCTCCGGGCCGAGCTCCGGCAGCCGCCACAACCCGATGCGCTTGCCCGCCAGCTCGCCCCGCGGGACGACCGGGTCCGATCCCCGCAGCACGGCCAGCGTCAGGGCCGCGTCGACGACGTTGCGCGCCATCGGCCCGGCGGTGTCCTGCTCGGCCGAGATCGGCACCACCCCGGCTCCGCTGACCAGTCCCAAGCTCGGCTTGTGCCCGACGACACCGGTCATCCCCGCCGGGCACACGATCGACCCGTCCGTCTCGGTACCGATCGCCACCTGCGCCAACGACGCGGCCAGCGCAGCGCCGGACCCCGACGACGAACCGCACGGGTTGCGGTCCAGCACGTAGGGGTTGTGGGTCTGCCCGCCGACCGCGGACCAGCCGGAGGTCGGGGCTGCGGCGCGGAAGTTGGCCCACTCGGAGAGGTTCGCCTTGCCGAGGATCACCGCACCCCCGTCCCGCAGCCGGGTCACCAGCTCCGCATCGGTGTCCGGCGGCGCCCCGGCCAGCGCCAGCGAACCGGCGGTCGTCGGCATGTCCCGGGTGTCCACGTTGTCCTTGAGCAGGACCGGGATGCCGTCCAGCGGGCCGAGCACCCGCCCGGTCCGGTGCCGGACGTCGCTGGCCGCCGCCTGCGCCAACGCCGCCGGATTCGTCCGCAGCACCGAGTTGATCAGCGGGTCCACGGTGCGGATCCGGTGCAGGTAGGCGTGGGTCAACGCGGTGGAGGTGAGCGAACCGCCGGACATCCGCTCCTGCAGCTGCGGGATGGTGGCGGTGCCGAGGTCGAAGTCGAGCGCCGGAGCCGCACCGGCCCCGCGCACGTCGTGCGTGGTCATGAGGATCCCGGTGGTCAGAGCGATGATCAGCGCGAGCGCGCGGGTCCTGCGCATGGGGACATCAGACTACGGGGGGCCGGTGGCGGCAAGCGACTTTCGTGGGGGTTCGGCGATCAGTGGTGGAGCCCGTGCGGGGCTTGGTCAGCCTGACTTGGCGCACCGCGTCGCGCATCAGCTCCACCAGCTGGTCGCCCCGGGCACGTGCCGGTGCAGCGGCAACTTCAGCAGCGATGCCGTCCTGGACGGCGTCACCTCCGATGGGCACCACCACGATCACGAGCTCCGGACCGCGCCTCGGGGAGCGCGCGGACTATGACGGGCTCGTCGAGGCGATGTCGGCTTCGATCAGCGCCGTGATCTCGTCGTCTGAGTAGCCCAGCCTCGCCAGGACCCGCCTGGTGTCGGCGCCCTGCTCACGCGGGGCGGTGCGGACGCCGCCGGGGGTGCGGCCCAGCTTGATCGGGATCCCGGTCCCCCGGTAACCGTCCTTCTCCACCACCATCTCCCGGTGCAGCACCTGCGGGTCGGTGAGCGCTTCACCGACGTCGTGCACCGGAGTCGCGGGCACACCGCGCGCCAGCAGCGCTGCCGCGAGATCCTGCCGGGTCCGGGCGCGGATCGGCGCGGCGAGGATGTCCCGCAGCACGGCCATGTTGCCGACCCGGTCGGCGTTGGTGGTGAACCGCGGATCGTTGGTGATCTCCGGCAACCCCAGGACCTCGGCCATGGCGCGGAACTGGCGGTCGTTGCCGCCGCTGATGAAGATCGGGCCGTCCGCGGCGTCGAAGGTGTCGTACGGGGCGATCGACGGGTGCGCCGAACCGGTGCGCTGCGGGACCACCCCGGAGGCCAGCCACGCGGCGGAGTGCGGGTGCAGCAGCGACACGGCGGTGTCCAGTAGCGTGCAGTCCACCAGCTGCCCGCGCCCGGTGGCGTGCCGGTCGTGCAGCGCCAGCAGCACCCCGGAGAAGGCGTAGATGCCGGTCACCATGTCCACGACGGGCACCCCCACCCGCAGCGGCGGCCCGGACTTCTCGCCGTTGACGCTCAACAACCCGCCGTAGGCCTGCAGGATCGCGTCGTAGCCAGGGGTGGAGCCCATCGGGCCATCGGTGCCGAACCCGGTGATCCGGCAGTGCACCAGTTTCGGAAAGCGCTCGGCGATGACCTCGTCGGAGTAGCCCCACTTGGCCAGCGTCCCGGCCTTGAAGTTCTCCACCACGACGTCCACATCGGACAGCAGCTCGCCCAGCACCCGCTGCCCCTCCGGGGTGGCCAGGTCCAGGCAGATGTTCGCCTTGTTGCGGTTGAGCCCGCTGTGGTAGGCGCTCATGGTCCCGGTGACGAACGGCGGCCCCCAGCTGCGGGTGTCGTCCCCGGCGGGCGGTTCGACCTTGATCACCTCGGCCCCGTGGTCGGCGAGCATCTGCGAGCACAGCGGACCCGCCAGGATCCGCGACAGGTCGAGCACGCGGATCCCGCGCAGGCTCCCGGTGGTTTCAGCTGCGTTCATGAACCGTCCTGTTCACTCGATGATCTTCCACCGCTCCCCCGACCCCGGCGCACCGGACCACCCGCAACTCCCATGGGGATCAGGTGTCTGATCCCCATCGAAGTTGCGCCGGGACGGCGCGGGGGCGGGTCAGTAGGACTTGGGGAGGCCGAGGACGTGGGTGGCGACGTAGTTCAGCACCATCTCCTGGCTGACCGGGGCGAGGCGGAGGATGCGGGACTCGCGGAAGTAGCGCTCCACGTGGTACTCGCGGGCGTAGCCCATCCCGCCGTGGGTCTGGATCGCCTGGTCAGCGGCCTGGAACCCGGCTTCGGCGCACAACCACTTGGCCATGTTCGCCTCGCGCCCGCAGGACAGGCCCTGGTCGTAGCGCCAGGCGGCGTTGCGGGCCATCAGCTCGGCGGCGTCCAACCGGGTCGCCGCCTCCGCCAGCGGGAAGGCGATCCCCTGGTTCTGGCCGATGGGCCGGTCGAAGACGACCCGGTCCTGGGCGTAGCGCACCGCGCGGTCCAGGGCGGCGCGGCCGATGCCCAGCGCTTCGTGGGCCAGCAGGATGCGTTCCGGGTTGAGCCCGTCGAGCAGGTACCGGAAGCCCTGGCCCTCCTCGCCGACCCGGGCGCTGTCCGGGACGAACAGGTCGTCGATGACCACCTCGTAGGAGGCCACCGCGTTGCGGCCCAGCTTCGGGATCGGGCTCAGGTGCACGTGCTCGGGGTCGATGTCGATCAGGAACAGCGACATCCCGTCGGGGGCCCGGTCGACGTCCTCGCGCCGGGTGGTCCGCGCGATGAGCACCATCTTCTGCGAGTCACCGGCCTTGGTGATCCACACCTTGCGGCCGTTGATCCGGTAGCCGCCGTCGACGCGCTGGGCGAAGGTCGAGATGCGGGTGGTGTCGGTGCCCGCGTCGGGTTCGGTGACGCCGAAGCACACGTGCAGCGATCCGTCCGCGGCGGCGGGTAGGACCTCCTGCCGCAGTTGTTCGCTGCCGTGCTTGACGATGGTGTTGAGCCCGAAGATCGTCAGGTGCATGGTGCTGCAACCGTTCATCCCGGCCCCGGAGGCGGCGACTTCTTCCAGCAGCAGCGCCGCTTCCAGGATGCCGAGCCCGCCGCCGCCGTACTGCTCGGGGATGGCGATGCCGAGCCAGCCGCCTTCGGCGAAGGCCTTGTAGAACTCCCACGGGAACCGGCTGGCCGCGTCGCACTCCGCCCAGTAGTCGTCGGAGAAGCTGCGGGCCAGGTCGCGCGCGCCCGCCCGCAGGTCCGCCTGGTCCGCGGTCAGCTCGAAGTGCATGGCGTGGTCCTCCCGAACGCGCGGTGTTCGTATTTGCGTACACAAGCTCAGATATGTGAACACGATGATCCGCGCCGAGCCCGCCTGTCAACCCGCCGCGAAGCCTTGACAGTGATGCCGTTCACTTCGTAGGTTCACACTGACGACACGGCGTTCCTATATATGAACGTCGCTTCCCGCCCCGGAGCGGTTCCCCGCGCGGTTGCGCGATGATCACCGGCGAATAGGACTTGAGCGATGACGCTTGGCAGCGCTGCCCCGGCACCCCCGAACCCGGCCTCCCGCAAGGCCGTCGGTCCCGCCGTGGTGATCGGATCGGCCCTGGAGTGGTTCGACTTCTACCTCTACGCCTCGATGGCCGCGCTGGTCTTCGGTCGGTTGTTCTTCCCGTCCGGCGACCCGACCACCGCCACCCTGGCCGCGATGGCGACCTTCGCCGTCGGCTTCCTGGCCCGCCCCTTCGGCGGCATCGTCTTCGGGATGCTCGGCGACAAGTTCGGCCGCAAGGTGGTCCTGTCGGTCACCTTCCTGCTGATGGGCATCTCCTCCGGCCTGATCGGACTGCTGCCCACCTACGAGTCGGTCGGCATCCTCGCGCCCGTGCTGCTGGTGGTCCTGAGGCTGCTGCAGGGCTTGGGCGCCGGGGCCGAGCTGGGCAGCGCGATCGCGGTCGCCTACGAGCACGCGGACGCGAAGTCCCGCGGTCGCCTCGGTTCGCTGCCCGCGCTGGGTGTCAACATCGGACTGTTCACCTCCTCGCTGACCGTCACCGTGCTCACCAGCTTCGACGAGGAGTTCCTCTACACCTGGGGCTGGCGCATCCCGTTCGTGGCCAGCTTCGCCCTGGTGGGACTGGGTTTCTGGGTCCGCAGGCAGATGCCGGAGACCCCGGAGTTCGAGCGCTCGGCGCAGCAGCACCGCCGCGGGGGCTCCCAGCCGCTGCGCTCGCTGCTCCGCTCGGACTGGCGCGGGCTGGCCGTGGTGCTGGCGATCACCGTCGGCTACAACGGCGTCAGCTACGTGTTCAAGACCTTCTCGCTGTCCTACCTGACCGAGTTCCGCGACGTCCCGGCCAACATCGGCTCCTTCGGCATCACGCTGGCCAGCGCCTGCGCCATCATCACGGTGCCGATCGCGGGTCGGCTCTGCGACCGGGTGGGCGCCAAGACCGTGGTGCTGGTGGGCGCGGTGGCCACCGCCGCGCTGGCCTTCCCGTTCTTCTGGATGCTCGACTCCGGGCGCAGCGCGCTGATCTGGGCCGCGCTGGTGCTGGCCACCGGCATCGTGGTGCCCGCGATGCTCAGCGCCCAGGGCGCGTTCCTCGCCCAGCAGTTCCCGACCGCGACCCGCGCGTCCGGCCTGGGCACCGGACGCGAGGTCGGCGGCGCGTTCTCCGGTGGCCTGGCACCGCTGGCCGCGCTGGCCCTGGTCACCGCGACGCCGGGCAACGGCACCTGGGCGGTGTCGCTGATGTTCGTCGCCGGAGCCGCCTTCATCGGGGTGGGCGCGTTGTTCGACCAGGCCAAGCGGCTCACCGCGGTGGCCGAACGGCCGGTCGCCGAGCGGACCTGATCGGCTCCGGGAACGACGGCGGCGGTAGGTTCGACGGGGAAACTCGTGACGACGATGGGGATCGCAGTGCCACCTGCTGGAGCAGCCAAAGCGCACCGCACGGTCTCGCGGGTCACCACGATCCTCGAGCTGGCGGCGGCGAGCCGGTCCGGGGTGCGGCTGGCCGAGCTGGCCACCGCGCTGGACGCCCCACGCTCGTCGGTGCACGGCCTGGTCAAGGGCCTGGTCGCCACCGGCTACCTGCGCGAGGAGGGCAGCGCCTACCGGATCGGCCCGGCGATCAACTCGCTGCTGGCCGCCGCACCACCGACCGTCGCCGAAGCCGCCCGTCCGGTGATGGAGCGGCTGCACCGCCAGTTCGACGAGACCGTCATGCTGGCCACCCCGGTCGGGGACTCGGTCGTCTACACCGACGCGATCGAGTCCACCGAGCCGATCCGCTACTCGGCCCCGCTGCGCACCCGCCGCCCAATGCACCCGACCAGCTCCGGCAAGTGCCTCCTGGCCTTCGGCACCGGGCGGTTCCGCGAGTCCTACCTGACCGGACACCTGCCCGACCCGGCCCAGCGCGACCAGATCCGCCGCCAACTCGACGAGGTCGCCGAGGCCGGGGTGGCGATCAACCGCGGCGAAACCCTCCCGGACCGCAGCGGAGTCGGAGCCCCGATCTTCGAGAAGGGCAAGGTGGTGGCGGCGATCGCGGTGGCGGGCCCCAGCAACCGCATGGCCGACGAGATCACCGAGATCGCCGAAGCCACGAAAGCAGCAGCGCACGAGATCTCCCAACACCTCGCAGGCCGCTTCTGACCACCCCGAACCCTCCTGAACCACAGTTTCAACTGAAACCGTGAACCACCGCAGACAGACACCGCAGTTTCAACTGAAACTGCGGTTCACTGTGGGGACAGACCGCAGTTTCAACTGAAACCTCGAACCACCGTGGGGACCAGGCGCAGTTTCAACTGAAACTGCGGTTCACTGTGGGGACAGACCGCAGTTTCAACTGAAACCTCGAACCACCGTGGGGACCAGGCGCAGTTTCAACTGAAACTGCGGTTCGCCGTGGGCGGGGAGCGCAGTTTCAGTTGAAACTGTGGTTCGGGTGTTGGTGGGATGGGTGGGACTCGTGGTTCGGCGGGGTGTGGCGACGTAGGTTGGTGGGGGCATGGGCTCGTGGTTCGGCGGGGGGGTGGGTGGTGGACGCCTCGGCTCGGTTGCGCGTGGGGGTGCTCGGGCCGCTGGAAGTGGTGTCGGGTGGGGTGGGCGTTCGGATCGGTGGGAAGCGGTTGCGGGCCGTCCTCAGCAGGCTCGCGGTGGACGCCGGGCGGCAGGTGTCGGTGTCCGCGCTGGCCGAGGCGTTGTGGCCGGAGCAGGAGTTGGACGATCCGCAGCACGCGCTGCACTCGCTCATGACCCGGTTGCGGCGGGCGCTGCCGGACAAGTCGGTGCTGCGGTCCGGGACCTCCGGCTACTGGCTGGACATCGACCCGGACGATGTCGACGTCCTCCGCTTCGAACGGCTGGCGCGGGAAGGCCGCCTCGCGCTCAGCCGCGGCGAGCTGTCCACCGCGTCGGAGTTGTTGCGGGACGCGTTGGACCTGTGGCGGGGTGAGGCCCTGGCCGACGCCGACAACGCCCCGTACGCCGCAGCCGCTGCGGTGCGGCTGACCGAACTGCGGCTGGCCGCGGTCGAGGACCGCGCAGCCGCCGACCTGGCGCTGGGCCGCGATCCCGGCGCGCTCGCCACAGTACTGGCAGAGCTGACCGCGCAGCACCCGTTGCGCGAGCGGGCGAGCGCGCTGCTGATCCGGGCGCTGCACGCGGACGGCCGACGAGCTGCGGCGTTGCGCCACTTCGACGCCGTCCGCCGGTCGGTGGTCGGGGAGCTGGGCACCGAACCCGGCCCCGAGCTGGCCGAGGCGCACCTCGCCGTCCTGCGCGACGAACCGGCGAAGCGTCGGCACAGCAACCTGCGGACCGCGTTGACCAGCTTCGTCGGGCGGGAGCGCGAATGCGCGCAGATCCACGAGCGGTTGGGTGCCGAACGGCTCGTGACACTGGTGGGCGCGGGTGGCTCCGGCAAGACCCGGCTGGCCACCGCGGTCGCCGCGGAGGTCGCCTCCGACGCTTGGCTGGTGGAGCTGGCCCCGGTCGCCGACCCGGCCGGGGTTGCGCTGGCGGTGGTCGAAGCGCTCGGGTTGCGCGGAGCGCGGTCCACGATGGACCGGATCGTCGAAGCGCTCGCCGCGACCGAGGCGTTGCTGGTGCTCGACAACTGCGAGCACCTCGTGGCGGCCGTGGCCGACTTCACCGTCGAGCTGCTCGGCCGCTGCCCCCGCGTGCGGGTGCTGGCCACCAGCCGTGAAGCTCTCGGCATCGACGGCGAAGCGCTCTTCGCCGTCCAGCCGCTCGACCTCCCGACGTCCGACGGCGCGGAGTGCTCGTCAGTGCAGCTCTTCGCCGACCGCGCCAGGTCCGCGCGCTGGGACTTCGCGGTCACCCCGGACAACTCCGCGGCCGTGGCCGAGATCTGCCGGCGGCTGGACGGACTCCCGCTGGCCATCGAGCTGGCCGCCGCCCGGCTGCGCTCGCTGACGGTCGAGCAGCTCGCCGCGCGGCTGGACGACCGCTTCCGGCTGCTGACCGGCGGAAACCGCACCGCACTCGCCCGCCACCGCACCCTGCGCGCGGTGGTGGACGCGAGCTGGGAGCTCCTCACCCCGGAGGAAGCTCGCGGCGCTCGGTGGCTCGCGGTCTTCAGGGGCGGTTTCCCGCTGGAGGCCGCTGAAGCGGTGTGCGGTGCCGAAGCGCTGACCGCGCTCGTCGAGAAGTCCTTGGTGCAGCGGGTCGGTGAGCGCTACCGGATGCTGGAGACGATCCGGGAGTACTGCCTCGAGCAGCTCGCCGCCTCCGGCGAAGGTCCTGCCGCGCGGGAGGCGCACGCCCGCTACTTCCTCGAACTCGCCGAGTCCCACGAATGTTCGAGCCGCGATGCCGGACAACCCGAGTGGCTGCGCCGACTCGGGGACGAGCACACCAACTTGCTGGACGCGCTGCGGTTCGCCGTCGCCAACGACGAGGGCCTCGCCCTCCGCCTAGCCGCGCACATCGGCCCTCTGTGGACGTACCGGGGAATGCACACCGAAGCCGCCGAGGAACTCCGGTTCGCGACCGACAACCCGTCCGGGACGGTCGCCGCCGTGTGGTACCTGCTCAACGTCGTGCTTTCCGGTGCCGACCGCGCCCGGCTGGGGCCGATCCGGTGCGACTCGGCCCCGGACCACCCGGTGGGCGCGCTGCTCGACGCGGCGCTGGCCCTGGCCAGCGACGACGAGGAGCCGCCCCTGCCCTCGCACCCGGACGAGTGGACGCGGGCGATGGCCCACCTGATCCGCGCCTTCCGCTGCGCCAACCACGGGGGCGTGGCGGCGATGCGCCCCGACCTGGTGCGCGCGACGGAGGGGTTGCGCCGCTGCGGGGAGCGCTGGGCCCGGTCCACCGCGCTGTCCTCGCTCGGGTACGCGGAGTTGACCTGCGGCGACCTCGACCGCGCCGAATCCGCCCTGGTGGAGTCGGTCCGGCTGCGGCGGGAGCTCGACCCGGCGAACCCGGCCGTGCTGGAAGAGGTGTGGCTGGCGCAGGTCCTGCACCGCAAGGGCGCGGTGGCCGAAGCGCGAGCGCGCCTGCACGACCTGCTCGACGCCCCGACCGCAGCGGGGCATGCGCAGCTGGCGCTGGGAGACCTGGCTCGCCACGACGGCGACTTCGCCGCAGCGGCCCGCTTCTACCGGTCGATCGAGCTGCCGCAGCACACGCCGCTGCGCGCGATGCTCGACTGCGCACTGGGGAACCTCGCCGTGGCAACGGGAGACCTGCCCACGGCGCGCGTCCAGCTCGCCGACGCCTTCACCACGGCCTCGGCGACGCTGGACATGCCCCTGGTGGCGACCGTAGCGGTCGCGGTCGCCCGCCTCCGACATCGGGAGGGAGCGACCGCCGCAGCCGTGGAACTCCTCGATGCGGCCGAAGCCCTCCGCGGCGCCCCAGATCCCACGGACCCCGACACGCGAGCGCTCCGCGCAGCGCTCGACCACCCCGCTCGCTCCCTCAGCAGAACCGATGCCCTCGCCGCCGTGGAGGCGAATCTCGCCTGATCACCGGAACCCGATCACGCGGGCCAGGTAGCTGAGACCACCCAACCCGGCACGGACACCGTGACCCCGCCAACGCCCTCCAACGGGCGCAGCGCAGCCGCCACCGCCGCCCGCGCCTCCTCCACCGCCACCGGGTCCGCTTCACGCAGCCAGAACCGGACCGGCCCCATGCCGAAGATGAAGTCCACCGCGTCGTCGGCGTCGAGGCCGAGCACGTAGTCCGACTCCGACTCCCGCAACACCACGTCCCGGAACCCCGCGCCGCGCAGCACTCCTCGGATGTGCGCGCCGTCGGTGAAGTTCACCGGTCCCGGCGCGGTGTCCTCCGCCGGGTCCGGCAGCGGGACGTGCTCGCCCATCGCCGTCCAGACCACGTCGAAGCCGCTCGAACCGTCGCGGCCGCAGCCGAAGACGAGTCGGCCGCCGGGTTTCAGCGCGCCGCCGATGTTGCCGAACGCGGCGACCGGATCAGCGAAGTACATGATCCCGCCGCGGCTGAGGGCCACGTCGAAGTGCGCGGCGGGGAAGGCGTGCACCTGCGCATCGCCCTGCTCGAAGGTCACATGTGCCAGCCCCTCGTCGGCCGCCGCGGCCCGCGCGCGGTCCAGCATCGGCGCGGACAGGTCGACGCCCAGCACCTCCGAGGCCCGGCGCGCGGCGGTGCGGCTGGTCCGCCCGGTGCCGCAGCCGACGTCCAGCACCCGGTGGCCGCGCTCGATCGCCGCCACCTCGAACAGCGCCTCCGTGCTGGCGTCCAGCATCCGGTCGTAGCGGTGCCGGTTGTCCGCCCAGTGCTGGCCCTCGTAGCCGTTCCAGGCCTCGGCCTGGTGCTCGTTCACGATCTGCATGCCGAGCATGCTGCCGCCCCGCGCACACAACCCGCACACACCGTCGTGTAGATGTGTGTGCATGGCACGACCAGCGCTGATGGTGGGCATCGATGTGGGTACGACCGCTGTGAAGGTGGCCGCTTTCGACCTGGGTGGGACCCTCGTCGCGGCGCACACCACCGCCTACCCGATCCACCGCCCGCGCCCGGGTTGGGCCGAGCAGGACCCGCTGGACTGGTGGCGCGGCTGCACCGAAGGCCTCCGCGCGGTGCTCGCCGGGTTGGACGCGAGCGCGGTGCGGTCGGTCGGTGTGGTCAGCCAGGTCAACACCCACGTGTTCGTCGACGACCAGCTGCGCCCGCTCGCCCCGGCGATCATCTGGCAGGACCAGCGCTGCGCCGAGGTCGCCCGGGAACTCGACGCGCGGTTGACCCCGGCGGACAAGGAGCGCATCTGGGGCGGTCCGATCGTGCTCGACGCGTCGTTCGCCGGTTCCCGCGCGGAGTGGTTCGCCCGCGCCGAGCCCGAGCTGTGGGCGCGGACGCGCTGGGTGCTGAGCCCGAAGGACTTCGTGATCGCGAAGCTGACCGGGCGGATCGCCACCGACCAGCTGTCCGCGGTCCGCGTCGCGGGCCCGACCGGCTACCTGCGGGAAGCGGTCGAGCTGGTCGACGGCCTGCCCGGCAAGCTGCCGGAGATCGCCGCGCCCGAGGTCGTGCTGGGGCCAGCGGCCGAGCTCGGGGCCGACGTCGTGGTGGGCACGATGGACGCCTACGGCGCGGTGTTCGGCACCCGCACCACCGAGCCGGGACGGGGCATGGTGTCGTGCGGGACGTCGCTGGTCGTGGCGGGCGCATCCGCCGAGTCGGTGCCGACACCGGAGGTCGTGACCTTCCCACCCAAGGACGGGCTGCACGTGCACGCCGGGCCGACCCAGGCGGCGGGGGACGCCCTGCGCTGGTGGTGCCGCGCTTCCGGCCTGGGGGTCGAGGAGGTGCTGGCCGCGGCGGAGGCTGGCGAGCCCGGTGTGGTCTTCACCCCGCACCTGGTGGGCGAGCGCGCCCCGCTGTGGGATCCCGAGGTGCGCGGGAGCTTCCTCGGGCTCAGCTCGTCGACCTCGCAGGCGGACCTGTGCCGCGCGGTCCTGCAGGGCGTGGCGATGTCCGCCCGCCACGTGCTGGGCCCGGTGGAACACGCGTGCGGGTTCCCACTGCCGTCGCTGGCCTTCTCCGGTGGCGGGGCCCGCAGCGACCTGTGGACCCAGATCCACGCCGACGTGCTGCGACGCCCGGTCGAGCGGCTGCGGGTCCACGACGCCGCGGTCCTGGGCGCGGCCCTGCTGGGCGCGGTCGGCACCGGCGCCCACCCGGACATCGCGACCGCCGCCGCAGCGACCGTCGCGGTCGACCGGGTCTTCACCCCGGCCGCCGACGCCGACCGGCTGACCCCGTTGTTCGAGGCCTACCGCGAATCCCACGAGGCCCTGCGCGGCATCCACACCCACCTCACCACCTGGCGCGCCGCCGAAACTTGCTGATCGCGCATTTTTGCGCGACGCGCAATTCTTGCCTACGGTGGTACTCGTGAACACCGAGCAGCCAGGCCTGCGCGAACGCAAGAAGCAGGAGACCCGCAACGCGCTGAGCTGGGCGACCATCCGCCTGGTGGTGGAACGCGGGCTCGACGCGGTGCGGGTGGAGGACATCGCCGCCGAGGTCGGCGTTTCGCCGCGCACCTTCAACAACTACTTCGCCAGCAAGGGCGAGGCGATCGCCGCGCGCCACCAGGAACGGGCACGCCAGATCGCGGTCGAACTGCGCGCCCGCCCCGAGGCCGAACCGCTGTGGGAGGCCATCACCCACGCCGTGCTGGCACGCTTCGGCCTGGCGGAGGGCACCGGCGAGCGCGAGCCGGCACAGCAGTGGCTCGACGGCGTCCGGCTGATGGTCTCGGAACCGGCGCTACAAGGCGAGCTCCGCAAAGCCGTGGCAGCCGCCGAAGCCGAGTTCGCCGCGGCCGTCGCCGAGCGCACCGGCACCGACGTCGAGCGCGACCTGTACCCGAAGCTGGTCGCCGCCGCGGTCGGGGCCGCCATGACGACAGCCATCGGGCACTGGCTGCACGCCAGCGAACCCGTCCCGATGGCTCCGCTGCTGCGCGACGCGCTCCACCAGCTCGCCACCGGTCTCCCCACCCCCTGACCATCCGAGCCGAGGGAGAACCCCATGTCAGCACACGTCGTCATCGCAGGTGGCGGCCCCAACGGGCTGATGCTCGCCGCCGAACTCGGCCTGGCCGGGGTCCGCGCCGCGGTGCTGGAGCGCGAGCCGGAGCTCGTGCCCCGCAACCGCGCCAACGGCCTGGTCGGCCAGGTGGTGCGCCTGTTCGACCGCCGCGGCCTGCACCGGCGCCTCACCGGGACCGCCGAACCGCCGCGCCCGGCCCCGACCTTCGTGTTCGGCGGGTTCCCGTTGCCCCTGGCCGAACTCGAGGACAACCCACTCCACGTCCTGGGTGTGCCGCAGCACCGGGTTGAGCAGGTCCTCGAGGAACGCGCGGTCGAGCTGGGCGCCGAGATCCGCCGCGGCCACGAGCTCACCGGGTTCACGCAGACCGACGACGCGGTCATCGCCCAGGTCAGCAGCCCCACCGGCGACTACCAGCTGGACACCCGGTTCCTGGTCGGCGCGGACGGCGGGCGCAGCACCACGCGCAAGCTGCTCGGCATCGGTTTCCCCGGCGTGTCCCGCACGGACGTGGTCTCCCGGTTGGCGCACGTGTCGGTGCCCCGGGAACTGCTCGACGAGCGGACCGGCGGGCTCGACCTGCCCGGCACCGGCCGCATCCCGCCCTTCGTCCACCACCGGACCGAGCGCGGCGTGTTCGCCTTCGTCCCGTTCCCCGACCGGCCGTGGATCGTGTCCACGATGGAGTGGGACCCGTCGGTCGACGACCGGTCGCCGATGACGCTGGAGGAACTGCGCGCGAGCGCGCACCGGGTGCTCGGCACCGATGTCCCGCTCCAGCCGCCCGCTGGCGACGGCCACCTGCGGCGGTTGGTCGGCGGCAACACCCGGCTGGCCGAGCGCTACCGCGACGGCCGGGTCCTGCTGCTCGGCGACTCCGCGCACGTCCACTCGGCGATCGGCGGGCCGGGGCTGAACCTGGGTCTGCAGGACGCGGTGAATTTGGGCTGGAAGCTCGCCGCGGAACTGCACGGCTGGGCACCACCCGGCCTGCTGGACAGCTACGAGTCGGAGCGCCGACCGGTGGCCGAGCGCGTGGTCATGCACACCCAGGCCCAGTCGGCGCTGCTCTCCCCCGGGCCGGAGACCACCGCCCTCCGCGAGCTGTTCGGCGAACTCCTGCAGAACCCGCACAACGTCCAGCACATCGCGAACACCATGTCCGGCGCGGACATCCGCTACGACCTGGGCGACCCGCACCCCCTCGTCGGCCGGTGGGCACCCGACCTGCACCTGGAGGGCCCAACGGGACCCGTCCGCCTCGCGGACCTGACCACCACCGGCCGCCCCCTGCTCCTCGGTGCGACCGACGCCTTGGCCGAAGCAGCCTCCGGCTGGTCAGACCGGGTCGACATCATCAGGACCCGATCCGAAGCCCCGGCGATGCTCCTCCGCCCAGACGGCCACATCGCCTGGACCGCCGACTCCCCCAACCCTCTCCACGAAGCCCTCACCACCTGGTTCGGCCCCCACCGGCACCCCCACCCAACGACAACCAGCAACCCAAGGAACCGGCCCCCACAACGCAACTTCCATTGAGGTGATCTCACCGGACCCGCACAGGTGAGTTGCCGGATGATTCACAGTTTCAACTGAAACTGCAACCCCAGGCAAGCGCCGAAACCGCTTCCACCGGCACCCAGCGCCGATCGCGGGCGTTGCTGAAGGGCGCCTCCTCCGACTGAACCGGCGAAAGGTGCCCTTCACTTCGGGCGCGCGAGTGTGGTGACGTGTCGCCAGGTGGTTACAGTTTCAATTGAAACTGTAACCACCGGTGTGTTGGGCACCCGACACGCCGGTGATGCGTCGGGACGCTTTCACTGAGATCACCTCTTCGGAACCAGACATGCGATTCCGGTGGAAGTTGCGTGCGGCGAGGCTCAGCCGCGGATCTTGACGTGCTCGATCTCGACGGGGAGGACTGGTTCGCCGTCGCCCGGGTCGCCGTTCTCACCGGGGACGATGCCGCCCGCCACGATCGCGTCCAGGACCTCCATGCCTCGCACGACGCGGCCCAGGACCGTGTACGCGGGCTTGATGTTGGCGTGCGAGTGGACGATGAAGAACTGGCTGCCGTTGGTGTCCGGCCCCTGGTTGCCCATCGCGATCGTGCCGCGCGGGTAGGTCTCCGCGCCGGTCACCTCGTCGGCGAACCGGTAGCCGGGGCCACCCTCCTCCACCGACCAGATGTCGCCGCACTGCAGCACGCCGAGCCGCTCGGAGTTGGTCAGCCGCCAGCAGCGGGACCGGTCGTAGAAGTCGCTGCGCGCCAGGTGCACGAGGTTGTGCACCGCGCACGGGGCGTTCGCGCGGTCCAGCTCCACCACGATGTCGCCGTGGTTGGTCTCGATCTCGGCCCGGACCGTGCCCCGGGACTTCGCCTTCGGCTTCGGCGGGGACACCTCGCGGGCCGCCGGGTTCTCCGGGGTCGGGATGTACTCGCACGTCGTGCGGTGCGGCGGCCGCGGCGACTCGGCGTTCGCAACGGCGGCGGGGGTGGCGGCGAGGATTACCGCGAGGATTCCAGCGAACCAGCGCAACTTCATGCGACGAACCTAATCACCCGAGCGGACCTGCCACACCGGCGAACGGACGAGTCACCGCAGCGCCGGACGGGGGTCCGCGCGAAGGGTGCGGGCTTGGGCGAGGGCTTGCGCTGGGGGTTGGTTCCAGCGGGTCAGGCCCAGGACGGCGTAGGTCTCGTCGAGCGTCCGGTAGGTCTCTTCCAGGAGGGTTGCGGCGAGGGCGCAGGTCAGGGACTCCGGGGCCGCGTGCAGGGCTGGGGGCGGGGCGGCTGTTGCTCGGCGTTGCTCCGGCCGGGTCGGCTGCTGCTCGCGGAGCGCCATCCTCACCACCCTTGGGTTGTTCGACAGTGCGCGTGCCGACCGGACGTCGGTACCGCTTCCGCTCTGCACCGTACTGGTGACCACGTGACCCGGTCAACCGTCAAGTGACTTGAACATAGCTTCTTACAACACGATCATATGCGCATTTACCTGGACTTATGCTTCATAAGTGAATATTAGATAGACCATCGAAGGTCGCTGGGTATCCCGCCGCACCGCGGCCCGGTGGCCATGACCAGGCAAGGCTCGGGCGGTTCGCGCATGGATCGCCGCGAACCCCGTACCGCGCAACGATGTCCACAACCAGCAGCAGGAGGCACCGGCTCGCGGTCCGGCATGTGGGACGGCTCCGGCTGCGGCCGCTGTCCGCGTAGCATCCTCCGCCGTGGTTCCGAGGCTCGTGATGTTGGTGGCTCGACGGCACGTGGACACGTGCCGGGTCACCAGTGCTGCCTGTCGCGCGTGACGCTCCGCGACCGCCGCTCCAACACCTTGAGGAACCACGCATGTCTTCGCAGCACGCCCCTGGCGTCGACACCGCAGGCCTGGCCCAGGGCCTGAAGCGCAGGCACATGAGCCTGATCGCCCTCGGCGGGGTGATCGGAGCCGGGTTGTTCGTCGGCAGCGGGGTGGTGATCGGCTCCACCGGGCCCGCGGCGGTGATCTCGTTCCTCGTCGCCGGTGCGCTCACCGTGCTGATCATGCGGATGCTGGCCGAGATGACCGTGGCGCGCCCCGCGCTCGGCTCCTTCTACGCCTACGCCCGCGAGGCCCTGGGCGAGCGCGCCGGTTTCGCGGTCGGCTGGATGTACTGGTACTTCTTCAGTACGCGGCGGCGCTGCAGGCGCTGCACGTGCCGGGCGCCAGCACGATCATGAACGCCATCGTGCTCACCGCCGTGCTGTCCTGCCTGAACTCCGCGCTCTACGCCTCCTCGCGCATGCTGTTCGCGCTGACCCAGCGGGGTGACGCGCCGAGCGGGCTCACCAAGCTCAGCCGCAGCGGGGTGCCGCGCCGCGCGTTGCTGGCGGGCACCGTCGTCGGCTACCTGTCGGTGATCGCCGCCTACACCTCCCCCGACCTGGTCTTCGCGTTCCTGGTCAACTCCTACGGCGCGGTGGCGCTGTTCGTGTACCTGGTCATCGCGATCTCCCAGGTGCGGTTGCGACGCCGGGTGGACGCCGCGCAGCTGCCGCTCAAGATGTGGCTGTTCCCGTGGCTGAGCTACCTGACCATCGCGCTGATGCTGGCGGTGATCGCGGCGATGGCGGTCCTGCCGGACACGCGGTCGCAGTTCTGGCTGAGCCTGGTCACCCTGGCGGTGGTGCTCGTCGGCTACGAGGTCCGCCGACGCCGGGCACCGCGCGGTTGAACGCTCCCATGGAAGTCGCGCCGGAACCGGGTCAGCGCTTGGTCCGGCGGGTGGGGGTGGCGGTGGTGGGGTCCTCCGGCCAGGGGTGCTTGGGGTAGCGGCCGCGGAGTTCGGCCCGGACCTGGTGGTACCCGTTGCGCCAGAAGGAGTTCAGGTCCGCGGTGACCGCCGCGGGGCGGCCCGCCGGGGACAGCAGGTGCAGCACGAGCGGCACCTCGCCCCCGGCGATGCGCGGCGCTTCGGTCCAGCCGAAGACCTCCTGCAGCTTGACCGGCAGGACCGGCTGGTCGGTGTAGTCGACCCTGATCCGGGATCCGGAGGGCACTTCGACGCGGTCCGGGGCCAGCTCGTCCAGTCTTCCGGCCACCGACCAAGGAAGCAGGCGGCGCAGGGCACTACCCGCCGGGATCCGCCGCAGGTCCGCTCGACGGCGGGCACTGCTGAGTTCGGGCTCCAACCAACTGTCCACCTGGGACAGCAGGGACTCGTCGTCGGTGGCTGGCCAGGGGTCGCCGAGCGCGTGGTGCAGGAAGCCGAGGCGTTGGCGCAGCCGCCGGGCGTCGTCGCTCCAGTTCAGCAGTTCCAGGCCTTCCGCACGCAGGCCGTCCAGCAGCGCGCGGCGCACCTCGGCCGGGGCGGGATCGCGGATCGGTCGCTGCGCCAAGGTGATCGCGCCGAGCCGTTCGACGCGGACCGCGCGCACGTCACCGTCCACCCAGCCGATCTCGTCGGCGGTACCGACCAGGGCGGGCGCGGCGGCTCGGGCCAGCTCCTCGTCCGCCGGAGCGGCCAGTCGGATCGTGCCGTGGGCGCTGCCGGGCGATCGGTCGGCGACCGCGACGGCGAGCCACTCCGAACCGCGCACGCTCGCGTTCGGCGGCAGCTGCACCGCGGTCCCGGACGCCATCAGGTACACCGGGTACTCCACGTCGCGGCGCCGCGCCAAGCGCTCCGGCTGCGCGAGGGCGACGACCAGTGGCGCGTCGCCGTTGCCGGGGTGCGCAGGCACCAACGACCGCAGCCTGCGGACCTCGCTGCGCCACCGGTCGCTGCCCGGTCCACCGCGCCGCAGCCCAGCCAGCGCGGTGTTCACGTCGACCTCGCTGGTCAGCGCGTCGTTGTCCAGCAGCGCGACCACCTCGGCCGCGATCTCGGTGCCCGCCCGCTCGGCCCCGTCGAGCAGCGCTCGGGCGAGCCGCGGGTGCAGGCCGAGCTCGGCCATCCGGCGGCCCCGGTCGGTCACCGCCCCGGACTCGTCCAGCGCCCCGAGGCCGCGCAGAACTTCACGCCCGGCGGCGAGCGCACCGGTCGGCGGCTCGTCCCACCACTCCAGCGCCGCGCCGTCCGGGGTGCCCCAGCACGCCAGCTCCAGCGCCAGCCGGGTCAGCTCCGCGGTGCGGATCTCCGGTTCCGGGTAGGCCGGGAGCGTACTGTGCTCGTGCTCCGGCCAGCAGCGGTAGACCACGCCCGGCCCCTGCCGCCCGGCACGACCGGCGCGCTGGTCGGCGACCGCCGCCGACACCCGCACCGTGGCCAGGCCGGACAGCCCGCGCCGGTTGTCCACCCTCGACACCCGGGCCAGCCCGGAGTCGACCACCGCCCGCACACCCGGCACCGTCAGGCTCGACTCGGCGACCGCCGTCGCCAGCACCACCCGGCGCCGGTCGCTCTCCCGCAGCGCCGAGTCCTGCCTCGCGCGGGGCAGCCTCCCGTGCAGCGGGAGGACGTCCACATCGGACTCCGCGAGCTGTCCGGCCACCCGCCGGATCTCGGCGGCTCCGGGCAGGAAGGCCAGCACATCGCCGTCCTGCTCCGCGAGCGCCGTGCGCACCGCACGTGCCACACACGCCTCGATCCGCTCACCGCGGTGCGGCGGCACGTGCGCGGTGCGCACCGGGTGCGTCCGCACGTGCGCCTCCAGCACCGGGGCATCCCCGAGGAGTTCGGCCACCCGCCCGGCGGCAACGGTCGCCGAAGTCGCCAGCAGCCGGAGGTCCGGACGCAGCCCGTCGCGCGCGTCCAGCAGCAGCGAAAGCAGCAGGTCGCCGTCCAAGTGGCGCTCGTGGCACTCGTCTAACACCACCACGTCGACACCGGGCAGCTCCGGATCGCCCTGCAGGCGCCGCACCAACAGGCCCGAGGTGACCACCTCGACCACCGTGCGCCTGCTCCGGCGGCGATCACCGCGCACCGAGTAGCCCACGCGCTGGCCCACGTCCTCGCCGATCAGCGCGGCCATGCGCTCCGCTGCGGCGCGCGCGGCCAACCGGCGGGGTTCGGCGACCACGACCCGCAGGCCCTGCTCGGCCAGCGCGAGCGGGACCAGTGTCGTCTTCCCCGTGCCGGGCGGGGCGACCAGCACCGCGGTACCGCGCTCGGCCAGCGCCCCGGTGACGTCGTCGAGCACCGCCCGCACCGGCAGCGCGGGAAGCCCCCGCTCCATCACAGCTCCTCGTACCCCGTGGACGGAGCGGTCAGACGATCTCGTCGTCCTCGGGGACCCGGGTGTAGATCGTCTCGCCGCGCAGGACGGTGCGCAGGCAGCGCGGCATCGGCGCCTGCGGCGAGAGGTCCGGCAGCGGCGGCACCCCCGAGCGCGGGTCGGTCGACCAGCGCTGCACCCGCGAGTCCGGCGCCGCCACCACGAGCTCCCCGGCGTCCCACACCGCGTAGGTCGCGGGCGCACCGGGCACGAGGGTTCCGGTCACACCGTCGTCGACGCCCGCTGCGCGCCAACCCCCGCGCGTGTGCGCGGTGAACGCGGCGCGCGGCGAGACGCCGAAACCGTCAGTGTGGTGGTGCACAGCGGCCTGCACGGCGCGCCACGGGTCCACCGGGGTCACCGGGGCGTCCGAGCCGAACGCGAGCAGCGCGCCACTGGCGGCCAGCTTCGAGAACGGGTTGAGCAGCGTGCCGCGCGGCACGCCGAGACGCCGCGCGTACATCGCGGCGGAACCACCCCAGGCCGCGTCGAACGCGGGCTGCACCGACGCCACCACGCCGTAGCTGCCCAGCTCGGCGGCCTGCCGCTCGTCCACCATCTCCAGGTGCTCCAGCCGGTGGCGCAGGCTCGCCAGCGCGGGGACGCCGACCACCTCGGCCGCCTTGCGGAAACCCGCGCAGACCTCGGCCACCCCGGCGTCGCCGATAACGTGGAACCCGGCCTGCAAACCGGCCCGGGTGCAGGCGATCAGGTGCTCGGCCACCGCGTTGGCGTCGAGATAGAGCACCCCGGAGGTGCTCGGGTCGTCGACGTAGGGCTCGCGCAGCGCCGCGGTGCGCGAGCCGACCGCACCGTCGACGAAGAGGTCACCGGCCAGGCCGCGGACCCCCAGCTCCGCCGCGCGGTCCACCGCGCCGAGCTCGCCCCAGTAGCCGATGACCTCGGGAACCCCGCCCTGCGCCGAGATCGCCAGCAGGTCGGCCAGGTCGTCGGCCCCGGAGATGTCCGGCCCACCGCACTCGTGCACGCAGGCCACGCCCTGCGCCGCCGCGTGCCGCAGGAACGCCGCCTGGGCCTCCTTGCGCTGCCCGGAGCCGAGGCTCTCCCGCGCGGCCCGGCGCACGTGGTGGTGCGCCACGCGGGTCAGCGGGCCGGAGTCGCTCCAGCCCTCCGCGCCCCGCGCCAGCTGCGCGCGCTCCACCAGCGCGGTGGACACCAGCGCGGAGTGCACGTCGATCCGGGACAGGTACACCGGCGCACCGGCGGCGGCCCGGTCGATCTCCTCGCGCGTGGGCGGGCGGCGCTCCGGCCACCAGGTCTCGTCCCAGCCATGCCCCCACACCAGCGCGCCCGGGTACTCGGCGACGTGGTCGCGCAGCGCGTGCAGGAACTCGGTCAGCGAGGCGCAGCCGGTCAGGTCCAGTCCGTTGAGCAGCAGGCCGGTGGAGGTCGCGTGCACGTGCGCGTCGACGAACGCCGGCGCGACGAACGCCCCTTCCAGGTCCACGACCTCGGCATCGGGGTGCAGCGCGCGGCCGACCTCGTCGGAGCCGAGCCAGGAGATGGTGCCATCGGTCACGGCCATCGCCGTGGCGGCGGCGTCGACGGGCGAGTGGATTCGTCCGCCGAGCAGCAACGTGGTCTCGGACATGTCCTTCGTGCTTCCCCGTCTCGGGTTTTCGCGGTGCTGACCGGCGCGCGGCGCCGGCGGGATGGGCTGGTTCGGGCGAGCTTACCCGCCTCCGCGCAGCCCTCCGACGGACCGTCGCCCCGATCAGTCCCGCGGCTGCTCGTCGGACCGTCCTGCCTGCGCAGACCGCTGCGGCGGCAGCAGCCGCGGCCCGTCGCCGGGAGCGCGCACGTCGTCCTCGGTGACCGACACCACCTCGCCGTCGATCACGTCGCTGCCCGGCGCGGCAGCACCGCGCTCGCGGTACGCCCGCTGGGTGTGCAGCCACACCTGGTCGTGCACCTCCTGCGACCGCCGCTCCGCGGCGCGCAGCATCCGCTTGCGCAGCACCGCCCGCACCGGCGGGAGCAGCAACAGCAAGCCCGCGACGTCGCTGAGCAGACCCGGCACGATGATCAGGAAACCCGCGGCGGCGATGAGCACGCCGTCGGAGACCTCCCGGTCCGGCGACCGGCGCAGCCGAGCGGCCTCCCGGAACTCCTGCATCGTGCGGCGCCCCTCGCGGCGCAGCAGCCAGGAGCCCAGCACCGCCCCGGCCACCAGCAGACCGAGGGTGGGCAGCACCCCGATCGCCTGGCCGAGCCCGACCAGCACGGCGATCTCGGCCACCACGGCTAGCAGGAGCACAACGAAGATCGGCACGGCGGAGGCCCTCCTGTCGACTGCAGTCACCGGGTACAACGAACCAGACCCGACAAATGCTCCCGCACCGGGCAGAGGTGATGGAGATCCTTCCCCACGCGCCCCATAGAATTCCTCCCGATGCGGGCGCACAGAACGAAAACACTCCTCTTCGTGGCCGTCAGCGGGGTGCTGGCGCTCGCGCTGCTGATCAGCGACCAGTACCTGCCCGGGCTGCCGCTGCAGCCCAAGCAGCTCCCGTCCGCGGTGGTCACCATGGGCGACAGCACGCTGTCCGGCGAAGGTGGTGGCGACTACCTGGCGGGCACCAACGGCGAGCGCGGCAACTGGTGCCACCGCTCCGCCGCGGCCCCGATCAACCAGCTCCGGCTGCCGCCCGAGGTGACCCGCATCAACCTGGCCTGCTCGGGCGCGGGTGCCGAGATCGTCGGCGCCGCCCCGGAACCCGGCCACCCGGAGGGCTCGCAGTCCGCGCAGCTGGCCGAGCTGGCCAAGCGCTACCGCGTCACCGACATCGTGGTGCAGGTCGGCGCGAACGACGACGTGGGCTTCACCGACGTGGTCAACCAGTGCGTGGAGGCGTGGGTGCGCCGCGCCGAGGAGGGGTGCGCCGGGCCGCTGCGCACCGACTGGCCCAAGCGCGTCGAGCGGATGCAGCCGAAGGTCCGCAGCGCGCTGGAGGACGTCCGGGCCGCCATGGACAGCGCCGGGTACACCCCGAGCAGCTACTCGCTGGTGGTGCAGTCCTACGCCTCCCCGGTGGGCCCCGGCATCCGCCCGGAGGTGCAGAACCTGTCCGGCTGCCCGTTCCTGACCAGCGACCTGGAGTGGATCCGGGACACCGGGGTCCCCCAGCTGTCCAGGGGCTTGCACGAGGTCGCCCAGCAGGCGGGAGCCCGCTTCCTCGACCTCTCGCGCGCGGGCGTGGGCCACGAGGCGTGCACCGGGAACCCGCGGACGGGCGAGGGCGAGTGGTTCACCCGCCTCTCGGTGGACTGGCCGAGCCTGCAGGACGAACGGCGCGCCGCGCACGCGATGCAGGAGTCCTACCACGCCAACGCCGCGGGCCACCGCCAGCTGGGCCGCTGCCTGAGCGAGTTCCTCAGCACCGAGGAGCCGACGGCGGCCTGCTTGCCGGACGCCCAGGGCAACCTGCACCCGGTCCCGGAGCACGCCGCCGCCCTCCACGCCAACCCCTGACCCCAACCTCCCCGGATCCCTGAGGCGCCCTCGGACGCGAAGGCTCGGCGGGGTGCGGAGACCCCGCAGTTTCAATTGAAACTGCGATCCCCAGGCACGCCGAACCGCAGTTTCAATTGAAACTGCGGTTCGGGCGACGTTCCCAGCCGCATCCGACCACCACAACAGTCCGCGCGGGGACCGGGACCAGTCGCTCCGCCCTGGCCGGGCTGCCGGGGCACGACATGCCGGTGCCCGTCGGCGGATCCCGGTCAGATCGCCGGTGGGCGGTTCTCGAACGGGGTGGACAGGACCACCGTCGTGCGGGTCGAGACCTTCGCCGCCTCGCGGATCTGGCGGAGCAGCTCCTCCAGACCCAGCGGGGAGGCCACCCGGACCTGCAGGATGTAGGACTCGTCTCCGGCCACCGAGTAGCACGACTCGATCTGCGGCAGGTGCTCCAGGCGCTGCGGGTAGTCGTCCGGGGCCGCCGGGTCGATCGGGGTCAGCGAGATGAACGCGGTCAGCGGCAACCCGATCTGGTCACCGTCCACTTTGGCCGTGTAGCCCTGCAGCGCACCGCGCTGCTCCAGCCGCCGCACCCGCTGGTGCACCGCGGACACGCTCAACCCGACGCGTTCGGCCAGGTCGGTGAAGCTGCACCGGCCGTCGCGGGCCAGCTCGCGCAGGATGGCCCGGTCGGTTGCCTCCAGCACGGCCGGAGATGCGGTTCGGTCGCTCACGCCGGCAGCACCACCAACTCGTGCGGCTGGTTGTTCACGCTCTCCACCCCGTCCTCGGTGACGATGACGATGTCCTCGATCCGCGCGCCCCAGCGGCCCGGCTGGTAGATGCCCGGCTCGATGCTGAAGGCCATGCCCGCCTCCAGCTCGATCGCGTTGCCGCCGACGACGTAGGGCTCCTCGTGCACGTCGAGCCCGATGCCGTGCCCGGTGCGGTGCACGAAGAACTCGCCGAACCCGGCGGCGGCGATCGGTTCGCGGGCGGCGGCGTCGATGGACTCGGCGGTCACGCCCGGCCGCACGGCCTGCACCGCGGCGCGCTGCGCGGCCTCCAGCACGGCGTAGGTCTCGCGGACGTCGGCCTGCGCGGGCTCACCGACCGCGTAGGTGCGGGTGCAGTCGGAGTTGTAGCCCTCCGGGATCGGGCCACCGATGTCGACCACGACCACGTCACCGCGCTCGATCACCCGGTCCGAGACGTCGTGGTGCGGGCTGGCACCGTTGGGACCGGAACCGACGATGACGAACGCGGCCTCGGTGTGACCCTCCTCGAGGATCGCGGCGGTGAGGTCGGCACCGACCTCGGCCTCGGTGCGACCCGGCTTGAGGAACTCGGCCATCCGGCCGTGCACCCGGTCGATGGCGGCCCCGGCCTTGCGCAGCGCCTCGATCTCGGCGGCATCCTTGCGCATCCGCAGCTCCCGCAGCACGCGGGTGGCGAGCACCTGCTCGGCGTCGGGCAGCGCGCCGCGCAGCGGCAGGACGTGCAGCGCGGGCATCGCGTCGGCCACGGCCAGCCGCTTCGGCTTCCCACCGCGCCCGGCCAGGTCGGCGACGATGGCGTGCGGGTCCTGGCCGTCGACCCAGGTGACGGCCTCGATGCCGAGCTCGGCCAGCGGGATGTCGGCGAAGCCGAGCTCCTCCAGCTTCGGCAGCACCAGCGCGGGCTTGCCGTCGGCTGGCAGCACCAGGCAGGTGAGCCGCTCGTGCGACTCCCCACCGGCACCCAGGAGGTAGCGCAGGTCGGAACCGGGCGTGATCAGCAGCGCGTCGAGGTCTGCCGCGGCTGCGGTGTCAGCCGCCCGGGTCAGGCGAGCGGCGAGCACGGACGGGTCCTGCTTGAAAGAGTCGGTGGCCATAGCTCCCCAGCCTAATCCCGGACCGAAGCCCCGCCGCCCAGACGGTCCGACCGTGCGCACTGGGATCGGCGTGATGCGACCTCAATGCAAGTCGAATGTCCGAGTCTTGTGGGAATCGCGGGTCAGCCCACCGCAGCGGCCCGGTCGAGGCCGCGCCACACCGGCAGGAGCACCATCGTCAACGTAATCAGTGCGTAGCCGGCACCTGCCGACCAGAGCGCGGCCGCCAGGCCGAAGCCGTCGACCAGCGCACCACCGACGAGCGCGCCCAGCGGAGCGCCCAGCACCTGCGCGGAGCGGTTGGCGGCGTCGAGCCCACCGGAGCCGCGCTCCACGGGCATCCCCGCCCGCTCGAACAGGTCGAGGGCCACCACCCGCCGCGCGGTCCGCCCCGGCGCCCGGCTGGCGCCGAGCAGCGCGGCGAGCACGAACAGCTGCCACATCGCCAGGCCGGAGGTGTTGTGCAGCAAGGGGATCACGCCGAGCACCGCAGCGGCGGCGAGGTCCGATCCGGTGGCGGTGCGGCGCGCGCCGAGCCGGTCCACCAGCGGGCCGCCCACCGCGGCCACCGCCACCAGCCCGGCCATCTCGACGGCGGCGACGGCTCCCACCAGCGTCGCGCTGCCGGTCAGCGCTAGCACGAACCACGGCACGGCCAGCAGCGCGATCGCCGTCGCGAATGCCGACACCCCGGTCGACAGCCACAGCAGGACGACCGCCCTCACGGCTTCGAGCGCGGAAAGGCCTGGAACTGCACGACGACCTGCTCGTCGCCGTCCTCGGCCGGACGACGGTACTCGGCGAGCAGTTCGTGCAGCCGCCGGGTCAGTTCGCCGAGCTCGTCGGAGCGGAGCGAGAGCGAGGTGTCCGACAGGGACGCCGCCCCGGTCCACTCCGCGGACCACTGATGCCGCTCGGCCAGGAACGCCGTGCTCTGCCGATAGTGCGCGCTGGCAACCTCGTACAGGTACGACGCGAGCGGCCCCTGCTCCTCCGGGCCGAAGTCTCCGAAGGAGACCACGGTGTGCTCGTGCACGGCGCGCCACCAGCGTTCGCGGCGGTTGCCGCGCTTGGCGTCCTCCTCGACGAACCCGTGCTCGGCGAGCTGCCGCAGGTGCCAGCTCGTCGTCCCGCTGCTCTCTCCCACCCGCGCGGCCAGCTGCGTCGCCGTCGCGGGCCCGTCACTGCGCAGCAGGCCCAGCAACTGCACCCGCAGCGGGTGCGCCAACCCGCGCAGGCTCTTGGCGTCCAACTCCCGGTCCAGGCGGACACAGTACGACCGCCAAGTACTCTTCGCAAAGGGTTCTAGGCGGAGCGACCTCACGGGGTCAGGTCGAAGACCTCCACCTCGACCGCGGCGTTGCCGCCGTCGGCGAACAGGTGCACCCGGTCGCTGCCCCGGTCCGGGAACACCAGGTCGGTCAGCACCGCCCGGCCGCCCGCGGCGAACACCTCCACCCCGGAACGGTCCGCGATGATGCGCAGCGGCAGGCGGTCGCCGGTGGGCGCCAGCGGCGTGGCGTGGCGGGCCGGGAACGCCGGGCTGATGAGCGCGGTGCCGGACCCGGTGCGGTCGACGAACAGCTCCTGCGCCGCGACGTCGTAGCCGATCCGGGTGCGGTGACCGCCACCAGCGAAGACGTCCACGCCGAACGACCGGGCCGCACCCGGCTGAAAGGTCGCGAGGACCTCGAGCGAGGTCCCGGAGAACTCCGGGCTCCGCCCAGTGCCGATCACCCCGCGCCAGGCACGCCGGTTCGACCGCACCGCGGCGAGTTCGTCGACCGGTTGCTGCACCAGCCGCACCCCGTCGCCGGTGTCGGTGAGGCCGAGCTGCCTCGGTGTGGTCATCGAACCCCGCCACGGATCGGTGGGGATCTCCTCCGCGTAATCCCAGTTGCTCATCCAGCCCAGCCACAGGCGGCGCCCGTCCGGGACGTCCGAGAACGACTGGGGCGCGTAGAAGTCCGCACCGCGGTCCACCCAGCGGATCTCGTCCGGCGCGCCGTCGCTGATGAAGGTGGTGCCGTCGAAGTCACCGAGGAAGTACTGCGTCGCCGAGCCCCCGGCCGGTCCGCCCGGGTTGATGCTCACGATCAACACCCACTTCGTGCGCCCGGGATCGCCGTCGACCGGGAGCTCGAAGAGGTCCGGGCACTCCCACACCCCGCCGTGCGAACCGTGCCCGGCGCCGAACTCGCTGAGCAGCTCCCAGTCGCGCAGGTTCGGCGAACCGTGGACGTGGATGCGGTCCCCAACGGCCAGCAGCAGCACCCAGCGGCCGGTCGGTGCGTGCCAGAACACCTTGGGGTCGCGGAAGTCCTGGACCCCGGGGTTCGGGATCACCGGGTTGCCCTCGTACTTGGTCCAGGTGCGCCCACGGTCGCTGCTGTGCGCGAGGCACTGCTGCTGGGTGTCTCCCGCGCTGGTGTAGATCGCCACCAATCCCGGCTGCCCACCGAAGAACCCGCTAGTGTCGTGGTGGTCCACCACCGCGCTGCCGGAGTAGATCTCGCCGAGCTCGTCGGGTTCCAGGGCCACCGGCAGCTCCTGCCAGCGCACCAGGTCGGGGCTCACCGCGTGGCCCCAGGACATGTTGCCCCACTGATCGCCATCCGGGTTGTGCTGGAAGAACAGGTGGTATTCACCCTGGAAGTGCACCAGCCCGTTGGGGTCGTTGATCCAGTTGCGGGCGGGTGCGAATCGCACCCCCGGACGCCACTGCGGCGTCTCGGCCGCCGAGGCGGCGGTACCGGTGAGGGCGTGCAGTGCGCCGAGGCCGAGCACCGCGCCGGAGGCGGCGAGGAAACGGCGGCGCGGTAACGAGTGGTGACGGTCATCTGGTGTGCTCACTGGCGCTCCTCCTGCTCCGTTGCATGGACCGTCGTGGGCAGCCGCCCCGCGGCGAGGCGGGGCGGCTGGTGGCCGTCAGGCGGGGGTCTTGTCCAGGTCCTGCTCCAGGAGGGCGGCGAGTTCGGCCAGGGCCGCCTCGTCGGGGCCGCAGAGCTCGACCTCCTCGCCGTGCTGGGCGCCCAGGGACATCAGGCCCAGGACGCTGGCCGCCTCGACCGGGGCACCGGCTTCGCCGTCCACGACCTTGGCGATGGTGACCGGGTGCTCTTGCGCGGCGGCGGCTTGGGCGAGCAGGGCGGCCGGGCGGGCGTGGAGGCCGACCGAAGCGGCGATGCGGACTCGTCGTTGCATCTCGTCGTTCCTTTCGAGCGGGGTCAGGCCGGGACGGCGGTCTTCTCGGGTGCGGTGTCGGGTTCGGGGCGGCGGCCGATCTGCTTGGCGAACAGCACCGCGATCGCGGCGACCACGACCCCGGCGGCGATCGCGCCCAGGTACGGCAGCGCGTTGCCCACCAGCGGCAGGACGAAGGCGCCGCCGTGCGGTGCGCGCAGCGTCGCGCCGAAGGTCACCGACAGCGCCCCGGTGGTGGCCGAGCCGAGCACGATGGACGGGATCACCCGCAGCGGATCGCTCGCGGCGAACGGGATCGCGCCCTCGGTGATGAACGAGGCGCCGAGCAGCCAGGCGGTGCGACCGCTGGCCCGCTCCGCCGGGGTGAACAGCTTGCCGCGCACCGCCGACGCCAGCGCAAGGGCCAGCGGCGGCACCATCCCGGCGGCCATCACCGCGGCCATGATCTCCAGCGAGGCCGTGGTGGCGATGCTCAGCCCACCGACGGCGAAGGTGTAGGCGACCTTGTTGATCGGCCCGCCCATGTCGAAGGCGATCATCGCGCCGAGCAGCCCGCCCAGCAGCGCCGCGTTGGCCCCCGACAACCCGGTCAGCCACCCGGTCAGCGCGGCCATGACCAGCGCGATCGGCTTGCCGATGACCAGGAACATCAGCACCCCGACGAGGAGCGTGCCCAGCAGCGGCAGCACCACCACCGGCATGATCCCGGCGATGCCGCGCGGCACCTCGACCTTCTTCAGCGCGAACAGCACCCCACCGGCCAGCAGACCGGCGATCAGCCCGCCGAGGAAGCCCGCGCCGACGGTCACCGCGATCGCGCCGCCGACGAAACCGGGCGCGATCGCGGGCCGGTCGGCGATGGCGAAGGCGATGAACCCGGCCAGCACCGGCACCAGGAACTCGAAGGCGGCGGAACCGACCTGGTTGCACAGCGCCGCCCAGCTGACCAGGCTCGCCGCGTTGAAGTGCTCGGTGACCGGCGGTGCCTCGGTGATCTGGTAGCCGCCGAGCGCGAAGCTCAGCGCGATCAGCAGACCGCCCGCGGCCACGAACGGGATCATGTAGCTGACCCCGGTCATCAACCACTGCCGCAGCCGGGTGCCGAACCCCGCCCCGGCCGCGACCTTGCTGCCGAGCTCCGGTTCCGCCGCAGCGGGTTCGGGCGCGGGCTGCTGCTCGGCGGCGTCGGCGGCGCGCTGCAGGAGCCCAGCGGCGTCGTTGATCGCCTGCTTGACGGAGGCCTCCACCACCGGCTTGCCCGCGAAGCGGTCCCGGTCGCGCACGCCCACGTCGGCGGCCAGGATCACCGCGTCGGCGGCCTGGATGTCCGCAGTGGACAGCGGGGTGGACCCGGCCGACCCCTGGGTCTCCACCAGCACCTCGTGCCCGGCGTCCTTGGCGGCCTGCTCCAGGGCCTCGGCCGCCATGTAGGTGTGCGCGATGCCCGTCGGGCAGGCGGTGACGGCCACGTACCTCATGGCGCGACCTCCCCGCGCACGTACTCGGCCAGCTGCGCCGGGTCGGTGGCGTCGCGGAGGTCCTGCTTGAACTCCGCGCGCACCAGGCGGCGGGCCAGCGCGGCGAGCACCTTCATGTGGTCGGAGCCGCCGCCTTCCGGGGCGGCGATCAGGAAGATGAGGTCGGCCGGGCCGTCCTCGGCACCGAAGTCGATGCCGGTCGCGCTGCGGCCGAAGGCCAGCGTCGGCGCGGTCACCGCGGTGGAGCGGCAGTGCGGGATGCCGATGCCGCCCTCCAGGCCGGTGGGCATCTGCTGCTCGCGGGCTTCGATGTCGGCCAGGAACTGCTCGACGTCGGTGACCCGCCCGGCGGCGGCCAGCCGCTCGGCCAGGCCGCGCACCACGGTCGCGCGGTCGGTGCCCGCCAAGTCCAGGTCGACGAGTTCGGGGGTGATCAGTTCGGTAGTCATGCCGCCACTCCGCTGAGGCTTGCTGAGTTGTCCACTGCGCCCACCCGCACCCGCTGCGGGTGGACCTTGTCCGGTGCGGGCATCCGGCTGCCGGCCAAGCCGACCGCCGCCCCGCCGTAGGCGACCGCGACGCGCAACGCGTCGGGGCCGCTACCGCCCGCCCGCAGGAAGCCGGCGAGCATTGCATCACCTGCGCCGACGGTGCTCAGCACCGCGGGCACCTCGCTGGTGGCGTGCCAGGTGCCGGACTCCGCGACCAGCACCGCGCCCAGCTGCCCGAGGCTGACCAGCACGGCACCGACGCCACCGGCGCGCAGCCGGTCCGCGACCTCCAGCACGTCACCGAGGTCGCGCAGCGGGGTCCCGGCCAGCTCCGCGAGTTCGGCGAGGTTCGGTTTGACCAGGTCCGGCGCTGCCGCGCAGGCCAGTTCCAGGGGTTCGCCGGAGCTGTCGACGGCCACCTTCGCCCCGGCGCGGCGGGCCGCGGTGGCGATGCGGGCGTGCAGGTCGTCCGGGCACCCGGCGGGCAGGCTGCCGCAGGTCACCAGCCACTCGGCGCGGCCAGCCAGCTCGCCGACCGCCCGCTCCAGCGCGGCGATCTCGGCGGCGGTGAGCTCCGGCCCGGGCTCGTTGAACTTGCTGGTGGTGCCGTCAGCTTCGACCACCGCGATGTTGCTGCGGGTCGGTGCCTGCACCGGCACCTCCACCACCGGCACCGCCTCCGGGGCGAGCAGCTCGGCCAGGCGCGCACCGTCGGCGCCACCGGAGGGCAGCACGGCCAGGGTCGGCACGTCCGCCGCGGCCAGCGCCCGGGCGACGTTGACGCCCTTGCCGCCGGGGTCCAGCCGGGTGCGCACGGTGCGGTGCACGGCACCCGGCTGCAGCCGCTCGACCTGCACGGTGCGGTCCAGGCTGGGGTTGGGGGTCACGGTCACGATCACGCCAGCACCACTTCCGCGTCGACCTGCTCGAGCTCGTCGAGCGCCGCCTCGTCGAGACCGTCGTCGGTGACCACCACGTCGATCTCGGCGAGCTCGGCGAACCGGCTGAACTGGTCGTCGCCGTACTTGCTGTGATCGGCCAGCAGGACGCGCTTGCGGCTGGCCGCCACCATCGCCGCCTTGACCGCCGACTCGGCCGGGTCCGGGGTGGTGCAGCCGCGCACCGCGGAGAACCCGTTGGTGCCGAAGAAACCGATGTCGACGGTGAGCCCGCGCAGCACGTCCAGCGCCCAGGATTCCACCGTCGCCAGCGTGGTGCCGCGGATCCGGCCACCGAGGATGTGCACGTTGTAGTTGTTGCGGGTGGCCAGCTGGGTGGCCACCGTCAGCGAGTTGCTCACCACGGTCAGCTCGCGGTCGGCGGGCAGCAGACCGGCCAGCCGCGAGGTGGTGGTGCCCGCGTCGAGCAGCACCGTGCCCCGGCTGGGCACCAGCTCCAGCGCGGCGCGCGCGATGCGCTCCTTCTGCGCGGCGTTGGTCTGGTCGCGCAGCGAGACGCCGGGTTCGAAGTCCAGCCGCTCGACCGGGATCGCACCGCCGTAGACGCGCCGCACCAGGCCTTGGCGTTCGAGCGCGGCCAGGTCGCGGCGGATCGTCTCGGGTGCGACCTCGAACTCGGCCGCCGCGGCGGTGACGTCGATGCGCCCGTCGCGTCGTGCCCGCTGCGCCAGCAGCTGTTGGCGCTCCGCCCCGTACATGCCCGTTGTCCTCCGGTTGCTGTTTGGTGTTGCCTGATTGTGCCCTGTGTTGCCATATTGTCAAGCCTCTGGGAACGCCGGGAGAACTTCGGCCCACGACGAGGAGCGCGCATGACCACCAGCACCTTGCCCCCGAACACGCACCACGGCGTCGGCGTCAGCCCTGGCCGGGCGGCTGGCCCGGTGGTGTGGGTTCATGACCGGTTGCCCGATCCGCTGCCCGGTCCGGCACCGACCGACCCGGCGGCCGAAGCCGCCCGCATCCGCCCCGCCGCCGAGGCCGTGTCGCAGCGCCTGCTCGCGCGCGCCGGAACCGCCGACGGCGCGGCGCGCGAGGTGCTGACGATGACCGCGACGATGGCCACCGACCCGTCACTGCTCGGCAAGGCCGAGCAAGCCGTCACCGAGCAGGGGCTGCCCGCGCCGCGTGCGGTCTTCGAAGCGGCCGGGGAGTTCGCCGAGCTGCTGGCCGCCACCGGCGGCTACCTGGCCGAGCGGGCGCGCGACGTGCTCGACGTGCGGGACCGCTTGGTCGCCGAACTGACCGCGACCGAACCACCCGGAGTCCCGGAGCTGACCGGCCCGAGCGTGCTGGTGGCCCGCGACCTGGCCCCGGCGGACACGGCGGAGCTGGACCCGCGGCTGGTGCTGGCCCTGGTGACCGAGGAGGGCGGCCCGACCAGCCACACCGCGATCTTGGCGCGCTCGCTGGGAATTCCGGCGGTGGTGGCCGCGCGCGGCGTGCTCGCGACCAACGCTGCCGGAGCGCGGGTCGACGGCGCGGCAGGAACCGTGGAACTGCTCGACCGCACCGTGGAGCCGGTGGCGGCGACCCACGACCGGGCGGAGTGGAACGGCGTCGGCACCACCGCGGACGGGCACCGGGTCAAGCTGCTGGCCAACATCGGCTCAGCCGCCGACGCCCAAGCCGGGATCGCCGCGCACGCGGAAGGATCGGGCCTGTTCCGCACGGAGTTCTGCTTCCTGGACGCGGCAGCAGAACCTGACATCGAGACCCAGCGAAACGCCTACGCGGCGGTGCTGGAACCCTTCGCCGGCAAACCGGTGGTGGTGCGCACGCTCGACGCCGGAGCGGACAAGCCGCTGCCGTTCCTGGCGATCGGCGAAGAACCGAACCCGGCGCTGGGAGTGCGCGGCCTCCGCGTGGCCTTCGACCGCCCAGACCTGCTCGACCGCCAGCTCACCGCGATCGCCGCTGCCGCAGCGCAGACCGGCGCGGAGGTCTCGGTCATGGCCCCGATGGTCGCAACCGCGCAGGAAGCAACCTGGTTCGCCGAACGAGCCCGCGCCGCAGGCCTCGAACGAGTCGGGGTGATGGTGGAAACCCCAGCAGCGGCACTGACGGCGGAAGCCCTCCTCGACGAGGTCGACTTCGTCAGCATCGGCACCAACGACCTAGCCCAGTACACCTTCGCAGCAGACCGCATGACCGGCGCCCTGGCCACCCTTAACAACCCGTGGCAACCAGCCCTCCTACGCCTGATCGCCCACCTAGCACGAGCAGGCCTGGAAAAGGCCAAACCGGTGGGAATCTGCGGAGAAGCAGCAGCAGACCCCCACCTGGCAGGAGTCCTCACAGGCCTAGGAGCCACAAGCCTCTCAATGAACCCAAAGGCACTCCCAACGGTAGGAGCAACCCTGGCCAAACACCCCCTCCAAACCTGGCAGGAAGCAGCCCAAGCAGCACTGGAAGCAAGAACCCCCACCGAAGCCCGCCAAGCAGCAGACCACCTCTAACCCCCAACGGCGGCACGTCCACGGCGACCGACCGAAGGCGGAACCCCACCGCCCCTCCCACGGCCGACACCCCGCGTCCGGCGTTTTCCCCTCCGGCGTGCCGGCGAGGCCCGGCGTTGGGTGTCGGCGGGGCGTGACAAGCTGGGGTGGTGACTGGTCCTCTGATGCTCGTCGACTCGGCTGGGTTGTGGTTCCGCTCGTTCTACGCCCTGCCTGATTCGCTGACCGCGCCGGATGGGACGCCGGTGAACTCCGTGCGGGGTTTCTGCGACATGCTCGCCAAGCTGATCACCGACCGGCGCCCGGCTCGCCTGGTTGCTTGCCTGGACAACGACTGGCGTCCGCAGTTCCGGGTCGATGCGCTGCCGTCCTACAAGGCGCACCGGGTGGCCGAGGAGGACCCGGACGCCGAGGAGGTTCCGGATGCGCTGTCCCCGCAGGTGCCGGTCATCCTCGAGGTGCTCGACGCGGCGGGGGTGGCCACGGCGGAGGCCGAGGGCTTCGAGGCCGACGACGTCATCGGTGCGCTGGCCGCGCGGGAGGACCGGGGTCCGGTGGAGGTCGTCACCGGTGACCGCGACCTGTTCCAGCTGGTGCGCGCCGAGCCCACCCCGGTTCGGGTGATCTACATCGGCGCGGGGTTGGCCAAGGCGCAGGACTTCGGTCCCACCGAGCTGGCCGAGAAGTACGCGCTCTCCCCGGACCGGGCCGGGGACGACTACGCCGACATGGCGGTGCTGCGCGGCGACCCGTCGGACGGCCTGCCGGGCGTGTCGGGCATCGGGGAGAAGACGGCCGCGAAGCTGATCACCCAGTTCGGGTCGCTGGAAGCGTTGCTGGCGGCGGCCGAGAGCGGCGCCACCGGCCTGACCCCGCGGGTGCGCGGCAAGCTAGCCGAGGCCGCGGACTACCTCGCCGCGGCACCGTCGGTGGTGCGCGTGGTGCGGGACGCGCCGGTGGTCGTCGACCGCCCGGACCCGGTGCCGAAGTCCGATGTGGACGTCGACCGGCTGCGCGAGCTGCAGCGGACCTGGGGCCTGGGCGCCAGCATCGACCGCCTCCTCACCGCGCTCGAACGCTGAGCCGCTCCACGGAGGCGAGATGGCGGAGGTCCTGCGCTCGGTGGAGCGGACGCTGGCCGTGCTGCGGGCGTTCGCCCCGGGGCAGCCGGAGTTGACGCTGACCGAGGTCGCCCAGGCCAGCGGGTTGGACCGGGCCGGGGCCCGGCGGATCCTGCTCTCCCTGGTCCACCTCGGCTACGTGTGGCAGGACGGGCGGCACTTCGCGCTGACCCCCCAGGTACTGGAGTTCGGGCACGCGTACCTGTCGAGCCGGTCGCTGCCGCAGATCGCCGAACCGCACCTGCGGCGGCTCACCCGGGAGCTACGCGAGATGACCGCGCTGGCCGTGCTGGACGGCGCCGAGATCTGCTACGTGGCGCAGGTGCCCAGCCCGAAGCTGCTGTCGGTCACGATCCCGGTCGGCACCCGGTTCCCGGCGCACGCCACCTCGATGGGCAAGGTGCTGCTGGCCGCCATGCCTCCGGAGCTGCTGGACGTACGGCTGCGGGCGATGGAGCTGAAGCCGCTCACCCCGCGCACCGCCACCACCCGCGAGGCCCTGCTCGCCGACCTCGCCGAGATCCGCCGGCAGGGCTTCGCGATCTCCGACAGCGAGCTGGAGGAAGGTTTGCGCGGTGTTGCCGCGCCGGTCCGCGACGCGGACGGCAAGGTCGCCGCCGCGGTCAACGTCTCGCTGGACGCGCACGACCCCGAGGTCAGAGCGCGGCGGGAGGTCGTCCCGCTGCTGCTGGCGACCGCGTCCCGGATCGAGGCCGACCTGCGGCTGAAACCCGGTGGCCACCAGGGCTGAACCAGCTCGGAGCAGTTCGCCCAGCGACCGCGGGTGTCGCCGAGCGAACGGGCCACGATCCACCGCAGCTCGTCGCCGCCGCCGACCGGACCCACCCGCACTACCCACGTTCCACCTCGTCAACACACATTCGTGACGCTCGCGGAACCGGCCCGCCGGGCGCTCCCGGACCACGCCGTGCCGTGCATCACACCCATTCCCGCGCGGGTGCGCACCTACGATCCCCGTCACACATGGCCCCCTGATCTGCGAGATCGAGGCGGGGCCGCGGTTCCAGCGGAAGGCGGGTGGAGATGACCGGCAGGATTCGGGATCGGCGGTTCGCGGCGAAGGTCGTCGAGGCCGCGGAAGCCGTCGAGCTGATCGAACCGGGCGCCAACATCGGCATGAGCGGGTTCACCGGCGCCGGGTACCCCAAGGAGGTGCCGGGCGCGCTGGCCAAGCGGGTCGCCGAGGCGCACGCGCGGGGCCTGCCGATGAAGTTCGGCCTGTGGACCGGCGCCTCCACCGCGCCGGAGCTGGACGGGGCGTTGTCCGACGTGGAGGGCATCGACCTGCGGCTGCCCTACCAGTCCGACCCGGTCACCCGGGAGAAGATCAACAGCGGTCTGATGGACTACACCGACATCCACCTCTCGCACGTGGCGCAGCGCGTGTGGCAGGGCGCCTTCGGCGAGCTCGACGTCGCCGTCGTGGAGGTCAGCGGCATCACCGAGGACGGCCGCCTGGTCCCGTCCTCCTCGGTGGGCAACAACAAGACCTGGCTGGAGCGGGCCGACCGGGTGATCCTCGAGGTCAACTCGTGGCAGAGCGAGCACCTGGCGGGCATGCACGACATCTACTACGGCACCGCGCTGCCACCCCGGCGCGTGCCCATCCCGATCACCGGCCCGGCCGACCGGATCGGCACGCCGTTCCTGGAATGCCCGCCGGAGAAGGTGATCGCGGTCGTGGAGACCGAATCCCCCGACCGCAACACGGTTTTCACTCCCCCGGACGGGACATCCGAACGGATCGCCGGGCACGTGCTGGACTTCCTGGCCGTCGAGGTGCGCGCCGGGCGGTTGCCGCGCGAGCTGCTGCCGCTGCAGTCCGGGGTGGGCAACGTCGCCAACGCCGTCCTGGCCGGTCTCGACGCCGGGCCGTTCGACGGGATGACCGCCTACACCGAGGTGATCCAGGACGGCATGCTGCAGCTGATCGAGTCGGGGAAGCTGCGGACGGCCTCCGCGACGGCGTTCTCGCTCAGCCCCGCCGCGGTCGACCGGTTCAACCGCGATGCCGCCGCGTACCGGGACCGGATCCTGCTGCGCCCGCAGGAGATCAGCAACCACCCCGAGGTGGTGCGGCGGCTCGGCTGCCTGGCGATGAACGGCGTCGTGGAAGCCGACATCTACGGCAACATCAACTCGACGCACCTGATGGGCAGCCGGATCCAGAACGGCATCGGCGGCTCGGGCGACTTCGCGCGCAACGCGCACGTGTCGATCTTCGTCACACCCTCGGTCGCCAAGGGCGGCGCGATCTCGGCGATCGTGCCGATGGTCTCGCACGTCGACCACACCGAGCACGACGTGGACGTCATCGCCACCGAGCAGGGCCTGGCAGACCTGCGCGGCCTGTCACCCAGGAAGCGGGCCGAGCGGATCATCGCGCACTGCGCCCACCCCGACTTCCGGCCCGCGCTGCAGGACTACTACGACCGAGCACTCCAGTCGTCGTTCGGCCTGCACACCCCGCACCTGCTGGGCGAGGCGTTGTCCTGGCACCAGCGCTACGTCGAGGAGGGCTCGATGCTGCCCGCGTAGCGGTCCAGTTCCGCCGCGTCGTGCGCGCAGAAGACCTCGATCTGGTCGCGGTGGGCGGTGAGCAGGTCGTGCAGGCGCTCCTGGGTGCGCCGCCGCAGCGCGCCGTCGACCTGCACTAGGTTCTGGAAGAAGCGCAACCCCGGTGTGCAGTGCCGGTCCGGGGCCACCTCGCCGTGGTAGAAGTACGAGTCCCTGGCGTTGAGCAGCCACTTCCCGCTGGGCTGCCGCACCGCGACCCCGGTGTGGCCGCGGGTGTGGCCGGGCAGCGGCACCAGCAGGATGTCCGGCGGCAGGCCGGGCAGGTCGCGCACCGCTTCGAAGCCGAACCACCGCTCCCCGTCGGCGCTGCCGTGCACCCTCCACTTCGGACCGTGCCGGAACTGGTGGTGCAGGTACCGGTCCTGCGCCACGTCGCGGCGCATCGCCTGGTACTCGACGTCGTGGACGTGCACCTCGGCGTGCGGGAAGTCCGGCAGCCCGCCCGCGTGGTCGAGGTCCAGGTGGGTCGGCACGATGTGCCGCACGTCCTGCGCCCGGTACCCGAGGCGCTCCACCTGGGACACCGCGGTTTCGGCGATGTCGAGCACCGGGCGCCCCAGCCGCAGCCGCCGCTTCATGAGCTCCGCGTGCGTGGTGACGTCCGGGACGCCCATGCCGGTGTCGATGAGCACCAGCCCCTGCTCGGTCTCCACGAGCAGGCAGTGGCAGACCATGCGCGCGGCGCCGAACCGGCTGCCCGCCTCGTTGATCAGCCGACTGCCGAACGGCCGCAGCGTCCCGCAGTTGAGGTGGTGGATCCGCATCAGCTCGCCTCCGTCCGCGCGGCTTCCACCAGCGCGGTCAGTTGTCCTCCGGCCGTGCGCAGCGGCGTGACGTCGTGCTGCACCTTGCACAGCAGCAGCGCGCCTTCGATGAGCGACAAGGCGACGACTGCGAGCTCATCGGCCCGGGCCGCCGGGATCCCCCAGCCCCGGAGGCCTTCGGCCAGCTGCTCCTGCCACAGCCCGTAGGCCGCTCCGCACGCGGACCGCACCTCCGGGCTCTCCGCGCTGGCCTCCAGCGCGACCGTGGCCACCGGGCAACCGCGGCGGAAGTCCGACTCGACCAGCGCCTGCTCGAAGTACCCCACGATCGCCGCGATCGCCTCGCGCGGCTCGACCCGGTCCGCCAGCAGCGCCAGCAACTCCCCCACCTGCCGCCCGGACGCGGTGACCGCCTCGGCGGCGAGCTGCTGCTTGCCGCCGGGGAAGTGGAAGTACAGCGACCCCCGCGGGGCCGAGGCCTCCGCGAGCACCTGGTTGACCCCGGTGCCGTGGTAACCCTGCTGGTTGAACAGCTCCATCGCGGTCTCCAGCACCTGCTGCCGCGTGCGCGCGCCCTTCTTCACAACGAAGAATATGACAGTCGGTCTACATATTTTCAAGGCCTGATCACCCTGCTGGGCGGGGGTCGTGAGCGCGTAACAGTGTTCGAACACTGTTATGCACTCACGACCGAGGTCAGAACCCGGTGCCGCACCAGGGGGTTTCGAGGGTGGCGAACAACCGGTCCGCCGCGGTCACCGCCGCCGGGTCGCGCACCTCGACGCGCCCCGCGGCCACCAGCGTCGACGCCAGCTGGTCGCCCAGGTACAGCGCGGCCAGCGCCGACACGTCCAAGCCCAGCTGGGGCGCGGCCGTCGAGCGCTCGACCCCGTCCGGGCCGATGCGGTAGCCGCCCGCGTTGTCCGGCAGGAACGCGTCGCGCACCTCGACCACCACCGGCTCCGCCGCGCCGTAGGTCCGTGCCCGCAGCGCCCCGAGCACGTCCACCAGCCGCACCCACAGGTCGTCCTCGACCTCGGTCACCCGGCACTGGCGGCGGTCGGTCAGCCACCACTCCAGCGGCTCGTCCAGCGGGCGCACGTGCCCCACCACGCGGTCGGCCAGGTCCACGCCGAGCAGGAACCGCCACAACTCGGCCACCGCGGTGGCGTCAGCACCCTTGAGGTCGTGGACGTCCACCGAGGTCCCGCGCTCGCCGTGCTTCGGCTCGTACACCGCGAACCCGTCGTCCACCCCGTCCTCGCCGGTGTGCACCGCGACCACGACGCCGTCGCCGAGGTACTGCCAGAACCCGGACCACCACGGCTCGTCCCGACCGATCCACCCCGCCCGGTCGACCGCGCACCGCTGGTAGATCCCCGGCAGCAGCGGCTCGGCCGCGCCCCGGTCCAGCACCCGCACCTGCCCGCCCCGCGGCGCGTCGTCGCGGAAGACCACCCGCGCGCGCTCGAGCTCGACCTTCCGGTGCCTGCTGGCCACGCCGTAGCCGAACCGCTCGTAGATCCCCGCTTCCGAGGCGTGCAGCATCGCCACCGGCTCACCGCGCTGCCGCACCTCGTCGAGCTGGGCCCGCATCAGGCCGCGCAGCACGCCGCGCCGGGTACGGTCCGCGCGAACCCCGACGCCGGTCACCGCGCCCGCCGCCACCCGGCCGCCGGGCACCGCCAGCTCGTTGGCCGTGGCGCGGGCCGTCCCGACCAGCTCACCGCCGTCGAACGCGCCCAGCACCCGCCCCGCCACGAGGCGTCCGCTGGTGCGCGCCCAGTTCTCGTCGCTCACCGGCCTGCGCAGCAGGGCCCGGAGGAACAGGTCGTGAGAGGTTCGGAGCTCGGACTCGGCGAGGGCGCGCACATCGATCACAGCGCGATTCTCCCGGTCACCCCCGCCGCGGGGCGACTGGTTTTCCTCACCGGGGGTGGCCGACCTCGTACACGCCCTTGTCGGTCTTGACCGTCACGGTCACCGACTTCGTCTCCGAACCGATCTCCACCTGGCAGTCGAACCGGTTCCCGGTCCGCACCGGCTGCCCGCCCGGACAGGACACCGACCCGACCCCGGCCAGCCCGTAGGAGCCCTTCAGCGTCTGCTCAACGCCCTTCTCGACGCTGGTGGCGTCGAACACCGACCGCACGAACCAGCCCGGCGCGACGAACCCGAGCACCAGCACCACGGCGACCACGACCACGCCGGACCCGCTGAGCACCCACGGCAGCGCGGAGCGCTTCTTGCGCGGCGGCGCACCGAAGCCACCCGGCGGCGGGAACTGCCCACCCGGCGGCTGGTACTGCTGGTACTGCCCACCGGGCTGCTGGTACTGCTGGCCGTAGCCGTACTGCTGCGGCGGTGGAGGCGGTTGCGGCGGCGGGTACCCGGGCTGCGGCGGGTAGCCCGGTCCGCCCTGCGGCATCCCGGTGTTCGGGGGCAGCTGCCCCCAGTGGGGATAGCCCCCTGGCGGCGGGCCGTAGGGGGACGACATCAGCACCTCCGGACGATCTTGCACACGGCCTTCACGGCATCGCGAGGAGATCCAACCACAACCGCCCACCCCTCCGAATCGGCCGTGCGGTCATCGCACTGCCCGAACCCGAAGCCGCACCAGACGCGACGGATGCAGCAACCCCCTCCACCAACCGAACCCCCGCACAACCGAAGCCCCGGACAACCGCAGTCCTAAGCAACCGCGCCCCAGGGCAACCGCAGTCCTGGGCAACCGTAGTCCTGGGCAACCGTAGTTTCAGGAAACCGCAGTTTCAGGCAACCGGAGTCCTAGGCAACCGCACCCCAGGGGACCGTGACGCAACCCAGCCACAAGAAACCCCGAAAACGCAAGATCACCCCCACTAGCAACCATCACTGAAAAACGCGGAGAGGCGGACCAGTCAGACCGCCCCGGCCGCGACCACGCCGCGCCGGATCGCGGTGACCGCCTTCGCCGCGGCCGCGCCCACCGGGTCGGACACCCCGACCACTTCGCGGACCTGGTCCAGCAGGTCGATGACCTGGCGGCACCACCGCACGAAGTCGCCCGCGGACAGCTCGTGCCCGCTGGTCTCCGCCGCGGTGAGCACCTTCTCCAGCGACTCGCCGCGCGCCCAGCGGAACACCGGCCAGGCGAATCCTGGGTCGGGCTCGCGGGTGCGGTCGAGCTTGTGCCGCCGCTCGTCGTCCTCCAGCTCCGCCCAGAGCCGCCAGGTTGCCTCCAGCGCGTCGCTGACCGGCCCGGACGGCACCTGCGGGGTCAGCCCCTCCCGCCGCGACTCGTAGACCAGCGAGGACACCACCGCGGCCAGCTCCGGCGCCCCGAGCCCGCGCCAGGTCCCGACCCGCAGGCACTCCGCCGCCAGCAGGTCGGACTCGCTGTAGAGCCGGGACAGCCGCCGTCCGTGCCGGGTGACCTGGCCGTCCTCCCCCGCCTCCGCGGGCAGGTAGCCGCGTTCGGTCAGCAGCGCGACGATCCGGTCGAAGGCGCGGGCCAGCGAGTGCGTGGTGGCGTTGACCTTGCGGCGCAGGTTCTCGTTCTCCCCGCGCAGCCGCTCGTGGCGCTCCGCCCAGCGCGCGTGGCTCTCCCGCTCGTCGCAGCCGTGGCACGGGTGCGCCTTCAGCGCACGGCGCAGCGTCGCCAGCTCCGCGTCGTCGGTGGCGTCCGAACGGCGCCTGCCGCGCCCGGTGGACGGCTCCAGCCCGGTGTTGCGCAGCGTCGCGGCCAGGTCGCGGCGGGACTTCGGGGACCGGGTGTCGACGTGCTTGGGCAGCTTGAGCTTGCCCAGCGGCTCCACCGGCGAGGTGAAGTCGGCCACCGACAGCCGCCCCGACCACCGGTCCTCGGTGACCACCAGCGGCCGCGGCTCGCCCATCGGCTCCAGCCCCGGGTCGATGACCACCGCCAGGCCCGACCGGCGCCCTGCGGGAACCGAGATCACGTCGCCCTTGCGCAGCTTCTCCAGCGACTTGGCCGCCTCGGCGCGCCGCGACTGCCGGTTCTGCCGGGCCAGCTGCTTCTCCCGCTCCGAGATCCGGCGGCGCAGCTGGAAGTACTCGTCGAAGTCACCGAGGTGACAGTGCATCGCCTCGGCGTAGCCGGACAGCGCCTCGGTGTTGCGCTCCACCCGCCGCGACAACCCCACCACCGACCGGTCGGCCTGGAACTGCGCGAAGGACTGCTCCAGCAGGTCCCGCGCCGCGTCCTGACCGACGCGCTGCACCAGGTTGACGGCCATGTTGTAGCCGGGCCGGAACGACGAGCGCAGCGGGTAGGTGCGGGTGGAGGCCAGCCCGGCGACCTGCTTGGGGTCCACGCCTGGCTGCCAGAGGACCACCGCGTGCCCCTCGACGTCGATGCCGCGCCGCCCCGCCCGGCCGGTGAGCTGCGTGTACTCGCCGGGGCTGAGGTCCACGTGCGACTCGCCGTTGAACTTCACCAGCCGCTCCAGCACCACCGTGCGCGCGGGCATGTTGATGCCCAGCGCCAGCGTCTCGGTGGCGAACACGGCCTTGACCAGGCCGCGCACGAACAGCTCCTCGACAGTCTCCTTGAACGCCGGGAGCAGCCCGGCGTGGTGCGCGGCCAGCCCGCGCTCCAGCGCCTCCCGCCACTCCCAGAAGCCCAGGACCGACAGGTCGCTCTCCGGCAGGTTCGCGGTGTGCTCGTCGATCACCTCGCGGATCTCGGCGACCTCGTCCTCGCTGGTCAGCCGCAGCCCGGCGCGCACGCACTGGGAGACGGCCTGGTCGCAGCCGTTGCGGCTGAAGATGAACACGATCGCCGGCAGCAGCCCGGCGGCGTCCAGCCCGGCCAGCACCTCCAGCCGCGACGGCGGGGCGAACCGGGGCGGGCGCGGGCCCTTGCGCTTGCCGTTGCCCGGCCCGCCGCGGCGGCCGCCGTAGGGCAGGTGCACCCGGGCCAGCTGCTGGGTGTGCCGCAGCAGGTTCGGGTTGATCTTCAGCTCGCGGTCGGCGGTCTCCCCGCCGAACAGGTCGAACATCCGCGGCCCGACCAGCATGTGCTGCCACAGCGGCACCGGCCGGTGCTCGTCGACCACCACGGTGGTGTCGCCGCGCACCTCCTGCAGCCACTCGCCGAACTCCTCGGCGTTGCTCACCGTCGCGGACAGGCTGGCGACCTGCACGTGGTCCGGCAGGTGCAGGATCACCTCCTCCCACACCGCGCCCCGGAACCGGTCGGCGAGATAGTGCACCTCGTCCATCACCACGTAGCCGAGCTTGTCCAGGCTGCTGGACCCGGCGTAGAGCATGTTGCGCAGCACCTCGGTGGTCATCACCACCACCTGGGCCTCGCCGTTGATCGAGGTGTCGCCGGTGAGCAACCCGACCGCGTCGCTACCGTGCCGCTCGCACAGGTCGGCGTACTTCTGGTTCGACAGCGCCTTGATCGGCGTGGTGTAGAAGCACTTGCGGCCCTCCTGCAGCGCCAGGTGCACGGCGAACTCGCCGACCACGGTCTTGCCCGCGCCGGTTGGCGCGCACACCAGCACGCCGCGCCCGGCGTCCAGCGCCTGGCAGGCCGTGCGCTGGAAGGGGTCGAGCTCGAAGGACAGCTGCCCGGCGAAGTCGGTCAACTTCGGGTGCGCACCGCGGCGGGAGTGCTTGGCGAAGGCCTCGGCCGGGGACAGCTCGGTGGGGTTGGAACGGCTAACAGCCACCTCCCAAGGTTTTCACATCCCACCGACGACCGTCGCGACCGAGCCCGCACAAGCCGTGCGCAGCTCGTCACAGTCCGCCCGTTCCCGCAGGTGGGAGGGGTCATACCAGGACGCGCAGCGCGTCCGGGACGCAGCGGACGGTCAGCGGCAGCCGGGCCTGCGGTTCGCCGTCGGCGAAGGCCAGCCAGCCGTTGTCCCCGCCCAACCGGATCCGCCGGGCCCGCAGCGTGCGCACCGCCGGGTGCTCCACATGCCGACCCGAGCGCAGCGTCGGCAGGATCTGGACGAAGTCGCGCCGGGACACCTCGCCGACCACCGTCACGTCGAGCAGCCCGTCCGCCGGGTCGGCGGCCGGGCAGACCGGGATGCCTCCGCCGTAGCAGGCCGAGTTGCCCACCGCCACGAGCGTCGCGTTCCGCTCTAATACCCCGGACTCGGTCTCCACCCGCAGCGGCATCGCGTGCAGCCCCAGCAGCTCCCGGACCACCGCCACGTCGTAGCGGCGCTGCCCGCGCGGCCAGCGCATCCGGTTCGCCCGCGCGTTGACCCGCGAGTCGAACCCCGCGCACAGCACGGTCGCGAACCAGCCCGCCCCGGCCACCTTGCCGAGGTCGATGCGCCGCTGCGCGCCCGCCTTGACCGCCCGGGTGATGGCCCGCGTCGCGGCGGCGGCGTCGAGCGGCACCCCGAGGCCGCGTGCCAGGTCGTTGCCGGTACCGGCCGGGATCAGCGCGAGCGCGGTGCCGGACTCGGCGCACGCCTGCACCGCGAGGTGCGCGATGCCGTCACCGCCGACCACGGCGAGCACGTCGGCACCGTCGGAGACCGCGCGCTTGGCGGCGTCGGCGGCGGCACCGGCATCGGTGGCGATCACCGTCCGGACGTCGCACACGGCGCGGAGGCGCCGGCCGATCTCACCGACCACCTTCGCCGAGAGCCGACCACCAGCCGCGGGGTTGATCAACAGGACGCAACGCACGAGGCAAGATCCTGTCCCACGCGGGGCCGCCTTGGCTAGTGCCCGCGCACCCGGCCTCAGGTGACGTCGTCGTGGTTCTGCGTGGGCACCTGCGAGGGCCGCGCGTCGATGTCGGAACCCCGGAAGTCGATCTCGGAGGCCTCGTCCAACCCGACCGCGTCGAGCCCCTGAGCCGCGAGCTTCTTGGCCTTGCGCTTGTCGTTGGCCCGGCAGATCGCCATCGCGACGGTGAACAGCACGCACAACGCCGCGGCCAGCGCGAGCATCGAGAACGGGTCCTGCCCCGGGGTGGCGATCGCGGCGAACACGAACAGCGCGAACACGATGCCCCGCCACCAGCTCTTGAGCTTGGCGTAGCTGACGATGCCGGCGAAGTTGAGCATCACCAGGATCAGCGGCAGCTCGAAGCTGACGCCGAAGATCACCAGCAGGAGCAGCATGAAGCTGATGTACTTGCCACCGGTCAGCGCGGTGAAGAACGCGTCCCCGCCGAACCCGGCCATGAACTCCAGCGCCACCGGCAGGATGAAGTACGCCAGCACCGCGCCGGTGAGGAACAGCACGGTCGCGCAGACCACGAACAGCTGCGCGAACTTGCGCTCCTTGGCGTAGAGCCCGGGCGTGATGAAGGCCCACAGCTGGTACAGCCACACCGGGCTGAACAGCACCGCCCCGACCGCGACGCCGACCTTCAGGGTCAGCATGAAGATCTCGAACGGCTCGGTCTGCAGCAGCTGGCAGTGCCCGTTCGGCGACAGCCGCTGGGTCTCCGGCAGCTCGCAGTACGGCCCGAGCAGGAAGTCGCTGAGCGTGGGCAACCCGAAGGCCGAGTGGGAGAACCACCAGATGCCGAAGATCGCGCCCACGACCACGGCCGCCAAGGCCACGCCCAACCGGTACCGCAGCTCGTAGAGGTGGTCGACGAGCGTCATGGTGCCGTCCGGGTTGTGCCTGCGGCCCCACCGGCGGCGGTCCTTGCGGAACGGGTTCAGGCGACGCAGTGGAGTGCCCACCGTGTTGTCCCGTCCTCAGTCAGTTCTTGGAGTCGTTGCGCTGCTTCTCGTCGGCCGGCGACGGCGACGTGACCGGTGGGGTGCTGGTGTCACCGGCGGTCAGCTCCGGCTTCGCCTTGTCCTCCTCGGCCTTCTTGGCGGCTTCCTCGTCGGCCTTCATGCCGCGGGCCTCAGCCTTGAACACGCGCGCGGACTGGCCGAGCGAGCGGGCCATCTGCGGGAGCTTGGTGGCGCCGAAGAGCAGCACCAGAACCAAGACGATGAGGATCAGCTCCCAGCCACCTGGCAAACCCATCCGAACACAACCTTTCGTGATGTCCCTGCTGGGCGTCATCGTACGCGCGGCAGGGCGGGACAAATAGGGCCGATGCGCGTCACCTGCGGCGGCGTTCGGCGAACGCCACCTTCAGCCCGGCGACGCGCGCCTTCACCAGGCCACTGCGATCCGCGAGGTCGTGGGCGACCTGCCGCTGCACGGCCTTGAACCGGCCGACCTCCCGGAGCACCCGGACCAGCAGCAGCACGAGCAGGACCAGACCTGCTCCCAGCAGCACAAGACTCCACACGTACGGCACCCGGTCACCGTAGCGGTCTCAGGTGGACGGCAGGTGACGTGCCCGCGTCAACGCATCTTGCGCGCGTTGACGCACGTCACAGGCCAGGTCGTCGGGGCTGAGCACCCGGACCTGCCCGCCCAGCCCGAGCAGCAGCCGGCTCATCCAGCTCCGGTCGGCGTAGCGCATCCGCACCCGGACGCGCCCCTGCGGCAGCTCGACGACCTCGTCCACCTGGTAGTACTCGACCACCCAGCGCGCGTCGGGTTCCAGCTCCAGCTCCGCCACCGCCTGGTCGGGTGCGGGCCGGAACAGCCCCTCGGAGACGTCGGTGGGCTCGGCCTCCGAGGGCGGCTGCGCGGCTTCCGCCAGCACCTCGACCTCGTCGATCCGGTCCAGCCGAAACATTCGCACGCCCTGCGCGCTGCGGCACCAGGCCTCCAGGTAGCTGCGCCCGTCGATGAGCAGCAGCCGCATCGGGTCCACGGTCCGCTCGCTGATCTCGTCGCGGGAGGGCGTGTAGTAGCGGATGCGCAGCGCCCGCCGCCGCGTCGTGGCCTCCTGCACGGCCGCGCGCACGCCCGGCTGCACCGCGCCCTCGCGACCCTCCAACCCGACGACCACCCCGGCCGGGCGGGCCTGACCCACCGCGTTCTCCACCTTCGCCAGGGTCCGCTGGACCGCGTCGGCATCGGTGATGCCCGGCGTCTCGGCCAGCGCCCGCAGGGCCACCAGCAGCGCGGTCGCCTCGGATGCCGTCAGCCGCAGCGGCCGCCGCATGCCCGCGTCGTAGGTGACGGTGATGGTGTCGTACTCGAAGGACAGGTCGATCAGGTCACCGGGGCCGTACCCCGGCAACCCGCACATCCACAGCAGTTCGAGGTCCTTGCGCAGCTGCTGCTCGGTGACGCCGAAGTCGGCCGCGGCGTCCTCGACGGGGATGCCCGGTCGGCTCAGCAGGTACGGCACCAGCGCCAGCAGGCGCGGCAGCCGCTCGGTCGCACTCGTCACCGCAGCCTCCCACCGGTCCGCGCGCCGCTCACGACGCCGCTCCCGGTTGCTTGCCCTGGTCCACCACGTCGAGGTGGATCTCGTGGATCGTCTTGCGCAGCGTGTCGGGTTCCAGCACCACCACGTCGGCCCCGTACCCGGCCAGCCAGCCAGCGGCGGTCTCCGGGTAGCGCAGGTCGAGCTCGACGACGTCGCCCCAGTCGCCGCCGAGCTCCATCCGGTCGACCACCTTCGCCTGGCGCCGCGCGCCCTGCGCGCGCCCGTCCGCGACCCACACGCGGGCGAGCGTGCGGGGCGGCGCTTCGCGCGCCGCGCCAGCGACGAAGCTCAGCAGGTCGATGTCCGGCGGGCGCTGGACCTGCCCGGCCCGCCCGACCGCCTTGACCTCCCCCTGGATCCGGGACAGCCGGAAGCAGCGCGGCGCCTGCCGGTCGCGGTCGTGCCCGACGACGTACCAGCGGCCGCGCCAGGACACCACGCCCCACGGCTCGACGGTCCGTCGGTGCGCGTCCGGGCTGCTCGGGCGCCGGTAGTCGAACTCCACCACCCGGCCGCTCTGCACCGCCGCCAGCAGCGGCGCGAACGCGGGTTCGGTGGTGCGCACCTTGGGCTCGACCGCCGACGACGCGTGCTCGTCGACGTCCACCCCGGCCGCGCGCAGCTTCAGCAGCGCGCCGCGGGCCGCCGCGGTGAGCTCCGGGGCGTCCCACAGCCGCACCGCCAGCGCCACCGCGGCCGCCTCGTCCGGTTCCAGGTCGATGTCGCCGAGCTCGTAGTCGCGGCGCGCGATGCGGTAGCCGTCGGTGGCGTCGAAGGCGGAGTTGCGCCCGGTCTCCAGCGGGATGCCGAGGTCGCGCAGCTCCGCCTTGTCCCGTTCGAAGGTTCGGAAGAAGGCCTCGTCGGTGGGCGCGCCGGCATAGCCCGGCACGATCGCCCGGATCCGATCCGCGGTGAGGTACTGGCGGGTCGACAGCAGACACAGCACCAGGTTCACCAAGCGTTCAGCACGCACAGTGGCCACCGGAGAACTCTAGCCCGCCAGGATTCGATCATGTGTTTGGGTCGGGGCGCGTTGCGCCCAGTGGGGCGCATGTGGCAGATGGGGCATTGATTTCGGTCGGCACTGAAGCCACGGTGAACGTGAAAATACTTCGCAACACAGCGTGATCACCGGCTTGTCCTGATCAACGCCCTTACCCTGGGACCATGTCCGATCGCGTCCTGATGATCACCGGTGCCTCCCGCGGCATCGGCGCCGCGACCGCGCGCGCCGCAGCAGCAGCCGGTTTCCGCCTGGTCCTGACCGCCCGCTCCGCCGAAGCCCTGTCCGCGCTGGTCGACGAGCTCGGCCCAGGGACCGCCCTCGCCCTGCCCTGCGACGTCACCGACCACACGAGCCTCACCGCCGCCGTCCAGCGCGCGGAGGAGCACTTCGGCCGCCTCGACGCGGTGTTCGCCAACGCGGGCATGAGCGTGCAGACCTCGTTCCTGGGCAACGGCGGCGCCGACCCCGAGCAGTGGCGCGAGATGGTCCTGACCAACGTCTACGGCGCCGCGATCACCGCCCGCGCGGCGCTGCCCGCGCTCACCCGCACCGAGGGCCACCTGCTGCTGACCGGCTCCAACGCGGGCCGCAACGTCCGCCCCGGCAACCTCTACTCGGCGACGAAGTGGGCGGTCACCGGCATGGCCCAGAACATCCGCGCGGAGTGCGTCGGCACCGGCGTCCGAGTCACCCTAATCCAACCGGGCATGGTCGAGACCGAGATGACCGCCGACACCCAGGGCGTGCCCAAGCTGCGCGCCGAGGACATCGCCAACGCCGCCCTCTACGCCCTCCAACAGCCCCCGACGGTCGACGTCAACGAACTCATCATCCGCCCCACCGGCCAGGAACGCTGAGAAGACCGGCGAGGCGGTCCACATCCTCGGAGCATGCTGACCCTGCCGCTGCGGGGGCAGGCCTGGTCAGGAGTTGGCCGGGCAGCACTCGCGCAGCGGTGCGAACACCTCGTCATCCACGGCGTCCGCCAAGCTCAACGCGATGCGCACGTCGCCCTTCGGCAGGCTCGGCGGACCAGGTCGGGGCATCCCACAACTTCACCCGTTCGAGTGAACTAGAGGGAGCTGATGAGCCGCTCCACGCGGTCGTCCACGGCACGGAACGGGTCCTTGCACAGGACGGTGCGCTGGGCCTGGTCGTTGAGCTTCAGGTGCACCCAGTCGACCGTGAAGTCCCGGCCCGCCGCCTGCGCGGCGGCGATGAAGTCGCCCCGCAGCTTGGCCCGGGTGCTCTGCGGCGGGGTGTCCTTGGCCGCCTCGATCTCGCCGTCCTCGGTGGCCCGGTCCACCAGGTCCTTGCGCTGCAGCATGTCGAACAGCCCGCGACCGCGGCGGATGTCGTGGTAGGCCAGGTCCAGCTGGGCGATCCGCGGGCTGGACAGCTCGAGGCCGTGCTTGCCGCGGTAGCGCTCCAGCAGCCGGTGCTTGATCGCCCAGTCGACCTCCCGGTCGATCAGCGAGAAGTCCTGCTGCTCGATCGCCTCCAGCGCCCGGCCCCACAGCTCCAGGATCCGGTCGGTCATCGGGTCCGAACCGCGCCGCGCCACGTGGTCCACCGCCCGGCCGTAGTACTCCCGCTGGATGTCCAGCGCGGAGGCCTCCCGGCCCCCGGCCAGCCGCACGGTGCGCCGCCCGGTCAGGTCGTGGCTGATCTCGCGGATCGCCCGGATCGGGTTGTCCAGGCTGAAGTCCCGGAACTGCACGCCCTGCTCGACCATTTCCAGCACCAGGTTCGCCGAGCCGACCTTGAGCAGCGTGGTCACCTCGGACATGTTGGAGTCGCCGACGATGACGTGCAGCCGGCGGTAGCGCTCGGCGTCGGCGTGCGGCTCGTCGCGGGTGTTGATGATCGGCCGCGAGCGGGTCGTCGCGCTGGACACGCCCTCCCAGATGTGCTCGGCGCGCTGCGACAGGCAGTACACCGCGCCGCGCGGGGTCTGCAGCACCTTCCCCGCGCCGCAGATGAGCTGGCGGGTCACCAGGAACGGCAGCAGCACGTCGGCGATCCGGGAGAACTCCCCGGACCGGCCGACCAGGTAGTTCTCGTGGCAGCCGTAGGAGTTGCCCGCCGAGTCGGTGTTGTTCTTGAACAGGAAGATGTCGCCGCCGATGCCCTCGTCGGCCAGCCGCCGCTCGGCGTCGATGAGCAGGTCCTCGAGGATCCGCTCACCCGCCTTGTCGTGCGTGACGAGCTGGACGAGGTCATCGCACTCGGCCGTGGCGTACTCCGGGTGGGAGCCCACGTCCAGGTAGAGCCTGGCCCCGTTGCGGAGGAAGACGTTGGACGACCGCCCCCACGACACGACCCGTCGGAACAGGTATCTGGCCACCTCGTCCGGGGACAGTCGCCGCTGCCCGTGGAAGGTGCAGGTGACCCCGAACTCGGTTTCGATGCCGAAGATCCGCCGCTGCATGTCTCCACACTAGGCGCAAACCCCGCTCCGCGGCGGTCCGCCGTTCGGGCACCGGTGCCACCTTCTTCCCGCGAAATCGGTTGCACCGCGTCATCGTCCGCGCCGGGCAGGCCGCTGACCAGCGCGCACGGCACCCGTCGCAGCCAGCCGAGCACGGCAGGGGAAGTGCCTGGCTTCGTCCCGGACCACAGCATGTTGTGACAGCTGGGGAAGCTGCGACCTGGCAACGCTTGGCGGGCAGCCGTTCGGGGAACCCAGGCGGACGGGAGCGGGGCAGTCCCGATCCGGTGCCCCGCACCCGGTGTGTCAGCGTGCTGCGGCCACTACTTGCTGGACGACTCGCCGTCCTCGGACCCGGACTCGTCCGAAGTCGACTCCCGCTCCGGCAGCAGCGCCCGCAGCGCCGCGCCCTGGATCCGGCGGAAGGTGCGGTTCGGCCGGGCGCGGTCCAGGACCGCGACCTCCAGCTGCGACTCGCCCAGCTCCCGGTTGCCGTCCCCGCCCGAGGACAGCGCCTCGATCGCCACCTTCGCCGCGTCCGCCAGCTCCAGCCCGTCGGTGAAGGAGTCCTTGAGCTTGCTGGTGATCGCGTCGGCCTGCCCACCCATCACCACGAACTGCGGTTCGTCCACGATGGACCCGTCGTAGGTCAGCCGGTACAGCTGGTCGGTCTCGGCGGTGAAACCCACCTCGGCGACGCAGATCTCCACCTCGAACGGCTTGATCTGCTCGGTGAAGATGGCACCCAGGTGCTGCGCGTAGGTGTTGGCCAGCGACCGGCCGGTGACGTCACGCCGGTCGTAGGAGTACCCGCGCACGTCGGCGATGCGCACCCCGGCCACCCGCAGCGCCTCGAACTCGCTGTAGCGGCCCACCGCGGCGAAGCCGATCCGGTCGTAGATCTCGGCGACCTTGTGCAGCGTCGGAGACGGGTTCTCGGCGACGAACAGCACGCCACCGGCGTACTTGAGCACCACCACGCTGCGCCCCCGCGCAATGCCCTTGCGGGCCAGCTCGGAACGCTCCCGCATCAACTGCTCGGGGGAGGTGTAGAACGGCATCGTCACGGCTGTGCACTCCTGGTTCGAATCTGCTCGCGAGTCGGATCGGGGCGGGTGTCAGCCGCCGGGGTTCTCCAACCGGCCGTTGACGACCTCGGTGGCGACCTCGGAAGTGCGCTCCTCGGGCAGCCGCACCGCACCGTCGGCGGCGGTGATGGTGATGACCGACGGGAAGATGCGCCGCGACAGGTCCGGCCCACCGGTGGCCGAGTCGTCGTCGGCGGCGTCGTAGAGCGCCTCGACCGCGGTGTGCACCGCGGTGTCCAGGTCGGCGTCCGGGTCGAAGCGCTTCTTCAGCGCGGACTTCGCGAACAGCGAGCCCGACCCCACCGCGTGGAAACCGGCGACCTCGTCGTACCGGCCGCCGACCACGTCGTAGGACACGATCCGGCCCGCGCGGTCGGGGTCGTCGGCCTCGGTGTCGTAACCGGCGAACAGCGGCACCACGGCCAGCCCCTGCATGGCGGCCTGGAGGTTGCCGCGCAGCATGTTGGCCAGCCGGTTCGCCTTGCCGTCCAACGACAGCGAGATGCCTTCCAGCTTCTCGTAGTGCTCCAGCTCGACCGCGTACAGCTTGACGAGCTCCTGCGCCACACCCGCGGTACCGGCGATGCCGACCGCCGAGTACGCGTCGGTGACGAACAGCTTCTCCATGTCGCGCTGGGCGATCAGGTTGCCCATGGTGGCGCGGCGGTCACCGGCCAGCAGCACGCCGCCGCGGAAGGTCACCGCGACGATGGTGGTGCCGTGCGGCGCCTCCACCACGCCGTCGGCCAGCTTCCGGCCGCCGGGCAGCAGCTCCGGCGCGGTGGACCGGAGGAAGTCGGTGAACGACGACGACCCCGGGGTGAGGTAGGCGGCGGGCAGTGCCTGACCCGGAAACTGGGTCGAACTCGTTTCCATCAGCGACATCGTCTCCCGATCGAAGGGCCTGCGACTGGTACGCACTCTAGTCAAGATCCGGCGCGCAGCGGACAGCGCCGGGCCGCGTTTCCCGCGGCCCGGAACCGGGTCCGATCACTGCCCGCCCTTCTGGACGTAGGCGCGGACGAAGTCCTCGGCGTTCTCCTCCAGGACGTCGTCGATCTCGTCCAGGATGGCGTCCACGTCCTCGCCGAGCTTTTCGCGGCGTTCCTGACCGGCGGCCTCCGGGCCCTGCTCTTCGTCGCCGTCGCCGCCACCGTGCCGCTGAACCTTTTCCTGGGACATCTCGCCTCCCGGTGATCGCCCTCTCGGACCTCCCCCGCACTGGGGACGTCCTGCTGTGAACACTACCCACCCGAACACCCGTTGGCCCACGGCCAGCCGGGGGTCTTTGCGATCTTCGCACCCGGCTGACGTGCACGTGGCGTGGTCGCCGGGCCGGTCAACCCCTGGTCAACGAGTCCACCAGCTCCTCGGCGCTGGCGGCCGCCTCCAGCAGGGCGCCGACGTGGGCCTTGGTGCCGCGCAGCGGTTCCAACGTCGGGATCCGCACCAGCGACTCCCGGCCGAGGTCGAAGATCACCGAGTCCCAGGACGCCGCCGCCACCTCCGCCGGGTAGCGCTCCAGGCAGCGGCCGCGGAAGTAGGCGCGGGTGTCCTCCGGCGGCGTGAGCACCGCGGCCCGCACCTCGTCCTCGCTGACCAGGCGCTTCATCGAGCCGCGCGCGACCAGCCGGTTGTACAGACCCTTGTCCAGCCGCACGTCGGAGTACTGCAGATCGATCATGTGCAGCCGCGGCGAGGCCCAGCCCAGGCTGTCGCGGCTGCGGTAGCTCTCCAGCAGCCGCAGCTTGGCGGGCCAGTCCAGCCGGTCGGAGCAGCTCATCGGGTCGGTGCTGAGCATGTCGAGCACCTCGCCCCAGGTGTCCAGCACGTCCCGCGCGGCCCGCTCACCGCCGTGCTCGTCGAGGAACCGGGCGGCCCGCTCGTGGTAGGCGCGCTGCAGGTCAAGCCCGGTGAACCGGCGCCCGTCGGCCAGCTCCACGGTCTGCCGCAGCGACGGGTCGTGGCTGATCAGGTGCACGGCCTGCACCGGGTCGGCCAGCTTCAGGTCGTCGAAGCGCTGCCCGTTCTCGATCATGTCCAGCACCAGCGCGGTGCTGCCGAGCTTGAGGTAGGTGGAGGTCTCCGCCAGGTTGGCGTCGCCGATGATGACGTGCAGCCGGCGGTACTTGTCGGCGTCGGCGTGCGGTTCGTCGCGGGTGTTGATGATGCCGCGCTTGAGGGTGGTCTCCAGCCCGACCTCGACCTCGATGTAGTCGGAGCGCTGCGAGAGCTGGAACCCGGCCTTCTCCCCCGCCTGTCCGAGACCGACCCGGCCCGACCCGCAGATCACCTGCCGGGAGGCGAAGAACGGCGTCAGGCCGCCGATCACCGCGGTGAACGGGGTGCCGCGCGACATCAGGTAGTTCTCGTGGGTGCCGTAGCTGGCGCCCTTGCCGTCGACGTTGTTTTTGTACAGCTGGATGGGCGCGGTGCCGGGCACGCTGGCCGCCCGGATCGCCGCCTCCTCCATGACCCGCTCGCCCGCCTTGTCCCAGATGACCGCGTCGCGCGGATTGGTCACCTCGGGGGCGGAGTACTCGGGGTGCGCGTGGTCGACGTAGAGCCGCGCGCCGTTGGTGAGGATGACGTTGGCCGCCCCGAGGTCGTCGCCGTCCGAGCCGTTGGACGGTTGCGCCGCGGCGCTCAGGTCGAAGCCGCGGGCGTCGCGCAGGGGCGACTCCACCTCGTAGTCCCAGCGCGCGCGCCTGGCCCGCGGGATGTCGGCCGCCGCCGCGTAGGCGAGCACGATGTGCGTGGAGGTCAGCACCGGGTTGGCGCTGGAATCGCCCGGCACGACGATGCCGTACTCCACCTCGGTTCCCATGATCCGCCGCATACCTCGCAGCGTACGGGGTATCACCGTCCGTGCGGAGTGCTGCGCGCCACAGGATGTCGAATCGTGGGAAGCGGTGGTGGTGCCGGTGCGCCGGGAGTGGCCCGCTGGGCGGCTGCGACGATCGGGACATGATGGCTGGAGAGGAACTGGTGGCCGTGTACGACGCGGCCGGGCGTGTCGTGGGCAGCGCGACGCGGCAGCGGATGCGCGCGGAGGGCTTGTGGCACGCCTCGTCGGCGGTCCTGGTCCGCTCCCCCGACGGGGGCAGCATCTACGTGCACCGCCGCACCGACACCAAGGACGTCTTCCCGGGCATGCACGACTGCGCGGCGGGTGGCGTCGTCGCTGCGGGCGAGGACCCGGCCACCACGGCGGAGCGGGAGCTGGCCGAGGAGCTGGGCGTGCGCGGCGCGCCGGTGCGCTTCCTGTTCCGCTCGACCTTCGACGAGGGCACCGTCCGCTACCACGGCTTCCTCTACGAGGTCCGCTGGGACGGCCCGATCACCCACCAGCCGGAGGAGGTCGCCGAGGGCTGGTGGATGCCTCTGCCGGAGCTCCGGCGGCGCCTGGACGACCCGACCTGGCCCTTCGTCCCGGACGGCCGGAAGTTCGCCCTCGAGTGGTTCGCCCGGACGTGACCCCACCCCGCCACCGGGCCACACCGCCACGTCCACCGACGGCTCGACCGGGCGCAACCCCACGGGGGATCAGGAGTCCAAATCCCATTCAGGTGATCTCAGTGGAATCACCCCGACGCACCGCCGGCATGTCGGGCACCCGACACACCGGAACCCCGCAGTTTCAATTGAAACTGCGCCTCCGCATCCGACGACGGGCCACCGCTCCTCACCCGAGACGGAGGGCCCCTTCACCCGAAGGTACAGTTTCAATTGAAACTGTGGAATCACCCGGCGGTTCGCCATGGAGACCAGGAACCCTGCCTCCCCCGGGACCAGACGTCCGATTCCCCTTGTGGAAATCGCATCGCCGCTGGTCAGGGGCTCAGCGCCAGGGGAGTTCGGCGCGCTCGCCCCAGTAGGTCGCCGCGTCCCGGACCAGCGTCCCCAAGGCGTGCAGGTCGCGTTCGGTCAACTCCACCCGGCAGGCCGCCAGGTTCGACTCCAGCTGCTCGACGCTGGCCGGGCCGAGCAGCACCACGTCCGCCCACGGCTGGTGCAGCACGTGCGCGATGGCCACCGCGTCCGGAGACACCCCGTGCCGGTCGGCGACCTCGGCGAGCTCGCGCGGCGGGTCGACCGCCAGGCGCCCGTTGGCCAGCGTCTCCTTCACCAGCACCCGCCAGCCGCCGGTGTGCACCTCGGTCAACGCCCGCGTCGCGGACGGCTCCATCGAGTTCCAGGTGGACTGCACCGCGGCGAACAGCTGCCGCCCGCCCACCTCGATCTCCCAGGCGCGCTCGATGGTCTCTGCCTGCGCCGCGCCGCTGGTGGAGAAGCCCAGCTGCACCCCGGAGTCGCGGATGCGGGCGAGTTCGTGCTGCAGGGCCATGTCCTCGAACAGCGGGCTGCTCGCGGTCAGCGAGTGCACCTGGTAGAGGTCGACCCGGTCACCCAGCAGGGTGCGGGTCTCCGCCCACTGGGCGCGCAGGCGCTCCAGCGAGTGCTCCTTGACCTCGTGCACCTCGGTCTCGATCCGCCACTGCGCGACGTAGGCGTACCCCCACTTGCTGGAGACGGCCACATCGCCGTGACCGCGCTCGCGCAGCCAGTCGGCCAGGAACTGCTCCGCGCTGCCGTAGGACCGAGCGGTGTCCACCCAGCGGATGCCGTGGGCGTAGGCGGCGTCGAGCACCGTGCGGGTGCGCTCCCGCATGGCCTGCGCGGTGCGTTGCACGGGCAGCACGTCGGGGCGCCCGACGTTGATGTAGGCCGGGCGGCCGAGCGCGGCCAACCCGAGCCCGAGCCGCTCCACGGGTGTCTGCGCGGGGATCATGACTGGAAACGTAACCGCATCCCGCGTCGGGCACAGCTCGGGGCCGCCACCCCGGAGGGACGGCGGCCCCGAAGCCTCGGCACGCGCGGGCGGGCGCGGAGGTTCCGCTACCCGCACCGCCACGCAGACCAGCCCCGTGCCCGCTCGGTCACAGGTACTGGCCCGTGTTGGTGGCCGTGTCGATCGCTCGACCCGACTCCTGGTTCTTCCCGCTGACCAGGGTGCGGATGTAGACGATCCGCTCGCCCTTCTTGCCGGAGATGCGGGCCCAGTCGTCCGGGTTGGTGGTGTTGGGCAGGTCCTCGTTCTCGGCGAACTCGTCGATGATGGCGTCCTGCAGGTGCTGCACCCGCAGGCCCGGCTGGCCGGTGTCCAGCACCGCCTTGATCGCCGCCTTCTTGGCCCGGTCCACGATGTTCTGGATCATCGCGCCCGAGTTGAAGTCCTTGAAGTACAGGACCTCCTTGTCCCCGTTGGCGTAGGTGACCTCCAGGAACCGGTTCTCCTCGGTCTCGGCGTACATCCGCTCGACCGTGGTCTGGATCATCGCCTCCACGCACGCGGCCTTGTCCCCGCCGAACTCCTTGAGGTCCTCCTCGTGGATCGGCAGCGACCCGGTCAGGTACTTGGAGAAGATGTCCTTGGCCGACTCGGCGTCCGGCCGCTCGATCTTGATCTTCACGTCCAACCGGCCCGGCCGCAGGATCGCCGGGTCGATCATGTCCTCGCGGTTGGAGGCGCCGATGACGATGACGTTCTCCAGGCCCTCGACACCGTCGATCTCGCTGAGCAGCTGCGGGACGATGGTGGTCTCCACGTCGGAGGACACTCCGCTGCCGCGGGTCCGGAAGATCGAGTCCATCTCGTCGAAGAACACGATCACCGGGGTGCCCTCGGAGGCCTTCTCCCGCGCCCGCTGGAAGATCAACCGGATGTGCCGCTCGGTCTCGCCGACGAACTTGTTGAGCAGCTCGGGGCCCTTGATGTTGAGGAAGTAGGACTTGGCCTGGCCGTCGTCGTCCCCGCGCGCGGAGGCGACCTTCTTGGCCAGCGAGTTGGCCACGGCCTTGGCGATCAGCGTCTTGCCGCAGCCCGGCGGGCCGTACAGCAGGACGCCCTTCGGCGGCCGGAGCTGGTACTCGACGTACAGGTCGGAGTGCAGGAACGGCAGCTCCACGGCGTCGCGGATCTGCTCGATCTGCCCGGACAGGCCACCGATGTCCTCGTAGCCGACGTCGGGCACCTCCTCGAGCACGAGGTCCTCGACCTCAGCCTTGGGCACCACGTCGTAGGCGTACCCGGCCTTGCTGTCGACCAGCACCGAGTCGCCGGCCTTCAGCCCGGCGGTGACCAGTGGTTCGGTCACCCACACCACGCGTTCCTCGTCGGTGTGGCCCAGCACGAGCGCGCGGGGCGTCTCCCCGGCGCCGCTGGACAGGAGCTCCCGGAAGGTGCAGACCTCACCGGTTCGCTCGAACGCACCAGCTTCCACCACCGTCAGGGCCTCGTTGAGGCGCACTGACTGGCCCAGTCCCAGTTCCTCCGTCTCGACGTTGGGCGACACCGCCACCCGCATCTTGCGACCAGACGTGAACACGTCGACCGTGCCGTCCTCGTAGCGGTGCAGGAACACCCCGTAGCCGCTGGGGGGCTGGGCGAGTCGGTCGACTTCTTCGCGCAGGGCCATCAGCTGGCCACGCGCTTCCTTCAGGGTCTCGGTGAGCTTGGCGTTCCGTTCGGTGAGCTGACTCACTCTCTCGGATGCCTCGGCCAGCCGCTTTTCCAGCAACCGGGCCTGTTGGGGCGACTCGTTGAGCCTGCGGCGCAGCAGTGCAACCTCGTCCTCCAGGAGACGGATTTGGCTGCGGAGCTCTGCGTTGCCACCGCTGTACTGCTCGCCGCCCTCCTCTGGCCGGCTGCCGGGACGGTCGTGCTGCATGTCGGCACCCTCCTCCCGTGCTCGTACCACCACGGTACCGGCGATCACCGACGACGGCGGCGTCGTGAATGTCCGCCGGATCGCCCAGCGTGCCACAAAAATCCGCGAATACCCACGATCCGGGGGCAGGTTGGTGCCAGCGGGTCGCGTCGGACCGGGGCTGGGCGGACACGGTGCGTCGACGATCATGGTCCGATCGATACGTTGCGCTGCGGGCCGCGCGGTGCTGGCGCGCGCCGACGAGCGCGGGTTTTCCGTTGCGCCACACGGATCGCCGCGGCGCACCGGCATCTGGGTTAACGACTCCGGCAACCGGGTGGCGTTGCCCCCGGGCACCAGCCGGAACACGCGGAACTTCTCCCATCATCTGGAACAACTGCCTCCGAGGTCCACCACGCGCAGCCGAACCCCCCGTGACGATTCGGTGCCGAATGCTCCACTCCGTGCACGTCGCGCCGCGCGCTCTGATCTACTTACGGCCGCCGCGAAGACGGTGACGAGCACGACGCACACCTCCGGGGAGGAGTTCATGACCTATCCGCCGCAGCAGCCTGGACCGGGCGGGTGGGGCCAGCAGCAACCCACGGGCAACGGATTCCCGCCACCGGGACCTTCGGAAACCCCGCAGCAGCAGCCCGCCTTCTACGGCAACCAGCACACCGGCTGGGGCCAGCAGGGTCCGGAGCAGCCGCAGCAGGCGCCCATGCCCCCACAGTGGGGCAGCGAGTTCGGCCCCGGTTCCTGGCTCCAGGAGCCCAACGGCTTCGCCGACGTCGAACCACCCCAGCAGAAGAAGTCGAAGCTGCCGCTGATCCTCGGCCTGGTCGGGGCGTTCGTCGTCCTCGCCGGCGCGGGCGTCGGCGTGTACTTCTGGCTGAACAGCGGTCCCGGCGAGGCCAAGCCGGTCGCTCAGCAGCTGGTCGACAAGGTCAACGCCCACGACTTCACCAGCGTCCGCGGTCTGCTGTGCGAGTCCAACAAGGCCGAGCTGAACGAGGCGATCGACCAGCTCGAGCCGTGGAAGTTCAACGTCGAGCTCGGCCAGGTGACCGAGCGTGATGACTCGGCCACGGCGAAATTGACGGGAACCTACGTGGCCGACGGCAAGTCCCACCCGGTGGACCAGACGATGGTGCTCGAGGTGGAGGACGGGACCTGGAAGGTCTGCCAGCTCGACCAGTGAACCCACAACCGGACATTTCCGACGAGGGGGAGAGAAAGTGACGTACCCACCACAGCAGCCCGGCCAGGGCGGCTGGGGTCAGCAGCCCGGTGGCCAGTACCCGCAGAGCGGCCCGCAGCCGGGCTTCGGCCAGCAGTACCCGCAGCAGCCGGGTGGCCAGTACCCGCAGAGCGGCCCCCAGCAGGGCTTCGGCCAGCAGCCGGGCGGCGCCTACCCGCCCAGCGGCCCGCAGCAGCAGCCGGGCTTCGGCGGCCCGCCGCCGACCTCCCCGTACGGCCAGCCGGGCTTCGAACCCCCGAAGAAGAAGTCCCCCCTCCCCTGGATCCTGGGCGGCGTGGGCGGCGTGGTGGTGATCGCCCTGGTCATCACCCTCGTCGTTGTCCTCACCGGCGGCGGCTCGCCGCAGGCGGTCGCCGAGAAGGCCGTCTCAGCGCTGAACAGCAAGGACCTCAACGCGCTTAACTCCGTGACGTGCGACGCTCAGAAGTTGCAGAACGAAGAAGAGCTCAAGTCGATCGACCCTGCGCAGAACCCAGAAGTGCCGGACGAGCTCAAGCAGGTCACCATCGATTGGAGTCTGGCCGGCGAGGTCAAGGAGAACGGCGACGAAGCCACGGCGCAGATCTCCGCCAAGCTGAACAACGTTCCGGAGAAGTACAAGTCCCTCATGCCGAGCGGCGACCAGACGTTCGAAATGAAGCTGATCGTCGAGAGTGGCGACTGGAAGGTTTGCGAACTCAACCCGGCATAACGAGTCAACGCTGAACTGAGTGGCCCGCTCTGGACCCGTCCGGAGCGGGCCACTTCTGTTCTCGCTCTGACGGCGCTTTCAGTCATCCCCCTTAAGCACAAAACACACGTTCTCGCACGCGCTTGACCAACTTGACTCGTGAAAATCCTCTCACCGTATTGGCCGTTGAGCCGAGAAGATACTCACGACCACTCGGTCATCTTCAAAACCACGAGGGAAACGATGCGAAAACTGGGGAAGAAAATTGCCGGAGCTGCTGCCACGACTGCAGCAGTAGCAGGCTTCGCGATTGCATTCTCCGCACCGGCGCAGGCAACAGCGTGGGATTGTCAGTCGTACTTGCAGGGGCGTGGCTACATCATTGGACCAAAGGTCGTCAACGTCTGCGCCACCACGACGAATGCTCCCCTCTCTCAGGCCGCTTGCTGGGTGCTGCTGGTGAATGAGGGCGTTAGTGACGTGGATGCGGGCCAGGCCTGCGATCGTGCTGCCTGGGGACGCTGACGCAAACTAGGCGCCGTTTGATGAACTAACGATCGAACGGCCCGCCCCGGTTCGGGGCGGGCCGTTCTTCGTTTCAGCCCTTGCTGGGGCGGCGTTGGACTCGGGGTGGGGTCACTCCGTCGGCGAGGCGGCGGGTGACCAGGAGGAAGGCCGTGTGGGCGACCATGCGGTGCTCGGGGCGGACCGCCATGCCGACCACGTGCCAAGGGCGGATGAGGGTTTCCCAGGCCTGGGGCTCGGTCCAGTTCTGCTGCTCGCGGATCGCTTCGGTCACCCGGGAGAGCTGGGTCGTGGTCGCCACGTAGACCACCAGCACGCCGCCGGGGATCAGCTTCTCGTGGACCTTGTCCAGGACGTCCCACGGGGCCAGCATGTCCAGCACCACGCGGTCGACCGGCTCGCCGTCGTAGTCCTGGACGTCGCCCAGGTGCAACGACCAGTTGTCCGGCTTCTCGCCGAAGAAGCGCTTCACGTTGCGCTCGGCGTGCTCGGCGTGGTCCTCGCGGACCTCGTAGGAGGTCACGCTGCCCTCGTCGCCGACCGCGCGCAGCAGCGAGCAGCTCAGCGCGCCGGAGCCCGCCCCGGCCTCCAGCACCCGCGCACCCGGTCGGATGTCGCCCCACATGAGGATCTGGGCTGCGTCCTTGGGGTAGATGACCTGGGCACCGCGCGGCATGGACAGCACGTAGTCGGCCAGCAGCGGGCGCAGGGCCAGGAACGACGTGCCGCCGACCGAGGTCACCACCGATCCCTCGGGCTGGCCGATCAGGTCGTCGTGCGCGAGCGCGCCCCGATGCGTGTGGTACTCCCCTCCCGGCTCCAGGACGACCGTGTACTTCCGCCCCTTCGGGTCGGTCAACTGGACCCGGTCACCGGGCTGGAACTCACCGCTGACGGTGCTGCTCAACTGCTGCCTACCTTCTCGACGCCAAACTCGGCCCACCATCGTCGCAGAGCGCCCGCGCGCTTCGGGTGTCGGCGTACTCGTGAGTGTTTTCGGTGGTAAGAACCACCAAAAGCACTCACGAGCGGCGGCGGGCGCGCAGGGCGGCGCGGAGGTCCTCGCGGCGGAGCACGCCGCTCGGGCGGCCATCCCCGTCGATGACCAGGAACTGCCAGGCCAGCACGGTCTGGACGCGTTCGAGGATCGCTTCGTGCGACTCGCTGTCGAGCAGGATCGTGTCGGGATCGACCGGTTCGGCGGCGCGCTCGGCGGGCTCGTTCGGGGCGTGGGTGGCCAGCCGCTCGGCCGCGGTCTGGTCCAGCAGGCCCACCGCGATGCCGTCGGCGCGCACCAGCACGACCCCGCGACCGGCCGCGGCCACCAGCGCATCGCCCACCGGGCTCTCCGCCGGGAGCTGCAGGACCGGCCGCACGAGCTCCCGCAGCGTCAGGCCGGGCGGCCAGCTGCGCCGCTGGTCAGCGGTGCGCTCGGCGTTGGCACCGGCCACCACGAACCACGCCATCAGCACGCACACACCCAGCCGCAGCCACTGGTCCTGCGTGTTCCCCATCAGCCCCAGCAACGCCCAGAAGATCAGCGCGGCCGCCACCACGGCGGCGCCGATCACACCGGCCGTGGTGCCGGTGCCGCGCCTGCCGGTGATCCGCCAGGTCAGCGCCCGCAGCATCCGGCCACCGTCCAGCGGCAGCCCGGGCAGCAGGTTGAACACCGCGACTGCGAGGTTCGCCACGCAGGTCTGCACCACCAGCAGCCAGACCGCCCCACCCGGCACCATGGCGAACCACCCGATCCCGGCCGCCACCGCGAGCACCAGCGACACCGCTGGTCCGGCGGCCGCGATCAGCCCCTCCTGGACCGGCTTGGGCGGGGTGCGGGATATCTCGGTCAGGCCGCCGAGCAGGAACAACCGGACCCGGCGTACTGGCAGGCCGAGCCGCAGCGCGACGATGCAGTGCCCCAGCTCGTGCAGTAGCACCGAGACGGCGAGGAACACTGTGAACACCGCGGCGAGCAGTGCGCTCTCCCACACGCCCGCACCGGGCAGGATCCGACCCACCAGCGGCGTGTAGAGCAGCACGATCAGCGCCGCGCCCACCCACCAGGACGGGGACAGCAGCACGGGCACCCCAGCGACCCGACCCAGCAGCAGCCCACCGTCGTTGAGCTTGGGCCGGGCAGGCGGCGACGCGGTCGGTGGCATGCGCGCAGGGTAGTCCCCCCGTTGTGAGCCGGTCGTGATCCGCACGGGCCTGATCGCGTGTCGGACGGCTCGTTTAGGGTTGCTGCCCATGGCCGAACCGGTGGGAGCAGCAGCAGGCGGCGCGATCCAGGACCGCGGGACCAGACGTCCGGCGCTGTCCCCGTCGCGCGCCAGCGACTTCAAGCAGTGCCCCCTGCTCTACCGGTTCCGCGCGGTGGACCGGCTGCCGGAGACCCCGAGTCGGGCGCAGGTGCGCGGCACGGTGGTGCACTCGGTGCTGGAGCGGCTGTTCGAACTGCCCACCGACCAGCGCGACCCAGAGCAGGCACGTGCGCTGCTGGCCCCGGCCTGGGCGGAGCTGCAGGAGCAGCAGCCCGAGCTCGCCGAGCTGTTCGACGGGCCCGACGACCCCGAGCTGGCGGGCTGGCTCAAGTCGGCGACCAAGCTGCTGGAGGCCTACTTCGAACTGGAGGACCCGCGGCGGCTGGAGCCCGAGGCCTGCGAGCTGCGAGTGGAGACCGAACTGGACTCCGGGGTGCTGCTGCGCGGGTTCATCGACCGGGTGGACGTCGCGCCGACCGGGGAGATCCGGCTGGTCGACTACAAGACCGGGGCCGCGCCGCGGGAGGTCGGCGAGGCCAAGGCGATGTTCCAGATGAAGTTCTACGCCCTGGTGCTGTGGCGCACCCGCGGCGAGATCCCGCGCCAGCTGCTGCTGATGTACCTGGCCAGCAAGCAGCGGTTGGCCTACGCCCCGGACGAGACCGAGCTGCGGCGCTTCGAGCGGACGCTGGAGGCCATCTGGCAGGCGATCCTGCGCGCCGGCAAGACCGGCGACTTCCGCCCGAACCCGAGCCGGCTGTGCGACTACTGCGACCACAAGCCGCTGTGCCCGGCCTTCGGCGGCACCCCGCCGCCCTACCCGGGCTGGCCGGAACCCGACCCCGGCGAGGAGTCCGTCCTCGACCGCACCGACTGAGCCCCCACCGCAGTTTCAATTGAAACTGCGATCTGCCGTGGGTGGGAACCGCAGTTTCAATTGAAACTGCGGACTCCACGCCGCGGGTCGGGTCAACCCCGGTCAGTCCTCGTAGGGGTCGTAGTTGGCGGCCGTGCCGTACTCGCCGGCCTGGGTTTGGTCGACCACCGCGAAGCGGGCCCCGGTGGGGTCCCGCAGGACGGCGACGCGGCCGATGCTGGAGTCGTAGGGGTCCACCCGGACCCGCCCGCCGAGCGCGATCGCGCCGCGGACCAGCTCGTCGGTGCCGACGGCCTCGTCCACGCCGAGGTAGAGCAGCCAGTGCGGGTGCGTGCTCTCGGTGATGTGCTCCCGGATCATGCTCACCCGGGCCAGCACCGACTCCTCGCCCAGGTACCAGACCGAGTAGTCCGAGCGGTTCTCGGTGCCGAACTTCTCGGCGGTGTAGCCGAACAGCTCCTGGAAGAAGTTGTCCGCGGTCTGCGCCTTGATGGTGACCAGCTCGGCCCACATCAGGGTGCCCGGCAGCCCGACGTCGAACTGCCAGGACTCGGCGGGCTGCAGCAGCCCGAACTCGGCGTCGGAGGGGCCGACCAGCACCGCCTTGGTGCCCACGTCCGGGACGTGGTTGTGCGGCACGGTCAGCGCCGCGCCCAGCTCCTCCGCCTGGGCGGCGGTCGCCGCGCAGTCCGCGCTGGCCAGGTACAGCCGCCAGGTGGAGTGGTCGCCGGAGGCGGCGCGCAGGCTCGCCACCGGGAAGCCCTCGCGCAGCGCGATCACGTGCTCACCCGAGACCGGGTCGCGGTGCGTCCGGTACTCCCAGCCGAACAGGCCCGCGTAGAACTCGCGGGCCCGCTCCAGGTCCGTGGTGATCAGCTCTATCCAGCAGGGCATCCCCTCGTACAGCTCCCACCGCGGCGGGGTCTTCCCCGGTACCACGACGGCCATGCGCTCACCCCCGTCGCCTCGTGTCCAAGATCGTTTGGCGGGTTCATTATCGCCATCCACCAGTGGCGCCGGACCAGCACCGACCGCGCGGCGGATCACGATCCGGCGGCAACCGCGGACATTCCGGGCAAGGAGAAAACCGCCCACGTGGGGCGGTTCTCGTGGGGCTGGTGCTGGTGGGGCAACCGCCACAGCTGGCTCGGCTTGGCCTCCCCCACCGGACGCAGGTCGTCAGCGGGTCTCGTTTGCGCAGGTCAGGGGTCGTGAGTGCGAAACAGGGCTAGAACACTGTTACGCACTCACGACCCCCTCGGGCGCTGTCAGAGGCGGCAGGCGCGGATGTCGGAGGACAGGATCGCCTTGGCACCGACCGCGACGAGCCGGTCCATGATCGCCGGTGCCTCCTTGCGGGAGACCATGGCGCGCACCGCCACCCAGCTCTCGTCGGCCAGCGGGGCCATGGTCGGCGACCCCAGGCCGGGGGTCATCGTGGTGGCCGCGTCGAGCAGCTCGCGCGGGCAGTTGTAGTCCAGCATCACGTACTGCTGGGCGAACACCACGCCCTGCAGCCGCGCGACCAGCTGGTCCTTGACCTGGTCGGCGTCGGACCCGCGGCGCTCGATCACCACCGCCTCGGACTTGCAGATCGGGTCGCCGAAGGCGACCAGCCCGTGCTGGCGCAGGGTGCGGCCGGAGCCGACCACGTCGGCGATCGCGTCGGCGACGCCCAGCTGGATGGAGATCTCCACCGCGCCGTCGAGCCGGATGACGTCGGCGGTGACCCCGTGCCGGGCCAGGTCGTCGGCGACCAGCTTCGGGTAGGAGGTGGCGATCCGCTTGCCCTGCAGGTCCGCCACGGTCCACTCGTGCGGGCCGGCGGGCCCGGCGTAGCGGAAGGTGGAGCCGCCGAAGCCCAGCGCCAACCGCTCCTCGACGGGCGCGCCGGAGTCCAGCGCCAGGTCGCGGCCGGTCAGCCCCAGGTCCAGCTCGCCGGATCCGACGTAGATCGCGATGTCCTTCGGGCGCAGGAAGAAGAACTCGACGTCGTTGGTGGCGTCGAGCACCGTGAGATCCCGCTGCTCATGGCGCTGCCGGTACCCGGCTTCCGCGAGCATCTCGGATGCGGGCCCGGCCAGCGTGCCCTTGTTGGGCACAGCCACACGCAGCATGACAGCAATCTCCCTTTTCCACGGTGGGCGAGTTGACGAGCGGGTCGAGCGCCCGCTCCGGCTGATCGGCTCAGAGGTAGCGGTAGACGTCCTGCGGGGTCAGCCCGCGCTCCAGCATGATGACCTGGAGGCGGTACAGCAGCTGCGAGATCTCCTCGGCCAGCTGCTCGTCGGACTCGTGCTCGGCGGCCAGCCACACCTCGCCGGCCTCCTCGAGCACCTTCTTGCCCTGCGCGTGCACCCCGGCGTCCAGTGCCGCCACCGTCGACGAGCCCTCGGGGCGGGTGCGGGCGCGTTCCTGCAGTTCGGCGAACAACTCGTCGAAGGTCTTCACAGTGCACGATCCTTGCATCTCAGGTCAGCGGGCCGAACGGCGGACCGCTGGTGTCCAGACTCTGGTACGGCGCCTCACCGCAAGCCCGCGGTGGCTTCCAGCGCGGCGCCGGTGGTGTCCTTGATCATCGCCCGGGCGGCACCCCGCGGGCTGGACCGACCACCGGAAACGGTGACCGAGCCGGTGTCGCCGCACTCGTAGGTGACCGCCTTCTCCGGGCCGACCAGCGAGCCGAGCGGGCTGCCGACGGGTTCGGGGCGCACGGTCACGCGCACCAGCCCGGGTTCGTCGCGCGTGGCGCTGGCGACCTGCCGCAGCCGGTGCCCGGCGTCGGCCCGCGCCTGGCGGACCGGCTCCAGCTCGACCCGCACCTCCGCCACGTCCCAGCCCCACAGCAGGCCGGTGAGCAGGCGCATCTTGGTGGCCGCGTCGGCACCGGAGAGGTCGGCGGTCGGGTCGGCTTCGGCGATGCCGCGCCGCTGCGCCTCGGCGACCGCGACCTCAAGCGGATGGCCCTCGGCGAGCTGGTCGAGCACGAAGGTCGCGGTGCCGTTGAGGCAGCCGTGCAGGGCCTCCACGTCGAAGCCGCGCAGCACCGAGCGCGCCATGTCCCCGGCGGGCATCGCCGCGCCGGTCGCCCCGGAGATCCGCACCGAACGCCCGGCGCGGCGAGCCGCCTCGTCGAGTCGGCTCCAGTGCGTGAGCAGGTGCGACTTGGTGGCGGTGACGACGTGGGCACCGTGCTCGAGCGCCTGCAGCGCGTCCAGGCCGGGCTGGTCGCTGTCGTCGGAGGGAACGGCCTGCGCGAGCACGCGCGCGCCGGTGCGGGCGAGCAGGTCCGCGAGCGGTTCGGCCGCCGACCACCGGTCGCGCGGCGGCACCGCACCGTCGACCTCCACCTGCGTGCTGCGACCGCGGACCGCGACGACGCGCAGGTCGACGCCGTGTTGGTCGCGCCACTGCGCGCGGTGCTGGTGGACGAGCGCGGCGTACTCCTGGCCGACCGGGCCGAACCCGACCAGCACGATCGGGACGTCGATCATCACGCGGCTCGGGTGAACAACTCGCCGAGCGCGTCGAAGTCGACGTCGGTCAGCGAGTCGTGCAGCACCCGGTGCGGGCCGGGCGGCAGCGGCACCTCGCACGGGATGGCGATCACCAGGCACCCGGCGGCTTCCGCGCTGGCCACGCCGGTCGGCGAGTCCTCGATGGCGACGCAGGCGGCCGGGTCCACGCCCAGCAACCGCGCGGCCTTCAGGTACGGCTCGGGGTCGGGCTTGTTGCGCCCGTCGACCTCATCGCCGCACACGGTGAGGTCGAAGGTGTCGCGGCCCAGCGTGCCCAGCGCCATCTCGGTGAGCGAGCGGATCGTGGAGGTCACCAGCGCGACCGGCACGCCGAGCGCGCGGGCCTGGCGCAGCGCCTCCGGCGCGCCCGGGCGCCACGGCAGGCCGTCGGCGAACAGCTCCGCCATCCGCTCGGCGACCCAGCTGGCGGCCGCGCCGACCTCGACCTCGGTGGCCGGGATCCCGACGTCGGTCAGCAGCATCCGCATGCTGCGGGTCATGTTCGAACCGACCATGGCTTCCCGGGTGGCGTCGGTCAGCGCGCCCCCGCGATGCGCCGCGTAGTCGTCCAGCGCGATCGTCCACAGCTTCTCGGAGTCGACGAGCGTCCCGTCCATGTCGAACAGGACGGCGGCGGGCGAGTTCGGACCGGCGTCGCGGGTCACGCGGAGATCTCCTCCAGGCAGGTGCGGGGCGTGGTCACCACCCAGTACAGCACCACCACCCCCACCGACCCCATGAAAAGTGTCCGATCCCTCGTCCCACCGGGCGCGACAGGCCGCGGGGCGCCGACGAGCCCACTCCGGAACCCGCACCGCCGCGCAGGTCTCGTCAGGTGTTGGAGCACTTCGGTCCACGCCGTTGCGCTGCCGTCGACGATGCGCCGCTCCAACCGCTGCAGCTTGGCAAGCATCCTCGGCGCGCGAGGCCCGGCTGGACTTCGCGGTCTCCCCCTCGAACAACCCCGTCAACCACTGCAACGGGTCGCAGTCGGCGCTCCGGCGGTCGTGCACCAGGTCCAGCGCCACCTGCCGCGGCTGGTCCGGGATGCGGTGCAGCGGCAGGACCTTCGAGGCGTGCACGATCGCGGTGGCCAGCCCGGCCTCACGGCACTCGAGTTGAGCGCCTGCCGGGCGGCCGCGTTCAGTCCGAAGGAGACGTTCGCGATGCCCAGCGTGGTGCGGACTTCCGGATGGGTTCGCCTGGATGGTCCCGTCCCGGCGCACCTCCTCACTCAGATGACGCCCTTGTGCTGGAGGTAGCGGAACATCGCGATGCCGGGTAGCACCGGTAGCCAGTAGGTGAGCAGGCGGGAGAGCAGGACCGCGGTGACCGCTGCCGTCGCGGGGACTCCCATCGCCCCCAGGCCTGCCAGCAGGACGGTCTCCACCGCGCCCAGCCCACCGGGCGAGGGCACCAGGTGACCGAGGGTGTTGCCGATGATGAACACGACCGTCACGGCTGTCCAGGAGAAGTCCGGGTACAGCGCGGCCAGCGAGGCGGCCAGCCCCAGGCCCGACACCACCAGGTAGCCCAGCGCCCCGCCGAACAGCTGCACCGCCCGGACCGGGTGGCGCAGCGCGTCCAGCAGCTCGCGGCCGACCTCCAGCGCGGGCGCCAGGACCCGCCGTCGCCCGAACGGCGAGGCCAGCACCGCGGCGGCCACCACCAGCACCGCGACCACGCCCACCAGCACCGGCCACCCGGTCGGGATCGACAGGTGGGTGAACGTGCCGGACAGGCCGACCGCGAAGACCCCGACCACGGCCACCACGAACGCCACCGCCCCGGTCCCGGCCTGGTTCAGCAGCGTCACCCCGACCGCGAGCGGTCGGCGCAGGCCCAACCGCTCCAGGTAGACGATGTTGATCCCGAAGAAGCCCGCCCCACCGGGCGTGGTGCGGCCGGTGAACGCGGCGGCCACCTGCACCGCCAGGGTGCGCCAGAACGGCAGCGGGATGGAGCTGGAGCCCTGCACCGAGATCGACGACAGCACCACCGCCAGGAACCCGGTCAGCACCGCCACCGCCAGCCAGCCCCAGTTCGCGTGGCGCGCGGCCAGCAGCACCTCGTCCATGCTGGACAGCTCCGGCAGCAGCAGGTAGACGGCGGCACCGATGAGCAGCAGCCCGATCACGGTGATCGGGCGGACCGGCGACCGGAACCCCGGGATCGGCTGGCCGAGCCCGTCGGCCAGGGCCTCCCGCACCTCTGCGATCAGGAAGCGCCCGCGCGGCGCCTGCGCGTGGATGCGCCTGGGCAGCGCCATCGGCAGCAGATTGCGCAGCGCCCCCTCCAGCTGATCGGTGGGCAAGGCGCGGATCGCCGAGCTCACCGCCCGCTCCGCGCCCACCACCGACGCGATCGACACCAGCGCCTCGGCCAGGTCCCGCGCGCAGCGCGCCGGACTGGCGCCTGGGTGGCTGAAGGTGAAGCTCAGCAGCCAGGGCTGGTTCTGCGCGTCGACCAGGAAGTTCTTCGCCCGCAGGTCGTGGTGGGCGATGCGGGCCCGGGCCAGCGCGGACAGCTGCGCCCAGATCTCGTCCAGCAGCTCGTCGTCGACCTCCACCGCGCGCAGCTGCGAGAGCCTGCGCCCGGCCACCTGGCGCACCACCAGCAGCGCGGGCGCGTGCTCGACGTCGCAGGCCAGGACGACCGGCGGGGTGCGCACCCCCGCGCGCTCGGCCAGCAACGTCACGTACGCCTCGTGCTCGACCTCGTGGTGCGGTGTCGACAGCCGCGGCTCGTCCTGGACGTCCAGCAGCGCGAGCAGCCGCTTGACCTTGTACCAGGCACCGGCCCGACGGCTCATCCGCCGCACCACCTTGACCCGCAGCGTCGCCCCGTCCGCCGTCCGGACCGCGAACTCGCGCGGCTCCATGAACCGGTGCCGCAGCGCGAGGATCGACCGCGGCGCCAGCCCGGCCTGCTCCAGCTCGTCCCAGACGACCAGGTCGGAGACCCGCCGCCCCGGCGCGCCCCACACCACGTGGAACAGCGTCCCGACACCCCACCCCAGCAGCGCCCCGCCCACCGCTCCCAGCGGCAGGTGCCCACCCAGGTGCACAACGGCGACGCCGACGAGCACCGCCAGCGCCCATCCGGCGTAGCGGGCGTACCCGCCCAGGTAAGGCGCGATGATCACGGCCAGCACCGTCACGACGGCCACTTCCTCGGCCGGGAACGGGAACGCGCCGGTCGGCGCCACCTGGCGCAACCCGAGCGCCTGGTGCATGAACAGCGCCAATGCCCAGGTCACCGCGCCGGACGCCGCGCACAGCAGCGCCACCCGGATCCAGCCCGCGTAGGCCGCCACCGCGGTCGCCGCGACGATGCCCGCCCACGTGCCGCACCAGCGCAGCACCACCCACACCGGGTTGGACACCGCCGGGATCCGGCCCAGCTGGTCGTGGAGGGCCAGCTCCACCGGGTTCACCGGCACCAGCACGAGCAGCACACTGAGCGCCAGCAGGCCGCCGACCAAGCCGAGCTGCGCGAAGTCGCGGGGCCGCCGTCCGATGGACAACCGCAGTCGGGACCGCGGGGAGATCCCCCGCTCCCCGTTCGGCGACGGCCGGGTCTTGTCCACTGGGCATCCGCTCCGCAGGCGCTCCAACGCCCGCCCGTCGCCGCTCGACCCTCCCGGCGCCCGCTGCGCCGGGTTCGGCCGCGCGCGGACGGGCTCACCGGGCGGGCTCTGCGGTCAAGGGTCTGGCCCGGCGCGGCGGGCGTCAAACCGACCGCTGATCACGATCCAGGGGCGTTGATCACCGGCCCCGGTATGTCCGGCGCTCGCGTCGGCGTGGCGTCGTAGGCTGGGTCAGTGACCGATCGCGACGCACACACCAACCAACAATCGCGCGCCGAACCGCCCGAGTTGACCGATCCGATCGTCATCGCCGGTTTCGAGGGGTGGAACGACGCCGGGGACGCAGCCAGTTCCGCGATCGAGCACCTGCAGCTCATCTGGGACGCCGAACCGCTGAGCGAGATCGACCCGGACCCGTACTACGACTTCCAGGTCACCCGCCCCACGGTCAAGCTGGTCGACGGCATCACCCGGCAGGTCTCGTGGCCGACCACGCGGTTGTCGGTCTGCCGCCCGCCGGGCTGCGCGCACGACGTGGTGCTGGTGCACGGCATCGAACCGAACATGCGGTGGCGGGCGTTCTCCACCGAGCTCGTCGAGCAGATCGAGCAGATCGGCGCGCGCACCGTGGTCACCCTCGGCGCGCTGCTGGCCGACGCACCGCACACCCGGCCGGTCCCGGTCAGCGGCGCCGCCTACGACGCGGAGTCGGCGGCCCGGTACGGCCTGGAGCGCTCCCGCTACGAGGGGCCGACGGGCATCGTCGGGGTGTTCCAGGACGCCTGCGTGCAGGCCGGGATCCCGGCGATCTCGTTCTGGGCGGCGGTGCCGCACTACGTGTCGCAGCCGCCGTCGCCGAAGGCGACGCTGGCGCTGCTGCACCGGGTGGAGGAGGCCCTGGACGTGGAGGTGCCGCTGGGCAACCTGCCCGAGCAGGCCGAGGAGTGGGAGCAGACGGTCAGCGAGATGGCCGAGGAGGACGAGGACGTCCGCAACTACGTCCGAGCGCTGGAGGAGCGCGGGGACGCCGAGGTCAAGCTGACCGAGACCAGCGGCGACGCCATCGCCGCGGAGTTCGAGCGCTACCTGCGCCGCCGAGGCCCCGGCGGCAAGGGCCCCCTCGGCCCCGGCCCGGGCTGACCCCCGGACCTCACCCACGACTAAGTCCTCGGGCCCCTGGTGAAGCGCAGTTTCAATTGAAACTGCGGTCCGCCAGGGGCCCGAATCGCAGTTTCAATTGAAACTGCGAGCCGACGCCGCCTCGGGACCGGGGTCCGCCCGACCCTGGGGTGGTGCGATCTCGGTGGGGATCTCAGACGTCTGAACCCCACCGAGATCGCGTGCTCGACGCGTGGGCTCCGACGGGTGGGGTCGCGTGCGGCGACAGGCGGTGACGCACGGAGCGGCGGCCGGTGGGGGCACGGTGACGCACGGGGCAGCGGCGGGCGGGGGCGCGGTGATGCACGGGCGGAGGGTGGGGGCGCGGTGGCGATAAATGGTCTGGACCTTGACCCGGGTCAGTGGTCTAGTCCATTTTTTGTGCTCCGGCTCACTCCTCTCCGGAACGGAGCACCCATGACACGGATCCGCACCGCCCTCGCCGCCTTGGCCGGGTTCGTCCTCGTCGCCGCGCCCGCCGCCACGGCGCAGGCCACCGCAGGGACCCCCGCCAGCCCCAACCCCGCCACCTCCGGGAGCGCCGCAGCACCCGGGGCTTCCGCCATCCCCGAGCACGCCCTGGTCGGGTACCTGCACAGCAGCTTCGCCAACGGTTCCGGGTACGTGCGGATGGCCGACGTGCCCGCCGAGTGGGACGTCATCGACCTGGCCTTCGCCGAACCGACCTCACCCACCTCCGGCCAGCTGGAGTTCACCCGCTGCCAGGCCGCCGAGTGCCCGGACGTGGAGAGCGACGAGGAGTTCCTCGCCGGGATCCGCGCCAAGCAGGCCGAGGGCAAGAAGGTGTTGCTGTCGGTCGGCGGCGCCAACGGCCAGGTCCGGCTGGAGACGGCCGCGGCGCGCGACGCGTTCGTGGCGTCGGCCTCGGAGATCATCGACCGCTGGGGCCTGGACGGCCTCGACGTCGACTTCGAGGGCCACTCGTTGGAGCTCGCCCCCGGTGACACCGACTTGAAGAACCCGAAGACCCCCGTGGTGGTCAACCTGATCGACGCCCTGCGCGCCCTCAACGACCGCTACGGCGCGGACTTCGTGCTGACCATGGCGCCGGAGACTTTCTTCGTGCAGGTCGGCTACCAGCACTACGGCGGTGGCACCGGCGCCGACCCGCGCGCGGGCGCGTACCTGCCGGTGATCGACGCGCTGCGCGCGGACCTGGACCTGCTGCACGTGCAGAACTACAACTCCGGGCCGGTGATGGGCCTGGACGACCAGTACCACACGATGGGCACCGCGGACTTCCACGTCGCGATGATCGACATGCTGCTGACCGGTTTCCCGCTGGCGGGCAACCCGGACAACGCCTTCGCCCCGCTGGCCCCGGAGCAGGTCGCGATCGGCCTGCCCGCGGCCAACCCGGCGGGCAACGGCTTCACCCCGGTCCCGGAGGTCCACAAGGCCCTCGACTGCCTGCGCGCCGGCACGAACTGCGGCCCCTACCAGCCGCACGGCACCTACCCGAACCTGCGCGGCCTGATGGCCTGGTCCATCAACTGGGACGTCTACCACGACAACGAGTTCGCCAAGTCCCACGACGCCTACACCTCCTGAAAGCACGAAGGGCGCCTTCCGACGGCGGAAGGCGCCCTCCAGCTCCAGGATCAGCTGGTGCGGCGGCGGACCAGGAAGACCGCTCCGGCGCCGATCACCAGACCGCCGAGGGCCGCGAGGGTCACCGGCAGCCAGGGGGAGGTCGCGTCGGTGCGGGCCGCTGCGTGGTAGTCCGGGACCGCGCTCGGATCGCCCAACTGGCCCTTGCGGTCCACCGTGGTCCCGTCGGCCCAGCCGTTGCCGAGGTCGCAGTGCACCCGGTCGCGGGCCGAGATCGCGCCCTCCGGCAGCGACATGTCCAGGCTCTCCGCCTTCGCCGTCACGCCGGGCTCGGGTTCGACCGCGGGGCGGCGGATGCCGAACTGCTCCTTGGTGCGCGCTTCGACGTCCTCCACCAGGTACTCGGTGAGGTCGACGCCCTCCATCGCCCAGCCGTTGCTCCAGTCGGTCAGCAGTGCTCGGGCCTGCTGGACGTCACCGGCCGCGTAGGCCTCGGCCGCCTGCGCCTCGGTGTCGTCGATCTCGCCCATGATGCGGGCTTCGAAGCCCTCCAGCGCCTTGGTGACGTCGGTGAGGAACACCTCGGGCCGGTCGCAGGTGTAGTACATCAGCCGCTTCGACAGGTACGTCGCCGAGCGCGTCGCCTCCTGCGCCGCGTACTCCGGGCTCAGGTAGTTCGCCGCCGCGCCGGAGGTCAGGTAGCGGTGCTGGCTGTACTCCGGCGGCACGGTCTCGGCGCCGATGTGGAACGGGATGTAGGGCGCGGTGACCGCGGCCGTGTTCGCCACCCACAGCGTCGCCAGCTCCGGGTGCGGCAGGTCGGACTTCAGCTCGGCGACCTGCCCGTAGCCGGAGCGGTCGTCGGACCAGCGGGGGTCGCGGACCATGCGCTGCATGTCCACCAGCGACACCTTCCCCAGCTGCCGCAGCTCCTCCTCCAGCGTCGGCGGGTGCCGCCACGGCGCTTCGTCGTCCGGCGTGGACCGGCCGGGGTGGCCGGGGAACGGCGTGCCGTAGACCTGCTGGAGATTGAACGGCTTGCCGCTGGCCGGGTCCCACCAGCCCTGCTCGACGGCGAAGTCCACCAGGTTCGGCGAACCCGCGTAGTCCGGGTTGTCCTGGTAGTCCGGCGGGAAGTCGCCGATGTAGCCGGGGTAGGACACCCGCACGTCGTCCGGGCCGAGCCGCTCGGCGGCCCAGAGCCCCTTGCCGCCGGCGAACTCGATGAACACCCAGCCCTCGTCGGCGTCGGCGAACAGGTGGGAGTTGCCGCCGTAGGTCGTGTAGCCGTGCTCGTCGATGAGCGCGCCGAGGATCTCCACCGCCTCGCGCGCGCTGTGCGCCCGCTCCATCGCGATGCGCGAGAGGTCGCTGTAGTTGGGGCCGGTCTGGCCGGGCGGGGTCATCTCGACCAGCTCGGGCCGCGAGTCCGACCACACGTCGCGCGCCGCCACCTGGAACTCGTTGAGCCCGCCGTTGGTCAGCGGCGCCGGGAACCCGGCGAACTCCGAGTAGTTGGAGGTGATGTACTTCGCGGTCTCCGGCACCTGCGGGATCTGGGTGAGCCGACCGGGCAGGTCGGCCTCCTCGGTGGCGCCGACGGTGATCGTCGAGCCCGGCTCGTGCTGCTGGCGCGGCACGATCTCCAACCAGTGGCTGGACGGCTCGTGCCCGAACCCGCCGAGCAGCGTGGCACCGTTCTCCGTGCGGTTCTTGCCGACGTAGAAGCCGATGCTCTTGTCCGGCATCGGGCGGGTCGGCGGTGGCGCGGCGGGGGTGGCCGCAGCGGCTGGCGCGGTGAGCACCATGACCGCCGCCGCCAGCGCCGCCGCGCTGAATCGACGGGACCGGGACACGTGAGCCTCCTACTTCTGGGTGATCAACGCATCCCTTCTTAACCCATTTGGGTGAAATAGTACAATCCGCTCGGCCCAACCGTCCGCTCACGCGAAGCTGCGCAGGTACTCCTCGGCGCCGTCCGGGTCCAGGAACCAGGTCTGGAAGTCGGCCGGGTCGTCGAAGCCGTTGGCGAAGCGGTCGCGGATCTCCGCGTGCTCCGCCGCTGCGGCCATGATCCGCTGCACGTGCGGCTGCGCCGGGCGCAGGGACGTGTTGGTCCACGTCACCACGTGCTGCGCGTGCTGCCAGAACCGGTCGAAGGCCTGCTGCATCCAGGCCCGGTCGAACGGCTGCTCGCCACGCGCCACGATGCTGTCCAGGTAGGACTCCGCGCAGCGGTTGGCGACGTTGGCGCCCTGACCGGTGATCGGGTCGTTGGCCACCACCGCGTCCCCCATGCCCAGCACCACCGCGCCGGAGGGGAGCGCGGCGACCGGCTTGCGCACCACCGGGGTCACGCCACCGGACAGCGTGGCGCGCTCGTCGGTCAGCTCCGCGCTGGTGAACCGGGCGTGCTCCGAAGGCAGGTGCTCGCGCATCAGCTCCAGCATCCGCGACCACTGCTGGTCCGCGCCGGGGCGGTCCGACCAGCAGTCCAGCGGACCGCCCGGGATGCCCTCGAACAGCAGGACGTCGCACGCACCACCGGAGGTCCAACCGGGGATGACGTAGATGTCGCCGACGCCGGGCACCGAGTTCGCCCGGAGCAGACCAGTGTCGGGCACGTCCGGATCCGGCGCGGCACCGCGCACGTAGGCGACGGCCAGCGCGCGCTGCGGCTCGGTGAACGGCGAGCGCTGCCGATCGCGCTCGAAGATTCGGCCCAGCTCACCGGCCCCCGTCGCGACCACCACCAGGTCGTAGCCCGGGGCCATCGCGTCCAGCTCGGTGGCGGTGGTGGTCCGGGGCTCGACCGCGCCGCCGCGCTCGGCGAACAGCTCCAGCCAGCGCGCCATCTTCACCCGCTGGTCCACCGACTGCGCGGGCCGGGCGAACTCGCCCCGCCAGTCCAGCAGCCGCCCCTCGCCCGGCTTCTCGACGGTCTTGCGCAGGCCGGTGATGGGCGGCGCCTCGTCGTCCCAGAAGTTCAGGCCGTGCGCGCGCTCGTTGGCCAGCGCGGTGCCGAACATGGCCTGCGTGGACATCACCCGCCCGCCGCGGATCTGCTCCGGCGTCCGCCCGGACACCAGGGTCACCTCGTACTGGCGGGCCTGCAGGCCCAGGGCCAGCTGCAACCCGGCCTGCCCCGCCCCGACGACCAGGACCTCCCGCATCTCAACCCCTCCCCGCGGTCGGCTGTCGCGACCGCGCTCCCGGAGCATGCCAGAGGGGCGCCGGTCCCCAGCCGGACCGGCGCCCCTCCACCGCGTTTCAGAGCTCGACGCCGAGCAGGGCGTCGACGGCGGTCCGGACCAGCTGCGGCGCCTCGCGGTCGGAACCGCCGGTGGTCAGCGCCTCCTCCACCCAGGCGTCGACGGCCCGCAGCGCCTGCTGGGTGTCGAGGTCGTCGGACAACCGCTCGCGCAGCTGGGCGACCGCCGACTCCGCCGCCGGGGCGGACTCCAGCGCGACGGCCTGGCGCCAGCGCGCCAACCGGGCGGTGCCCGCGGTCAGCGCGTCAGCCGTCCAGGACCGGTCGGTGCGGTAGTGGCCGTCCAGCAGCGCCAACCGGATGGCCATCGGGTCCACCCGGTCGCCGCGCAACCGGGAGACGAACACCAGGTTGCCCTTGGACTTGGACATCTTCTCGCCGTCCAGCCCGATCATCCCGGCGTGCACGTAGTGCTGGGCGAACGGGAACTCGCCGGTCAGCGACTCGGCGTGCGCGGCGCTGAACTCGTGGTGCGGGAAGATCAGGTCCGAGCCGCCACCCTGCACGTCGAAGCCCAGGCCCAGCCGGTTCAGCGCGATGACCGAGCACTCCAGGTGCCAGCCCGGCCGCCCCGACCCCAGCTCGGACTCCCAGGACGGCTCGCCGTCGCGCGCGGCCCGCCACAGCAGCGCGTCCAGCGGGTGCTCCTTGCCCTTCCGGTCCGGGTCGCCGCCGCGCTCGGCGAAGAACGCGCGCATGGTCTCGTCGTCGTAGTTGGACTCGTAGCCGAAGTGCCCGCTGGCCCGGTGGCGGAAGTAGATGTCCGGGTGCTCGTCGTCGACCCGGTAGGCCGCGCCGGAGGCCAGCAGCTTGCCGACCGCCTCGACGATCTCCGGGATGGACTCGACCGCGCCGATGAAGTCCTGCGGCGGCACCACCCGCAGGGCCTCCATGTCCTCACGGAACAACGCGGTCTCGCGCATCGCGAGCACCACCCAGTCCTCGCTGTCGCGCTCGGCGCGCTCCAGCAGCGGGTCGTCGATGTCGGTGACGTTCTGCACGTAGTGCACCTGGTGACCGTTGTCCAGCCACACCCGGTGGACCAGGTCGAACGCCAGGTAGGTGGCGGCGTGACCGAGGTGGGTGGCGTCGTACGGCGTGATGCCGCACACGTACATCCGCGCGGTGGGACCGGGTTCGGTGGGCTTGACCGCACCGGCCGCGGTGTCGAACAGGTGCAGCGGACGTGGCGTGCCCGGCACGTGAGGCACGGGAACCGATGACCAGGGTTGCATGCACCCGACCTTAAACGTCCGCCGCGGGTGGACGCCGCCGTCCGGGTGATAGCCCGTGTCACATCGTGGGAGCACCGGCCGCGCGCCCGGCCGCCGCCCCTTCGGATTCCCGCGCCGGAGATCGGTTTCTGAGCCATTTCCCGGCACTTCTCAACTCCGCACCCGAAGTGGGATCATTGAACCCTGGAAAATTGCGGAACTCGCTGAACAATGTGATGTCTCAGCTGGTCAGCGGCCCCATGGAAAGGCCAACGCGTTCGAAGTGGAGATCGACCCAGGACCGGACGCGCGCCATTGCCCGGGCGCCGGACCAGCGAACCGCGCCGAGAGGGTGGGGCGCGAACCCGGGCACCGCACGCCCGGGTCGCGGAGCGGGCGGAGGCGATCGTGACATCGATACGGGTGGAACGGCTCCACAAGGTGTTCGGGCCGCGGCCAGCGGAGCTGGTCCGCCGCTTGGAGGCCGGGGCCGACCCGGGGGAGATCCGGGCCGCGGGCGGCACCGCCGCGGTGGTCGACGCCTCGTTCGAGGTGGCCGAGGGCGAGACCTTCGTCGTGATGGGCCTGTCCGGCTCCGGCAAGTCGACCCTGATTCGGATGATCAACGGCCTGCTCACCCCCACCTCGGGCCGGGTGCTCGTCGACGGCGAGGACATCACCACCATGTCCGGCAAGGCGCTGCGCGCGATGCGCCAGCAGAAGATGAGCATGGTGTTCCAGCACTTCGCGCTGTTCCCGCACCGGACCGTGCTGGACAACGCCGGCTACGGGCTGCAGGTCCAGGGCCGCCCCGCCGCCGAGATCACCGAGAAGGCCACCGAGGCGCTGGAGCTGGTCGGGCTGACCGGCTGGGGCGACCGCTACCCGCAGCAGCTCTCCGGCGGGATGCGGCAGCGGGTCGGCCTGGCGCGCGCGCTGGCCGCGCAGACCGACGTCCTGCTGATGGACGAGGCGTTCAGCGCGCTGGACCCGCTGATCAAGCGCGAGATGCAGGACCAGCTGCTCAACCTGCAGGCCAAGCTGGCCAAGACGATCATCTTCATCACCCACGACCTCAACGAGGCGATGCGCCTGGGCGACCGGATCGCGATGATGCGGGCCGGGCGGATCGTGCAGATCGGCACCGCCGAGCAGATCCTGCGCGAGCCAGCCGACGACTACGTGGCCGAGTTCGTCCAGGACGTCGACCGCACCCGGGTGCTCACCGCGTCGGCGCTGGCCGACCCGCGGGTCGAGGCACCGCCCGGGGTGGCCCCGGTGCCCGGCGGCACACCGCTGCGCGAGCTGTTCGCCCAGCTGGGAGACCACCCGGTGCCGGTGCTCGACGAGCAGCAGCGGCTGCTCGGCGCGGTCGCCCCGGCCGCCGTCTTCGCCGCGTTGAGCCGCGAGGCGCAGGTGCCCACCGCGGTCGAGGAGGCCTCCGATGCCTGATGCCCTGCTGCTCGCCGCCCAAGCCGACCTGCCGCGCATCCCGGTCGGCGACTGGTTCTCGGCGGTCGTCACCTGGCTGAACAACAACATTGGCCCGGTGTTCGACTTCATCGACATGGTGCTGCGCTCGGCGGTGGCCGGGCTGACCTACGCGCTGAACTGGCTGCCCGACCTGGTCATGGTGCTGCTGTTCAGCGCGCTGGCGCTGTGGTTGCGCAGCTGGCGGTTCGCGCTGTTCAGCCTGGTCGGCTTCGGCCTGGTCGCCAGCATGCGCGAATTCGACGCCGCGATGGAGACGCTGGCCCTGGTGCTGGTGGCCAGCGTGCTCGCGGTGGCGATCGGCATCCCGGTGGGCATCCTGGCGGCCCGCAACCGCAAGGTCAGCGGGGTGGTGCGGCCGGTGCTGGACCTGATGCAGACCATGCCGGCGTTCGTCTACCTGGTGCCGGTCATCGTGTTCTTCAACATCGGCACGGTGCCGGGCGTGGTGGCCACCGTGATCTTCGCGCTGCCGCCGGGGGTCCGGCTCACCGAGCTGGGCATCCGGCAGGTGGACGCCGAGGTCGTCGAGGCGGGCGAGGCGTTCGGCGCGCCGACCCGCAAGATCCTCACCGGCATCCAGCTCCCGCTGGCCATGCCGTCGATCATGGCCGGCATCAACCAGGTGATCATGCTGGCGCTGTCGATGGTGGTCATCGCGGGCATGGTCGGCGCGGCCGGGCTGGGCACCGCCATCTACGAGGCGGTCACCCGGGTGCAGCTCGGCCAGGGCTTCGAAGCCGGGCTGTCCGTGGTGATCCTCGCGGTCTACCTGGACCGGATCACCGGGGTGCTCTCGGACCGCTCGCCGGTGGCGCGGGCGGAGCGCAAAGCGGCCAGGACCGGCTGAACCCCGGTTCAGCACCTCGCCGCGGGAAGGCAGGCAGGAATGTTGACCAGCAGGAGACCACGCAGACTCGTCGCGCTGCTCGCCGCGCTGGCCGCGCTGGTCCTGGTCGCCGCCGGGTGCGGGGGCCGGGAAGCCCAGACCGGCCAGGAGGCGAAGGCGATCAACATCGGCTACATCGCCTGGGACGAGGACATCGCCGTCACCTACCTCTTCAAGGAGTTGCTGGAGCGCCGGGGATACCAGGTCAACGCCACGGAGCTGGAGGTCGGGCCGATCTACGCCGGGCTCGCCCAGGGCAACCCGGACCTGTTCCTGGACGGCTGGCTGCCGGCGACCCACGCCGACTACTGGGCGCAGTACGGGCCGCAGCTGGAGGACCTCGGTGTCTGGTACGACCAGGGCACGCTGAACATCGCGGTGCCGGAGTACCTCACCGACATCAACTCGATCGAGGACCTCCGGGGCCGGGCGGGCATGTTCGGCGGGGTGATCACCGGCATCGACCCGGGCGCCGGGCTGAGCCGCACCACCAAGGAGATGCTGCCGGCGTACGGTCTGGAGGGCGAGTACACCCTGCAGACCTCCTCGACCACAGCGATGCTGGCCGCGCTGCAGAAGGCGACCGACGACCAGAAGCCGATCGTGGTGACGCTGTGGCACCCGCACTGGGCGTACGCCCGCTACCCGATGAAGGACCTGCAGGACCCGAGGGGCGCGATGGGCCAGGCTGAGCAGCTGCACGCCATCGGCCGCGCCGGGTTCAGCCAGGACTTTCCCGAGGTCACCGAGATGGTCAAGAAGTTCCGGCTGACCGACGAGCAGCTGGCCTCGCTGGAGAACGAGATCAACAGCGCCCAGAAGGGCCAGGAGCAGCAGGCGGCCAAGAAGTGGATCGACGCCAACCCGGCGGTGGTCAACTCCTTCGCCGGGCAGTGACGTCACTTCCTCGGGGCGGTGTGCCCTGCTGCGGGCCGTGACCTCCGCCAAGCAGCGACGGGCCGGTGCGTCCCCACCCAGGTGGGAGGCCACCCCGGTCAACGCGATGTCAACGGAGATCAGATGTCCGACCTCCGTTGACATCGCGGAGGACGACCCCGCACCCGTCCGGGGCACGCCGGACTCGGCAGCCCGCCGCGAGGTCCGGCCGCGGGGCACTACCGGGGGTTGCGGATGCCGTCGATCAGCCGGGTCCAGTTGTCGCCGCCGCAGCCCGTGGCGATGGCCCGGTCGTAGTTCGCCTTGACCGCGCGCGGCAGGTCCAGGTCGATGCCCGCCTCTTCGCTGGCGGCCAGGACGTGGTCGGCGGTCGCACCCATCATCCTCGCCGTGCTCAGGTCCCCGGGGTGATCATCGGTGTCGACCCGCGCAGCGGATTCCGGCAGCAACTGGATCGCGAGCTGGAGCACCTGCGCTGCCCACGGCGCGAAGTCCGGCGCGGGCACCCCGGCCGAGCCGAGCAGCGCCGCCCCGTGCAGGAAGGCCGACAGCGCGGTCAGGAAGACATCCAGGTTGGCCTGGTAGAACAGCTGCGCCAAGCCGGGATCGGCACCCATGTGGTGCGGTGCGCCGATCACCCCCAGCGTCTTCTCGTGCGCGTCGAAGACGTCCCGCGGACCGCTGTAGTAGGCGTAGGACGCCTCGGTGCCGACCACCGGCGCGGGCACCATGATCCCGCCGGTGAGGAATCGGGCACCGCGCCGCTCGGCCCACTCCGCCGCCTCCCTGGTCCTCGCCGGGCTGTCCGAGCTGAGGTTGACGAGCACCTTGCCGCGCAGGTCCTCGACAGGTCCGAGGACGTCGTACATCGCCTGGTAGTCGGTCAGGCTGAGCAGGACCAGCTCGCTCGCCCGCACCGCCTCGGCCGGGCTGGCCGCGCGAACAGCACCGCGCGCGACGACGCCGTCGGCGCGGCTGGCGGTCCGGTTCCACACCGTGACCGGGTGCCCGGCCTCGAGCAGCGAGTTGACCATGGCCTGCCCCATCGGCCCCAGGCCGATCAGGGTGACTGGTTGTTCCACGTTGTTCCCCTCAGTTCCCTCGTCGGTCCACATAGGACTGCAAAGTCAGTTCCGGAGCAGTTCGACGAGGCTCGCGGTGTCCTCGTGGCCGTGTCCGTCGGCGACCCGGCGCTGCAACAGCGAGTGGACCGGCGTGATCAGCTCGGTGCTGACCCCCGCTTCCTCGGCTGCGACGAGGAAGTTGCCGTACGCGGCGGCCTGCATGGCGAGGTTCGAGGTCACGTCGTTGGCGTAGTCACCGGCGTCGATGCGCGCGGCCATCGCCTCCGCGTGGACGCCCATCGTCTCGACGTACCGGCGGACCATCGGGGCGAACTCGGCCGCGGACCTGCCCGCCGAGCGCACCAGCGCGAAGGCGTGCAGCGCACCGCCGAACATCCCGTACATGCCGCAGAGCAGGGCGATGTCGTGCAGCGGCGCGAGCCCCGGGTCCTCTCCGAGGTAGTGGCTCCCGCCGAAGGCGTCCAGCACTGGCCGCGCGGTGTCGAAGGCGCCGCTCGGGCCGCTGTAGAGCACGAACGCCGCCGGGGTGGCGATCGTCGGCGGGACCGCCATGATGCCGCCGTCGAGGTAGTCGGCCCCGTGGTCGGCGGCCCAGGTGGCCATCTCGCGGGCCTGGCCGGGCGTGCCGTTGGTCAGGTTGACCAACGTGCGCCCCGCCAGCACATCGGTGCGCGGGGCGAGCACCTGGCTGACCGAGTCGTAGTCGAGCAGGCAGACCACCACCAGCTGGCTGGCCAGGACCGCGTCGGCGGCGGTGTCCGCGCGGGTCGCCCCCTTGACCACCAGCGGCTCGGCCTTGGCCGCGGTGCGGTTCCAGACCGTCACCCGGTGGCCCGCCGCGAGCAAGGCGTCCGCCAGCGCGGTTCCCATGTCACCGAGCCCCAGGACGCTCACGGCCTTCTCGTTCATCGCTTCTCCTTTCCGCTGGTAGCCACCCTGCTGGGGCCCGCGCACGGTCCACGCACGATCGGCTGGGGGTGTCGGGCACGCGGACTAGGGTGGAACCGTGCGTTTCGGAGTTCTCGGCCCGCTGGGGGTGTGGACCGCCGAGGGCGAACCGGTCGCGGTCCCCGAGGCGAAGGTCCGCGCACTGCTCGCGGCGCTGCTGGCGCACGACGGCCCCGTGTCGGCCGACCGCCTGGTCGACTCCCTGTGGGGCGCCGAACCACCGGGCAACCCGACCAACACACTCCAGACCAAGGTCTCCCAGCTGCGCCGGGCCATCGGCCGGGAGCTGGTGACCTACGGCCCGGCCGGGTACGCGCTGGCCATCGCCCCGGAGGCCGTCGACGCGCACCGCTTCCGCCGTCTCGTCGCGCAGGCCCGCGCGACCGCGAGACCCGGTGCGCGGCGGGCACTGCTCGCCGATGCCCTGGCGCTGTGGCGGGGGCCCGCGTTCGCCGACTTCGCCGACGAGCCGTTCGTCCAGGCCGCCCGGCAGCGGTTGGCGGAGGAACACCTCGCCGCGCTGGAGGAGTTCGCCGAGACCCGGCTTGAGCTGGGCGAACACGCTGCGCTGGTCGGCGAGCTCGGCGAGCTGGTGGCGGCCAACCCGCTGCGCGAGCGGCTGCGGGCATTGCACGTGCGGGCGTTGTACCGCGCCGGGCGGCAGGGCGAGGCGTTGGCCGGTCTGGCGGACCTGCGCGAGCGGCTGGCCGACGAGCTGGGCATCGACCCGAGCCCGGAGGTGGTCGAGCTCCAGCAGGCGGTCCTGAACCAGGACACCTCGCTGGCTCCCCCGGCCCCCGCCCCGCACAACCTGCCGGTGCCGGTGACCGACCTGGTTGGTCGGGACGGGGAGAGCGCCGAGGTGCTGGCGCTGCTGGGTTCGTCGCGACTGGTCACGTTGACCGGACCGGGCGGTGTGGGCAAGACGCGGCTGGCGATCGAATCCGCGCGCGGCGCGGTGTTCCGGGACGGCGTGCGACTGGTCGAGCTGGCCGGTATCCAGGCAGGGGAGGATTCCACCTGCTCGCTGGAGCACGCCGTGCTCGCCGCGCTGGGCGTGCAGGAGGCGGGCCCCTCGGCCACCGACCCGCTCGTGGACTCGTTGCGCACCAAGGAGGTCCTGCTGGTGCTCGACAACTGCGAGCACGTGGTCACCTCCGCTGCGACGATGGTCGCGCGGCTGCTGCGGGCGGTGCCGGGGCTGCGGGTCCTCGCCACCAGCCGAGAGGCGCTGGGCATCGCTGGTGAGGTGCTGCTGCCGGTGCCACCCCTGGCTGTGCCCGACGAGGGCGCCGAGCTCGACGCCGTGCGCGCCTCAGCTGCGGTGCGGTTGTTCACCGCGCGCGCCGCCGCCACTTCCCCGCGTTTCGAGGTCACCGCTGGCAACTCGGCCTCGGTGGCGGCGATCTGCCGTCGGCTCGACGGCATCCCGCTGGCGCTGGAGCTGGCCGCCACCCGCATCCGCGTCCTCGGCGCGGCGACGCTGGAGTCCAGGTTGGACGACCGGTTCGCGCTGCTGACCTCCGGCCACCGCGACGCGCCGGAACGGCAGCGGACCCTGCAGGCGGTCATCGACTGGAGCTGGCAGCTGCTGCCGACCGCGGAGCGCATCGTGTTGCGCCGCTTGGCGATCCACCGCGACGGCTGCACCCTCGCCGCAGCTGAAGCGGTGTGCTCCGGTGACGGGGTCCGCCCGACCGAGGTGCTGGACCTGCTGGCGCGGCTGGTGGACCGGTCCCTGGTGGTCGCGGCGGAGACCAGGACCGGCGAACGCCGCTACCGGCTGCTGGACAGCGTCGCCGCCTACTGCCTGCAACGGCTGCGCGAAGCCGAGGAGCACGACGCCCTGCGCCAGCGGCGCAACGACTACTACACCGCCTTCGCCGAGCACGCCGAAACCCGGCTGCGCGGCCCTGACCAGCGGCGCTGGCTCGAACTTCTGGACGCCGAAGCGGCCAACCTGCGCGCTGTGCTCGACGACGCGGCCCCCGACGTGGCGTTGCGGCTGGTGACCGCGCTGTGCTGGTACTGGTTCCTGCGAGGCAGGCTCAGCGAAGCCCGGCAGTCGCTCGCGGCGGCGCTGACCGGATCCGGCCCAGCCCGCGCGGAGGCCGCCGCGTGGTACGCGGCGATCGCGCTGCTGACCGGCGAGCAGGTGGACCGCGTCGAGGCGTGGCGGGACGTCCCCGACCGCGGGCGGCGTGCCCGAGCCCGCTGGTTCCTCGCCCACGCGCAGTACACGATCGCGAACCTGACCGCGTCCGAACCCTCGATCGACGAGGTGGTCGCGGAGTTCGCCGAACTGGACGACCAGTGGGGACTGGCGGCCGCGCTGAGCGACCGGTCGATGCACCTGATGACCCGCGGCGACCTCGCCGCGGCATTGAACGCCGCGCAGCGGAGCGCGGAGCTCTTCCGCACCACCGGTGACCGCTGGGGGCTGGCCCAGGCGTCCTACGCGCTGGGCACCATCGCCGGGATCACCGGCGACTACGCCGACGCCAAGCGCCACCACACCGAAGCCCTGCTCGGCGCCGAGGGCATCGGCCTGTGGGCCGAAGTGGCGTACCAGACGGCTTGGCTCGGCCGGGTGGCGCTGCTCGAGCACGACTACCCACGAGCGCGAGAACTGCACGAACGCGCGAGGCGGCTGGCCGCCGAACGCGGCTTCACCCCCGCCGAGATGTACGCCGAGACCGGCCTGGCGCTCGGCGCCCGCCGCGAAGGCCGCTTCGCCGACGCGGAACGCCACCTGCACCGCGTCCTGGAGTGGCACCGCATGGTGGAGTTCGAGCCGGGCAACACGCTGATCCTGGTGGAACTCGGCTACCTCGCCGAACGGCGCGGTGACCTCGCGGGGGCCCGTGAACACCACCTGGCAGCGCACCGGATCGCGCGCCGCATCAACGACCCACGAGCAACAGCCCTCACCCTCGAAGGCCTGGCCAGCGCAGAGGTCGCCTCGGACCCGGGACGAGCGGCCCGCCTGCTCGGCGCGGCCGCAGCGGCACGAGCCTCGGCAGGCACCCCACTCCCCGAAGCGGAACGCGACGACGTCGACCGAACCACCACCAGAGCCCGAGAACACCTGTCCCGCAACGCCTTCGAAAGGGCTTTCACCGAAGGAAGAACCCACTACCCAACCAACCTGGACCCCCTGACAACACCCCGCCGAACACCCCACTAGACCGACCGGACCCCACCCCGACGCACCGCCGCGGCACGTCGACCTCCGTGGTGACATCCGACCTCGGGGTGACGCGATTCCAAGGGGGATCAGACGCCTTGTTCCCAATGAAATCGCGTCGGGGGTCACCCGACCAAGGCATGTCGTCGGCGTGTCGGCGCCACGACACGCCGGGTATTTACAGTTTCAGTTGAAACTGTAAAACCGCACGACAGGGGACCGCAGCAGCGTGAGCGGGGCCGATGGGACGCAGTGGGTGCTCGAAAGGGCATACGTATAGTGGGGCGCCGTGTCAAGCGTTCACCTGCTGCCCATCAAGACAGCAGCGCTCATCTTCCCGTTGCTCGCGCTGGTGCTGTTCCTCCCCGCCGCCGTGGTCACCTACCGCAGGCACGGCGTCATGTCGAGCTGGCGAACGTTGTCGTTCTACAGCTTCCTGTTCTACTCGTTGACCGCGTTCTTCATGACGCTGATCCCGCTGCCCTCGCGAGCGGTCGACGTGTGCGCGAAGTACCCGCAGATGGCGCACCCGGCGCTGACACCCGGCAACACCTTCGGCGACATCTGGAAGGAAGCGGGCGGCGAGGTCAGCTTCGGCACCCTCGTCCTGCACAACCCCGCGGTGTGGCAGATGGCGCTGAACGTGGCGCTGCTCGTGCCGCTGGGCATGTACCTGCGCTACCACTTCAACCGCAACTTCCCCACCACCGCCGCGATCGGCCTGGGCGTCTCGCTGTTCTTCGAACTCACCCAGTACACCGGCGTCTGGGGCCTGTACGAGTGCCCGTACCGACTGGCCGATGTGGACGACCTGATCACCAACACCTGCGGTGCGATGCTGGGCTGGTGGCTCGCCGGGCCGGTGACCCGCGTGCTGCCCACGTTGGACTCCATCGACGACGAGGCGTTGGCGAAGCGACCGGTGCCGCTGGGGCGGCGGCTGGTGGCGCTGCTGGTGGACCTGTGCGTCCTGCCGTTCGCGACGCTGGTCTGCGGGCTGGTGTCCGCGCTGTTCGTCGGCAACAGCCTGTTCCTCGCGCTGCTGCTGACGCTGGTGGTGTACTTCGTCCTGCTGCCCTCTGCCTTCGGTGGCACACCCGGCAAGAAGCTGCTGCTGCTGAACCTGGTTGGCCCGGACGAGGGGCGGCCCGCCCCGTGGCGACTGCTGGTCCGGGCGGTGGCGCTCGGGCTCGCGCTGATGCCCGTCATGCTGCTGATGATGATGGGCGCGCTGGCGGCCGTGAGCCTGCCGGGAGCGGCCCTGTCCAGCGGTGTCGAGGCGCTGCTCAACGAACCGGAGCGGCTGGTCAAGGCAGTCATCTCGCTGCCGAAGGTCCTGCTACTCGGCTTCCTGGTGGTCGCGGCGGTCGTCGCGCTGATGGTGATCTTCTGGGCGGCCCTCTACCGCCACCCCAAGCACTACGGCGTCCACGAGCTGCTCTCCGGGGTCCACAACAAGGCCCTGCCGCACAAGCGCGCTCGGCGGGCCCCCACGGAGGAGGAAACCGCCGCGACCGGGTGACCCGGTTCAGCGGCGACGCTTGGTGCGGAGGTAGTCGCCGACGACTGCGGCGCCCAGACCGTCGGCGGAGGGGGCCAGTACTCGGCCGCCACCGCGGCGGGCCAGCAGGTCGACGAACGCCTCCAGCCTCGGGTCCTCGCCCAGCATGAAGACGCTCAGCGTGGTGCCCAGCCGGGCCAGGGCGTCCACTTCGGACAGCGTGACGGCGGGTGTTCGCGGATCAGGCGGGTACTGGAAGACGGCTTCGCCGTCGGGTTCCAGGTGGGCGGTCGGCTCACCGTCGGTGACCACCAGCACCACCGGCTTGGCGTCCGGGTGGCGGCGCAGGTGACGACCGGCCAGCAGCAGCGCGTGGTGCAGGTTGGTGCCCTGCTCCCACACCCCCTCCAGCGCGGCGAGCCCACCGATGTCCACAGTGGAGGCGTAGCGGCCGAAGGTGACCAGCTGCAGCGCATCGGAGCGGAACCGGGTGGCCACCAGGTGGTGCAACGCCAGGGCGGTGCGCTTCATCGGCACCCAGCGCCCGTCCTGCACCATCGACCACGACGTGTCCACGCACAGCACCACGGCCGCCCGCGAGCGCTGCTCGGTCTCGGCGACCTCCAGGTCCGAGATGTCCAGCAGCGGCGAGTCGGCACCGCCAGCCGCGCGGCGCAGCATCGCGTTGCGCACCGTCCGGGAGGCGTCCCACGGCTCGGAGTCGCCGTAGCTCCACGGCCGCGTGGTGCCGGTGAGCTCCCCCGCCGCCCCGGCGCGGTCGGTGTCGCGCTCCCCACGCCGCGAGCGCAACTGCGAGATCACCGAGCGCAGCGCGGTCTCGCCGAGTCGCCGCATCGCGCGCGGGCTCAGCCGCAGGCTCCCATCGGGCGCGCGTTGCAGCATGCCCTGGCGGCGCAGCTGCCGTTCGATCTCCGACAACCGCTGCGCGTCGACGACGGCCTGCGGGCCCAGCTGCCGCTCCAGTGCCTCCAGGTCGATGTCGGCCAGGCTCGCCCCGGGGTAGGACTGCCCCAGCTGCTCGGCCAACCGGTCCATCTCGCCGAGCTCGGCCATCGCCGCGGTCGCCTCCGCCAGCCCCATCGGCTGGTCGCCGCGGAACCGCGCCCGCCCGGCCCAGTCCTCGCCTGGCCGCAACTGCTCCAACTGCTGGTCCAGGCGCTGCAACGCCTGCGCGATGCGCGGGTCGCCGAAGGCCTGCTGGGACAGCGCCAGCAGCTCGTCGCGCTGCTGCGCGCTCATCGAGTTCAGCAGGCGCTGCGCAGCAGCAGACCGCGCCGCGAGCGCGTCGATCAGCTCGTCGACGGTGCGCGGGTCCTCCGGGAAGAACTCGCCGTGCCGCGCCATGAACTGATCGAACTTCTCCGGCACGTCGGCATCGCCGCGGGCGTGCGCGGCCAGCAGCGCCGACAGGTCGTCGAGCATCTCCCGCACCCGCTCGACGTCCTCGGGCCCGACCTGCTGCATCGCCTGCTTCATGCCCTGGAAGCGCTGCTCGAGGACCTCCGAACCCAGCACCTGCTGGATCTCCTCGAAGGCCTCCCGCGCCTCCGGGGAGCGCCAGTCGTAGGTGGCCAGCTCGTTGACCTGCCCGGCCACGTCCGGTGGCAGCGCGCCCAGCTGCAGCTCGCGGAACCGCGCGTCCTCGCTGGTGTCGGCGGCGAGCGCGAGCCGCTCCTGCTCCAGCGCCCGCTCCAGCAGCCGCCGCACCTCGCTGATCGTGCCGTCCAGGCGGTGGCGCCGCTGCAGCTCGCTGCGCCGCTGCCACAACCGGCGGCTGAGCTCGTCCAGGCCCGCGACATCGCGGGTTCCGGTGCGCAGCAGCTCCTCCAGCGCCGAGCGCGGCGAAGCGCCCTCCATGACGTCGCGACCGAGCTGGTCCAATGCGGCGCGCAGGTCCACCGGTGGCTCCAGCGGGTCGGTCCCGCCGTGCCACGCGTCGTACCGGAACCGCCGGGACATCAGCTGTACACCGACCTGTCGTCCTCGGCGTCCTTGCCCAGCTTCTTGGCCAGGAACAGCGACTCCAGCGCCAGCTCCACCGCGCTGGCGATGCGCCCGGGCGGATCACCGGCCCGCACCTCGAGCCGCTCGGCGACCTGGTGCAGCACCGGCAGCTCCGGCAGCGCGGTCAGCACGTCCTGCCCGGACACCCGCTCCCCGGTGGCCACCGGGTGGCCGTCGGCCACGGCCTGGGCCAGCGACTGCAGGTCCAGCCCGGCGAACAGGGTGCGCGCGGTGTCGGCCACCGAGCGGCGCAGCAGGTAGCCGAGCAGCTCGTCCTCGCGCCCCTCCTCACCGGCCTCGAACTCGATCTTGCCGCGCAGCACCGGGGGCACCGCGGCCAGGTCTACCGGCCGCGCCACCGCCGGGTGCTCGCCGGTCACCGCGGCGCGGTGCAGTGCGGCGGCCGAGACGGTCTCGGCGGCGGCGATGGCGAACCGCGCCGACACCCCGGAGCGCTGGTCCACCGCGGGGGATTCGCGCAGGTGGCCGACGAACCGGGCCAGCACCTCCAGCAGGTGGTCGCCGACCTCGGCGGGCAGGTCCGCCTCCTGGCGCACCAGGGCCACCTCGTCGTCGACGTCCAGCGGGTAGTGGGTGCGGATCTCGGCGCCGAAGCGGTCCTTCAGCGGGGTGATGATCCGGCCACGGTTGGTGTAGTCCTCGGGGTTGGCGGTGGCGACCACCAGCACGTCCAGCGGCAGCCGCAGGCTGTAGCCGCGGATCTGGATGTCGCGTTCCTCCATCACGTTCAGCAGCGCGACCTGGATCCGCTCGGCCAGGTCCGGCAGCTCGTTGATGGTCACGATGCCGCGGTGCGCGCGGGGCACGAGTCCGAAGTGGATGGTCTCCGGGTCGCCCAGCGACCGGCCCTCGGCGACCTTGACCGGGTCGACGTCGCCGACCAGATCGCCGACCGAGGTGTCCGGGGTGGCCAGCTTCTCCGCGTAGCGCTCGCTGCGGTGCCGCCAGGCCACCGGCAGCTCGTCGCCGAGCTCGGCGGCCCGCCGCCGGGAGGCCGGGGTGATCGGTTGCAGCGGGTGCTCGCCGAGCTCCGAGCCGTCGATGACCGGGGTCCACTCGTCCAGGAGTTCGACCAGACCGCGCAGCAGCCGGGTCTTGCCCTGGCCGCGCTCGCCGAGCAGCACCAGGTCGTGCCCGGCGATCAGGGCGCGCTCCAGCTGCGGCAGCACGGTCTGGTCGAAGCCGACGATGCCGGGCCACAGCACGCGGCCGGAGCGCAGCGCGGTCAGCAGGTTCGCGCGCAGCTCTGCCTTCACGCTGCGCGGGGCGTGGCCGCTGGCCCGCAGCTCCCCTGCGGTGCGGGGCAGGCCAGGAGGTGGGGTCGGGTTCGTCACCCTCCTGACGCTACCCGGCTGGACCGACGCACGCCGGAATAGCAGAAAGGTTTTCGCATCCCACGCAGCTGGCTGGTACCCGCCACGTGTAGAAACACGACGTACCCGATGAGCGCGAGGAGGGATCCCGGTGGAGATCAAGGTGGACCCCGGCGAAGTCGGCTTCGACGCGGCCCGGCTGCGGCGCATCGACCGGCACTTCGCCCAGTACGTCGAGGCGGGCAAGCTGCCCGGTTGGCTGGCCCTGGTCGCCCGCGGCGGCAAGATCGCGCACCTGGCCACCCACGGCATGCGCGACGTCGAGAGCAGCGCCCCGGTGCGGCCGGACACGCTGTTCCGGATCTACTCGATGACCAAGCCGATCACCTCGACGGCGATCATGATGCTGCACGAGGAAGGCGCCTTCGAGCTCACCGACCCGGTCAGCGACTTCATCCCGTCCTTCGCCGACCTGCGGGTCTACACCGGCGGCACCGCCCGCGCCCCGCAGACCCGCCCGGCGGGCGAGGAGATGCGGATCTGGCACCTGCTGACCCACACCTCGGGACTCACCTACGCGTTCCACTACCTGCACCCGGTGGACGAGCTCTACCGGCGCGCCGGTTTCGAGCACGGCATGGCCGCGGACCTGGACCTGGCCGCCTGCTGCGACGAGTGGGCGTCGCTGCCGCTGCTGTTCGACCCCGGCACCGCCTGGAACTACTCGGTGGCCACCGACGTGCTCGGCCGGATCGTCGAGGTGGCCTCCGGGCAGACCCTCGACGAGTTCTTCCGCAGCCGCATCTTCGAACCGCTGGGCATGACCGACACCGGGTTCGCGGTGGACCGCGCCGACGCCGACCGGCTGGCCACCCTGTACGTGGCCGACCCGCAGGGCCGGGCCCGGCGCCACCCCCGCCACGACGAGGCCTTCGCAGCGGCGTTCGAGCTGCCCAAGGCGCTCTCCGGCGGCGGGGGGCTGTTCTCCTCGGCGCACGACTACCACCGGTTCACCCAGATGCTGCTGCGCCGCGGCGAGCTGGACGGCGTCCGGCTGCTGGGCAGCAGGACGGTCGACTACATGACCCGCAACCACCTGCCTGGCGGGACCGACCTGGAGAACTTCGCGCTCGGCGCGTTCTCCGAGGTGGCCAACGCGGGCAAGGGCTTCGGCCTGGGCTTCTCGGTGCTGGAGGATCCCGTGGCGGGCAAGGTGCCCGGCTCGACGGGCGAGTTCGCCTGGGGCGGCCTGGCCAGCACGGTGTTCTGGGTCGACCCGGCCGAGGACCTGACGGTCCTGTTCCTGACCCAGCTGATGCCCTCCAGCACCCACCCGATCCGCTCCCAGCTCCACCAGCTCGTCTACCAAGCCCTCGTGGACTGACGTTTCCGTGTTGGTGGTTCCATCCTCATCCTGCGTAGCGGTGCCGGTAGCGGAACCTCAGCGGCGGTTCCGGTTGCCAGGGTGGGATATGCGCCTGCGGCGCATGCGACACCCCATCGACGTTTGGGTGTGGCCTCGCGGCTGCGGCACCACCAGTTCGCAGTTTCAATTGAAACTGCGGTTCTCAGCCACGGGGAATCGCAGTTTCAATTGAAACTGCGGGTTGACGGCGTGTCGGTGTCTCGTGGGCTTCAGGTGGTCAGGGTGCGGGATTCGCCGACCGCGAGGTCCCAGAGCTGCTCCGGGTCGCGGCCCGCTTCGCGCCAGGCCTTGCGGACCCGGGTCAGCGGCTCCACCACCGGCTCGCGGGTCAGCACGAAGGTGCCCCAGTGCATCGTCGCGGCGTGCGCCGCACCCAGGTCCTCGACCGCCTGGACGGCCTCCTCCGGGTTCATGTGCACCGGCTTCATGAACCAGCGCGGGTCGTACGCGCCGATCGGCACCATCGCCACGTCGATGCCCGGGTACCGCTGCGCGATCTCGGCGAAGTGCGGGCCGTAACCGGTGTCCCCGGCGTGGTAGACGCGGTGCCGCGGCCCGGTGATCACCCAGCTGCCCCACAGGCTCCGGCAGGTGTCGCGGGGCCCGCGGCGGCTCCAGTGCCGGGCCGGGGCGAAGTCGAAGGTCAACCCGGCCACCTCCGCGGACTGCCACCAGTCAAGCTCGACGACCTCGGTGAAGCCGCGGCGCCGAAACCAGCCGCCCAGGCCGGCGGGCACCAGCACCGGCGTCGAGCGCGGCAGCCGCTGGACCGTCGGGGCGTCCAGGTGGTCGTAGTGGTTGTGGCTGATCACCACGGCGTCGATCGGTGGCAGCTCGCTGAACGCCACGCCGGGCGGGGTCAACCGCCGCGGCACGCCGGGGATCCGCGCCGACCACACCGGGTCGGTGAGCACCGTGGCACCGCCCATCCGGAGCACGTACGTCGCGTGCCCGACCCAGCTCAGCGCGGTGTCCTGCGCGGTCACCGGGGTCAAGCCGCTGCGCAGCACCGGGATCCGGTCGGCGTCCTCGACCCGCCCCCGGAACCCGCCGGTCCACATCAACCGCATCACGTCCCGGAAGTTGGGCAGTGGGGCGTGCAGGCGATCGGCGTAGGAGGACTGGATGGTCACCGGCTGGTACTGGTTTCGCACCACCCCAGATTGCCCTGCGCGCCCCGAGCACCGCACCCGCAGCTTCCGGAGATCACAGCTCCGCTGGGAACCGCGAGAGGCGCCCGGCACACCCGACCGCTGGTGGACGCGCGATTTCCATGGGAATTCGGAGGTCTGCTTTCCATGGAAATCGGACCAGAGCCCGACGCACGTCGGCGTGTCGGGGTCCCGACACGCCGTTCGACCACAGTTTCAATTGAAACTGTGATCCACCGGAGCACGGCGCCGCGGGTCGGGGCCGACGACGGTGCGAGGGGTCAGAAGGCGGGCCAGGGGATCGCGGGCCACTCGCCGGAGGGGGCCGGGAACACCCCGGACCCCAGCAGGCGCTCGATCCGGGCGCTGATCGCCTGGACCTCCTTCGCCGTGATGTGCTCGGCCAACCGCACCGCCAGGTCACCCTCCAGCAGGGCGCGCAGCTCGGAGAGCCGGTCGACGGCGTCCTCCGGCAGCGGCTGGCCGATCCAGCCCCACAGCACGGTGCGCAGCTTGTCGTCGGTGTTCAGGCTGACGCCGTGGTCCACCCCCAGCACCCGGCCATCCGGGGCGTGCAGGATGTGTCCACCCTTCCGGTCGGCGTTGTTGATCACGACGTCGAGCACGGCCAACCGCCGCAGTTGCTCGTGGTCGGCGTGCGCCAGCACGACAGGATCACCGCGGTGGTCCTGGGCGCGCAGCACCGGCAACCAGCCGTCCGGCACCTCGCCCGGGGCGACGATGTCGACCAGCTCGGAGTCCTCCTCGACGTCCACCCACAGCTGCACCATGCCCGGCCCGAACGGACCGTCGCGCAGCACCGTGGGCGGGACCAGATCCCAGCCGGTGGCCTCGGCGACCAGGTAGGAACCGACCTCGCGACCGGCCAGCGTCCCATCCGGGAAGTCCCACAGCGGCCGTTCCCCGCGCACCGGCTTGTAGACGCACTCGGCGGCCACGCCGTCGATCTCGATCCCGCAGAACAGCGTCGCGTTCGACGCCTCCACCAGCCGCCCCTGCACGTCCAGCTGACCGTGCTGGAGCAGTTCGTGGACCGCCGGACCACCGGCGCGCACCGCTCGTCAGTCCTCTTCCGAACGGCGGTAGCCGTTCTGGCGCGGGCAGATGTGGCCACTGGGGTCGAGCGGTTCGGCGCACAGCGGGCACGGCTTGCGACCGGCGTTGATGACGCGCTCGGCGCGCTCGGCGAACGCCCGCGCGTGCGCGGGGCTGAGGAAGACCCGCAGCGCGTCGGGGCCCTCCTCGGTGTCGTCGAGCACCACCGACTCGTCGAGCTCCTCGTCGGTGACGGCGAGCAGCTCGACCACCACCGCCTCGGTCTCGGCGTCCCAGCCCAGCCCCATGGTCCCGACTCGGAACTCCTCGTCGACGGGCACCTGCAGCGGTTCGGTGTCGACGAGCTCGTCCGGGACCTGGTTGGGCAGGTCGGCGTGGAAGCGCCGCTGCACCTCCTCCAGCAGCGCGCCGATGCGTTCGGCCAGCACCGACACCTGCTGCTTCTCGAGCTGCACGCTTACCGTGCGGACGTCCTCGGACGCCTGCAGGTAGAAAGTGCGCTCACCGGGTTCCCCGACCGTTCCGGCGACGAATCGGTCAGGTTGACGGAAGACGTGGATGACACGAGCCATGACCCCTCCGACATTAGGCCACCGCGCGCACGCGGTGCGCGGCTGGCCCCGGTTTTGTTCATCAACGCCGCCCCACGTGCCGGTCTACCCGCCGGACCTGCGCGCCGACCACCAGTTTCACCGATGTTCGCCGTTGGCGAACTGCGGCGGTGCGGGCCCGGTCCCGATACTCTCGCGGCAGTGGTCAAGATCGCGGGATGGAGCACGCCATGAGCATGCGCGAACTACGCCGCCCGCCGAGGCTGCGCAGCGGTGACACGGTGGCCGTGGTCGCCCCGGCCGGGCCGGTGCCCGAGGACCTGCTCGACGCCGGGCTGGCCCACCTGCGCGCCTGGGGCCTGCAGGTGCGCGTCGGCAAGCACGTGCGCGACCGCCACCCGCGGCTGGACTACCTGGCGGGCACCGACGCCGACCGGGCCGCCGACCTGCAGGAGGCGTGGTGCGACCCGGAGGTGACCGCGGTGCTCTGCGCCCGCGGCGGGTACGGCAGCATGCGCGTCCTGGACCACCTGGACTGGACGGAGATGGCCGGAGCCAGGCCGAAGGTGTTCACCGGTTCCAGCGACATCACCGCCCTGCACGACGCGTTCGCCACCCAGCTCGGCCTGGTCACGGTGTTCGGGCCGATGGTCGCCACGGAGGCGTTCGCAGCGGACCCGGCGGCGCGGGAGCACCTGCGCCGCACCCTGTTCCAACCCGAGTCGGTCACCATCCTGACCCGCTCCACCGCGGACGCCCTCGTGCGCGGGCGGGCCCGCGGCACCACCTACGGCGGCAACCTCAGCCTCGTCGCGGCGTCGCTGGGCGCTCCCGACGCGCCCACCCCGCCGGAGCGCGGCATCGCGCTGCTGGAGGACATCACCGAATCCCCCTACCAGCTGGACCGGTTCGTCACGCAGCTGCTGCGCGCGGGCTGGTTCGACCACGCCGTGGGCATCGCGCTGGGCTCGTGGACCGAGTGCGGCCCACTGGAGGAGGTCCGGGCGGTGATGTCGGACCTGCTGGGTGGACTGGGCGTGCCGGTCCTGTGGGAGCTCGGCTTCGGCCACTGCACCGCGCAGCGCACCATCCCGCTCGGCGTCGCCGCTGAGCTGGACACCGACGCCCAACGCCTGTCCATCCTGCAACCGGCCCTGCTCTGACCCGCGGTTCCAAGGGAACTCGGACTGATTCCCATGGAAATCACGTGGGACCGGCCCTCAAGCCCCAGCTTTGCGCCGGGCGTAGTGCTGGCGGGCCTTGGCCCGGTTGCCGCAGCGGGTCATGGAGCACCACTGCCGGTTGCGGGCCGGTGAGGTGTCCAGGAAGCGGAGCCCGCAGCGGTCGAACGCGCAGATCGCCACGCGCGGGAACGGCTCGGTGGCCAGCAGCTCGATCGCGTCGACGGCCACCGCCGCCAGCGCCGCCCGCACCAGGTCGCGCGGTTCCGGGCGCACCGCCGCGACGGACCCGCCCCGGCCCACGCGCAGCTGCACCGCCTCGCGGTTCTCCCCACGGGCCACTTCGTTGATCAGCTCCACATCGTGCTCGGTGATGACCGACCCCTCCGCGCGGGCCCGCACCGCCCGGTCGACCGCCTCCCGCAGCTGCACCGCGCTCGCCACGTGCGCTTCCGCGGGCTGGCTGCTGGCGAGGAGCCCGACCTCGCGCAGCCAGTCGGCCAGCAGGTCCGGGGACACCAGCAGCTCGCGGCCGCCGCGGTAGCGGTCGCGCAGCGTGTTGACGAGGTCGAGGCAGAGCCGACCGCCGTCGCGCACCCAGTCGCCCATCCTTGCCCTTCCCGCTGCTCCCGCCCTAGCATCATAGTGCCTAACCCCCTTAGGCAGTTAGAACGGAGAGGTCGATGCCGACCCAGGAAGTCGCCCAGGTCAACGGCCTGCGCATGCACTACACGAGAGCGGGCAGCGGGCCCGGGTTGGTGCTGCTGCACGGCTGGCCGCAGACCAGCCACTGCTGGCGCGAGCTCATCCCGGAGCTGGCCCGCACGCACACCGTGCTCGCCCCGGACCTGCGCGGCTACGGCCGGACCGACAAGCCACGCGAGGGCTACGACAAGCGCACGATGGCCTCCGACGTCGCCGAGCTGGTGGCCTCGCTGGGCTTCGAGTCGGTCAGCGTGGTCGGCCACGACCGCGGCGCGCGGGTGGCGCACCGCTGGGGCCTGGACCGCCCGGACCAGGTCGAGCGGCTGGCGGTGCTGGACATCGTGCCGACCCGCGAGATGTGGCGGCGGATGGACGCCGAGGCGGGCACGGCCTACTGGCACTGGCTGTTCCACCTGCAGCCGGACCTGCCGGAACTCCTGGCGGGCAGGGATGTCGCGGGCTACCTCGGGTACTTCTTCGAGCGCTGGACGGTCAACCGGCACGGCCTGGAGCCCGCGGCGATTGACGAGTACGTCCGCGCGTTCTCCGCACCGGGGGCGCTGCGCGCCGGTTTCGACGACTACCGCGCATCGTTCCCGCTCGACAGCGAGCACGACGACGCCGACGCCGCGGCGGGCCGCAAGCTGACCATGCCGGTGCTCGCGCTGTGGGGTTCCGCGGGCCTGCCCGCGAAGCTGCCGATGCGCGACATCTGGCGCGAGTACGCCGAGGACGTCTCCTGCGCAGAGATCGCCGACTGCGGGCACTTCCTGCCCGAGGAGCGCCCGGAGCAGGTCCTGGCGCACCTGCGGGAATTCCTGGCCCCCACGACGTAGTTGGTAGCGTCGTAGGCGATCCGGGAGGGGGCACATGCGAGTCCGACCCGTCACACCCGAGCTGCTGGCGGTGGAGCTGGTCGACCGCATCGAGGCGCTCCCCGGCCGCTGGGCGCGGATCGCGGTGGACGGCGCCCCGGCCGCCGACACCGGCGACTTCGCCGACACCCTGGTGGAACCGCTGCGCGCCCGCGGCCGCGAGGTCGTCCGGGTCCGCATGGCCGACTACCTGCGCCCGGCGTCGCTGCGCCTGGAACACGGCCACCACGACCCTGATTCGTACTACGAGAGCTGGTACGACCTGCGCGGTCTGACCCGCGAAGTCCTCGACCCGCTGGCCGACAGCGGCGGCGGCCAGGTCCTCCCCGCGCTCTGGGACGCCGAGGCCGACCGCTCACCCCGGCTGCCGCGCGTGCAGCTGCCGGAGCGCGCGGTGGCCATCGTGGACGGTCCGCTGCTGCTCGGCGCGGGCTTGCCGTTCGACTTCACCGTCCACCTCTGGCTCCCCGGAGCGGCCCTGCACCGCCGCACCCCGGAACCGGACCGCTGGACGCTCCCGGCCTTCCACCGCTACGCCGAAGAGGTCTGCCCGCACCACCTCGCCGACTGCGTAGTCCGCGCGGACCGCCCGGGCCGCCCCGCCGTCGTCGACAGCCTGGAGTGACCCCCTACGCCACCCGGCGCTCGACGGAGGGGACCGCGGCCAGCAGGGTCCTGGTGTAGTCGTGCTGGGGGTCCAGCAGGACCTGCTCCACCGGCCCCACCTCCACCAGCTCGCCGCGGTACATCACCGCCACCCGGTCCGCGATGTTCCACGCCAGGCCCAGGTCGTGGGTGATCACCAGCGTCGACAGGCCCCGCTCCACCCGCAGGCGCAGCAGCAGCGACAGGATCTCGCCGCGCACGGTCGCGTCCAGCGACGCCACCGGCTCGTCGGCGACCAGCACCTTCGGCTCCAGCACCAACGCGCCCGCGATCACCACGCGCTGCCGCTGACCGCCCGAGAGCTCCTGCGGCAGGCGGCCGAAGAACTCCTCCGCGGGCCGCAGCTCCGCGGCTTCCAGCGCCGCCGCCACCCGACCGCGTTCGTCGTCGGTGATGCCGTGGATGCGCAGGCCTTCGGCCACCGCCTCGTACACGGTGTGCCGCGGGTTGAGCGCCCCGGTCGGGTCCTGCAGGACCAGCTGCACCTGCCGCCGGTACTCGCGCAACCCGGCGGCGCTGGTCGGCAGCGGCACCCCGTCGTAGCGGACCGCTCCTCTGGTCGGCTGCTGCAGGCCCAGCAGGGTGCGCGCCAGCGTCGTCTTGCCGGAGCCGGACTGCCCGACCAGCGCGACGATCTCCTGCTCCTCCACCGCCAGGTCCACCCCGCGCACCGCGTGCACGACCTGCCCGGAACGCCCGGAGAAGTCGACCGCGACGTCTTCCGCGGCCAGCAGCGCGGGTCCCCGCGAGGCGCTCTCGGTGAGCCGGAACTCCGGGTCTCCGACGGTGGGGAACGCATCGGCCAGCGCCCTGCTGTGCTCGTGCTGCGGCCGGGTCATCACCTGCCGGGACGGGCCCTGCTCCACCACGCGCCCCTGGTACATCACCGCCAGCTGCGCGCAGCTGGCCGACAGCACGGACAGGTCGTGGCTGATCATCACCAGCGCGATGCCGCGCTCCGCGACCAACCGGCGCATCAGCTCCAGGACCTGCGCCTGCACCACGACGTCCAGCGCGGTGGTGGGCTCGTCGGCGATCACCAGCCGCGGTTCGCACGCCAGCGCCATCGCGATCATGACGCGCTGCTTCTGCCCGCCGGAGAGCTCGTGCGGGTAGGCGTTGGCTCGGTCGGCGGGGAGTTCCACCTGCGCCAGCAGTTCCGCGACCCGCGCGGACAGGTCCTCGCCGCCGCGGCCGTGCAGCCGCATCGGCTCGGCGATCTGCTCGCCGATCGTGCGCACCGGGTTCAGCGCGTGCATCGCGCCCTGGAACACCACCGACGCGCTCGCCCAGCGCACTGCGCGCAGCTGCCCGAAGGTCATCTCGCGGACGTCCTCGCCGTCGAGCAGGACCTGCCCCTCGATGCGCGCCGACTTCGGCAGCAGCCGCAGCACCGACATCGCCAGGGTCGTCTTCCCGCAGCCGGATTCCCCGGCCAGCCCGAGGGTTTCGCCTTCGTCGAGGCTCAGGCTCACGCCCCGCACCGCGGCTCCCCCACCGCCCCGGTAGGTCACCGACACGTCGCGCAGTTCCAGGATCGGACTCACCGCTGCCCCCGAAGCCTCGGGTTGAACACCGTCTCCAACGCCCGCCCGCACAGTGTGAAGGCGAGCACCACCACCACGATCCCCAGGCCCGGCGGCAGCAGGTACCACCAGGCGCCGCCGGTGACCGCGCCGGTGTCCATCGCCGACTTCAGCATCGAGCCCCACGACACCAGGCTCGGGTCGCCGAGCCCCAGGAACGACAGCGTGGACTCGGTGATGATCGAGCTGGCCACCGCCAGCGTGGTGTTGGCGAACACCAGCGGCACCACGGCGGGCAGCACGTGCTTGCCGATGATGTGCCCGTGTCCGGCGCCCAACGCCCGCGCCCGCTCGATGTAGGGCCGGGTCTCGATGGTCAGCGTCTGCGCCCGCACCATGCGCGCGGTGGGCGGCCAGGAGGTCACCCCGATCGCCAGCACGATGGTCCACAGCCCGCGCTCGAGCACCGTGGACAGCGCGATGGCCAGCACCATGGCGGGCAGCACCAGGAAGAAGTCGGTGAACCGCAGCAGGACCCGCGAGGTCCAGCCGCCGAAGTGCGCCGCGAGCACCCCGACCAGGGCACCGATGAGCACCGACAGCAGCGCCGCGGCCAACCCGACGACCAGCGACACCCGCGCGCCCCACCAGGTCAGCAACAGCACGGAACGGCCGGATTCGTCGGTGCCGAGCCAGTAATCACCGCTGGGCGCCTGCAGCGGCTCACCGGTCGCCCGCGTGACGTCCAGCCCGCTGGCGTCGGTCAGCAGCGGCGCCAGCACGGCCAGCACCACGACGACGCCCAGCGCCACCAGGCCGACCAGCCCGGTCCGGTCGGCCCGGAACACGCGCCACGCCTCACCCAGCCGCGCCCGGCGGCGGGCCCGGACGATCTGTCCCGCGGTGGCCGTCATGATTCCCGCACCCGGGGGTCCAGCACCCGGTAGAGCAGCTCGGCCAGCACGTTCATCACCACCACACTCCCCGCCAGCACGATGAAGATCCCCTGCAGCAGCGGCAGGTCCGGCACCCGCAGCGCCTCGAAGGTCAGCAGCCCCAGCCCGGGCCAGGAGAACACCGTCTCCACCGTGATCGCCCCGCCGACCACCAGGCCCAACCGCAGGAAGATCAGCGTGACGGTCGGCAGCATCGCGTTGGGCACCGCGTGGCGGCGGCGCACCAGGTCCTCGCGCAGCCCCTTGGCCCGGGCGGTGGTCAGGTAGTCCTCGCCCATCTCCTCCAGCAGCGAGGACCGCATCACCATCAGGTACTCGGCGTAGATCACCGCGACCATGGTCAGCGCGGGCAGCACCAGGTGGTGGGCCACGTCGAGCAGCTGCGGCAGGAACTCCGGCGGGGTGTCCGGGGAGGAGATCCCGCCGACCGGGAACAGCCCCGGGATCGGACCGACCCCGACGCCGAAGGCCATCAGCACGATCAGCCCGAGCCAGAACGTCGGCACCGACCACAGCGTCAGCGCCACCGAGGTGGAGGTCTTGTCGAACGCGCTGCCGTGCCGCCACGCCGCGCGGGAGCCCATCCACAGCCCCAGCACCACGGCCAGCGCGGTCGCGGTGCCCACCAGCAGCACGGTCGGCCCGATCCGCTCGAGGATCAGGTCCCCGACCGGGCGGCTGTAGGTGTAGGAGGTACCGAGGTCACCGCGCAGCAGGTTGCCGAGGAAGTCCAGGAACTGCTTCCACAGCGGCTGGTCCAGGCCGAACCGCTCGCGCAGCACCTGGATCTGCTGCTCGCTGACCGGCGCCCCGCGGGTCATGGTGCGCACCGGGTCGCCCGGGATCACCCGGAACAGGAAGAACCCCAGCACCGCCACCAGGAACAGGCTGACCAGCCCACCGCCGACCTTGCCGCCGAGGAAGCGGGCGAACCGGCGGCGGCTGCCGCGGGACGGCGCCTGGTCCGGGACGGTGGCGAGCAGATCGGACACGGTTCACTCCCTCGTGTCAGCGGTCGCCCGCCGGCGGACGACCACCAGCGCCACCACGACGCCGATCAGCACCACGGCCCCGCCGAGCACCCACGCCACGGTGCTGTAGTCGGTGCCGGAGGACCCGCTGACCGCCGCATCGGTGGGCTCGGCGCCGTAGTAGCCCCAGTAGCCCTGCTGCGCCACGATGACCCCGTTGTCCGCGGGCTGCAGGGTGAACCCCGCGTAGCGGTCGGTGCGGTAGGCCTCCAGGGACTCCTGGTAGAAGAGGATCAGCCCGGTGGCCTGCTCGTAGAACCGCGCCTGCGCCTGGTTGACCAGCTCGACCCGCTTGGCCTTGTCGAACTCGCCGAGCTGCCGGGCGTAGAGGTCGTCGTACTGCTGGTCGCACAGGAACGTGTCGTTGTTGCCGCCCCCGCTGGGGTCCGGGCGCGCGCCGCAGGTTTGCAGCCGCAGCACGTAGTCCGGGTCGGGGTTGGCCGACCAGCCGCTGATCACCATGTCGAAGTCACCGGCGGTGGTGCGGTCGTTGAGCTGGTTGTCCGACACCGGCTGCAGCTCCACGGTGATGCCCACGTCGGCCAGCCACCGCTTGACGAACTCACCGACCTGGATGTCCTCCGAGCGGTTGCCGTGCAGCACGAAGTCGAAGGTGAGCGGTTCGCCCTGCGGGGTGTGCCGGGTGCCGTCCGCGCCGCGCGGGTACCCGGCCTCGTCGAGCAGCCGGTTGGCCGCGGCCAGGTCGAAGGCGCGGGGCTGCGGCGGGTTCCAGTGGTAGTCGCTGAAGATGGGCGGCAGGTAGCCGCCGCCGACCTGCGCGTAGCCGCCCATCACGCGGTCCACCAGCGCCTGCCGGTCGATCGCGTGGTCGATGGCCTGCCGCACCCGCACGTCCTTCAGCGCCGGGTGCCCGGTGCCGATCGGCTCGTCCTCGCTGTTGGTCGCGCCCGGGTTGAGGATCATCTCGAAGAAGCGCCGGCCCTGGCCCTCGACCTGCTGGATGTCGGGCTCCCCGGCCAGCGCGTCGAACTGCGCGGGGGTGAGCTTCTGCACCACGTCGACGTCGCCCTTGCGCAGCGCCTGCACCGCGGCGTCGCTGTTCTTGAACTGGACGAACTGCAGCTGCGCGATCTTCGGCGGGCCGCGCCAGAAGTCCGGGTTGGCGGTCAGCGTGACGTCCTGCTCCGGGCGGTAGTCGGTGAGCACGAACGGCCCGCTGCCCACCACCGGCATCTCGTCGTTGGTGGCGCTGGCGACGTCGGGGACCTTCGACCACACGTGCTCGGGCACGATCGGCGCGTCGATGGCCAGCATCGTCGCCTGCGGTGACTTGGTGCGAATGACCAGCGTGCTGTCATCCGGTGCGGTGACGCTGTCGAAGTTCTCCACGAAGTTGCCGTTGGCGGTGCTGGCCGCCGGGTCGGTCATCATCCGGTTGAAGGTGTAGGCCGCGTCCCGGGCGGTCACCGGCTGCCCGTCGGACCAGGTGACGCCGGGCCGGATGTGGAAGGTCCAGGTGAGCTTGTCCGGCGAGGTCTCCCACCGCTCGGCCAGCTCCGGTTCCACCGCGAAGTCCTCGGCGCGGTAGGTGGTCAGCGTCGGGTAGATGGACCGGAAGATGTCGGTGGCGGCCAGCGTGTAGCCCAGGAACGGGTTCAGCGAGTCGATCTGCTGCTGCAGCCCGATGCGCAGCGTGGCACCCTGCGGCCGCTCGCGGTTGCCGTCCTCCTGCGCCGACGCGGGCACCGGCGCCAGCAGCCCGACCAGCAGCGCGGCCCAGAGCGCGACGAGACGTCTGCCCACTTGCAACCCCCTCCTTCGCAGCGAGTGAGAGAAAGGAACCACCTCTGAAGCCTGTTCGTCAATGGTTCACCACGAGTTGTCGCCGCCGAGCATCACGCAGTGGAACCGAACCGTTACCCGATCGGCGCGGCGAACCCCGAAAGCCTGGACAACGCGCCTAGATTGGCCTGCGTGCGGATCTTGATCTCAGCTGACATGGAAGGCGTCACCGGCGTCACCTGGACCGACGACGTGGTGCCCGGGACCGAGCAGTGGCAGCGCTTCCGGAAGTTGTTCACCGGTGATGTCAACGCCTGCGTCGAGGGCCTGTGCGCCGCCGGGGCGACCGGCGTGCTGGTCAACGAGGCGCACTCCGCGCAGCGCAACCTGCTGCTGGAGGACCTCGACGAGCGGGCGGTGCTGCTGACCGGGCGGCACAAGCCGCTGTCCATGATGCAGGGCATCGAGTCCGATGTGGACGGCGTGGTGTTCCTCGGCTACCACGCGCGCGCGGGCGCTGAGGGCGTGCTGTCGCACACCTACCTGGAGAACTCCATCACCGGCGTGTGGCTGGACGGCCGCCCGGCCGGGGAGGGCGGGCTGAACGCGGCGCTGGCCGCCGAGCACGGGGTGCCCGTCCTGCTGGTCACCGGGGACGACCAGGCCTGCGCGGAAGCCGCCGACTACGCGCCGTCGGCGCGCACCGTCGTGGTCAAGGAGTGCGTCAGCCGCTACGCGGCCATCTGCCGCCCACCGGCCCGCACCGCGGCCGACATCCGCAGCGCGGCGACCGAGGGCCTGCGCCTGGCCGGGCGCACCGGCGGCGAGGCACGCCCGCACCGCATCGAGGTGGAGTTCGACGCCGCGCACCTGGCCGCCGCGGCAGCGGTGATCCCGACCGTGGAGCAGGTGGACGTGCGCCGGGTCGGCTTCGACGCGCCGGACATGACCGAGGCGATGAAGGCGTTCAAGATCGTCACGACCATCGCCGGGCGGGCCGTCCAGGGCATCTACGGCTGACTCAGAGGTCGCCCCAGCGCGCCGCCTGCCACTGCACGGCCTCCGGCCGCTGCCCAGTTCGGGTGAATTCGTCGAGCGCTGCGCGGAGTTCCCGAAACGGCAGCACGGCGTTGCGCGGGAACTTCAGCGTGCTGCCCGCGTCGAAGGGCAGCGCCGGGGCCTCCGGCGAGGGCTCCGGGTTGAGGGTGTGCCAGGACGTCATCTCGCCGTCCTCGGACTCCTCGGTGAAGTTCAGGACGCCGACCTCCGCCTCGGGGTCGGTGACGATCCGGACCTGCAGGTAGGGCCCGGGCGCCTCGGGGTCCCGGTGCGGCCGGTCCCAGACGTAGAGGTGGCAGGCCCCCGGCTGCGGCGGGCGCAGCACCTTGTCCACCAGTTCGGCCTTGTCGTCCTCGGTCTGCGCGTAGAAGCGCTCGCCGCGGACGACGGCGGTGGTGACGGTGACCCCCAGCTCGGTGTTGCGCGCGCCGACGGCTTCCGCGCGCAGCCCCTCCAAGCAGATCCGCGCTTCCTTCAACGCCTTCATCGCCGCGCCCTGGTGGTAGACCAGGTCGCCCCAGTAGGGGTGGCCGAGCACCTTGTTCAGGTCGTCGTAGACCTCGTGGGTGGCCTCGATCAGCTTGTCCAGGGCGTCGACCGGGACGTCGGCGAGGCGGGCGAACACCACCGCGGGTGGTTCGAGCGGGCCGGGCTCGACTTGTGCTGGATTCGACATGCGTTCCCTGCATCCACTTCGATCGTGGGCGACCCCCAGGACGCCCCTGCCCAGATCTCGTTCCCCAGCAGGCTACCGTGCGTCAGTGCACGGCCCCGAAGCGCCACCGGGTCAACCGGCCGCGTCCCGCAGCACCCCGATCGCGGGCCCGCCGTGCGGCGAGCCGAGGGCCAATAACGCCCGCGCCAACCCGTCGGCGTCGTCCAGCCCGAGCTCGGAGACCAGGTCCTCGGGCAGGCTCAGCATCGACAGCGCCACGCCGAGCATCCCGGCGTCCAGCAACCCGGCTCCGCGGCGGCTGATCCGCCGCCCGACCGCGCTGTGCAGCTGCACCGCGGTGTCGACGTTGGCCTCGGTGATCGCGCTGAGCGCGTCGCGGACGTCGGGGTTGCGCACGGCTTCCAGGTGCAGTTCGAACAGCGCCAGGAACTGCGACCGCGCGCTGGTGGCCATCCGGCGCAGCATCGCCGCGTACAGCGCGGTGATGTCCTCGGAGCTGACGTCGGCGGGAATTTCGGCGCACAGCGCGTCCAGCGCCTCGGTGTGCCGGGCGGCCAGGTACCGCGCGACGGCCAGAAACAACGCGCTGCGCGTCGGGAAGTAGTTCTTCGTGGTGCCCTCGGGAACCCCGGCCTCGCGATCGATCGCGCGGTGGGTGAGCCCACGACCTCCCTCGCGCGCCAGCACCTCGATGGCGGCATCGGCGAGCAGTTCCCTGCGGTTCCCTCGCTGCGGCATGCATCCCCTCGATCTTGGTCGCTGATCAACAGCCTACCCGGGCACCACACCAGTGGTGGAAGCGGTCCTTGACCGGCGCGTCACCAGATTGGTATAGACCTTAGGTCCCTTGCCGCTCGCCCCTCAGGAGCCGTCGAATGTCGGAAACCGCGCCCGGCCACGCCGAGCACACGCTGGAACACCTGCGCAAGATCGGCGCGCACAACGCCGAGCACCTGCGCACCGCCGCCGAGCGGTTGCTCACCGCGATCCGCGCGGACGGACTGGTGTGCACCGCGGGCGCGGGGCACTCGCTGGCCGGGGTGATGGAGACCTTCTACCGGGCGGGCGGGTTGGCCGCGGTCCGGCCGCTCTACCACCGCGACCTGCTACCGCTGCACGGCGCGGTGCCCAGCACCCGCACCGAGCGCCGCACCGGCCTGGCCGAGGAGATCCTCACCGGCGCGGGCTTCCGCGGCGGGGTGGACGCCCTGGTGGTGTTCTCCAACTCCGGGGTGAACCCCTACCCGGTGGAGCTGGCCCGCACCGCCCGCGCGGCGGGCTCCTCGGTCATCGCGATCACCTCGCCGCTGGCCAGCGCCGAAGCCCCCAAGCGCGCCGGGACCACGCTGGCCGAGGAGGCCGAGGTCGTGCTGGACACGCTGGTGCCCGGCGGCGACGCCAGCTACCCGGCCGCCGCGCCGGTGACCGCCCCGCTGTCCTCCCTGGCCAACGCGTTCCTGTGGAACATGCTGCTGGTCGAGCTGTTCGACCTGGCCGCCGCCGAGGGCATCGACCTGCCGGTCTGGCGCAGCTCCAACACCGTCGGCGGGGACGAGGCGAACGCGGCGAACCTCGCCCACTACGGCGAACGGGTCCCCGGCCTGCTCTAGGCGCGGGTGCAGTGGCGGTTCCGCGCGGAAGTGGGCGCATCCCGCGCCCCAGGGCCTTCCGCGTGGAACCGCCGTCACTCCTGGTCTGGCCGCGCGACCAGTTCGGCGATGCAGCGCAACTGCGCGGCGCGTTCAGCGGCCAGCTGCTGCTCCGGGTCGACCGCTTCGTCGGCCTGCGCCAGCAGGGCCAGCGCTTCGCGGGCCGCACCGGGCGGTGGTTGCGCGACGGCTTCGGCCAGTTCGTCGGTGGCGGCGTCGAGCCGATCCAGTTCGACGACCGAGTTGACCAGCCCGAGCCGCAGCGCCTCGTCCGCGCGGACCTCGCGACCGGTCAGGCAGATCTCCACCGCCCGGGCATAGCCCACGGCCTTGACCAGCGGCAACGTGCCCCCGAGGTCGGGCACCAGACCCAGCCCGACCTCGGCCATGCGGAAGCTGGCGTCGGCGGCGACCACTCTGAGGTCGCACGCCAACGCCAGCTGGAATCCGGCACCTACCGCGTGCCCCCGCACTGACGCGATGGTGACCCTGTCGGGTTCGCGCAACCAGCTGAACCCCTGTTGGAAGCCGGCGATCTCGGCGTCGGCCTGTTCCGTGGGGCGCTGGGCCAGCGACACCAGGCCCGGTGCCCCCTCCACTTCGGCGGCGGTGAACAGCCGCCGGTCCAGCCCGGCCGAGAACGCCCGGCCGGCGCCGCGCAGCACCACGACCTGGACCTCCGCGCCCAGGCATCGACCGATCTCCCGGAGCGCCTGCCAGGTGTGCGGCGTCTGCGCGTTGAGCTTGTCCGGGCGGTCCAGCGTGATCGTGGCCCGCCGACCGCGGATCGTGAGCCCCACACCGCCACGATCCAGCAGGTCGGCGTCCACCATCGACTCCGCCAAGCGGACCTCCTCGCTGCGAGCCTGTCGGCGAAGGTCACCCGCGGCTCCGGGCGCCCCTCAACAGGCTCTGCGGCCGATGGCCGCCGAGCTCACTTCTTCTTGGAACGCGTCGCGCCCCCACGACCGCGCAGCTGCACACCTGATTCGCTCAGCACCCGGTGCACGAAGCCGTACGACCGGCCGGTCGCCTCCGCGAGCGCGCGGATGCTAGCCCCCTTCTCGTACTTCTTCCGTAGGTCACTGGCAAGCTTGTCCCGCGCACTCCCTGTGATGCGCGCACCTTTCTTCAGCTCAGCCACGGTGTCCCCGCCTTCCCTCTGAGCAGGTCGGGCCTCGCGACCCCTGTCAGCGCAATGATCGAACAGGAAAGGCAGGAACGCCAGGCGATCATGGAAAAAAGATCGGCCAACGGCCGTGATGAGCGCCCGGCGATCACCGGAATGCACTAATCCATCCGTAGTAGTGCAGCCTGGCCGCACGGCGGTTGCTAAGCCAGCTGGACGAGATCCAGGTAGTCCTCCGACCAGTGGTCCTCGGTGCCGTCGGGCAGCAGGATGACCCGTTCCGGTTCCAGCGCCTGCACCGCGCCCGGGTCGTGCGTGACCAGCACGACCGCGCCGGTGAAGCTGCGCAGCGCGTCGAGCACCTGCTCGCGGCTGGCCGGGTCGAGGTTGTTGGTGGGCTCGTCCAGCAGCAGCACGTTGGCGGCGCTGGAGACCAGCCCGGCCAGCGCCAACCGCGTCTTCTCACCGCCGGAGAGGGTGCCGGCCGGCTGCTGCAGCTGCTCGCCCTGGAACAGGAACGCGCCCAGCAGGGTGCGCAGCTGCTGCTCCGGGGCGTCCGGGGCGGCGCTGCGGATGTTCTCCCAGACCGAGGCGTCGTGGTCCAACGTCTCGTGCTCCTGCGCGAAGTAGCCGATGCGCAGCCCGTGACCTGGGACGATCTTGCCCGAGTCGGCCTGCTCGATGCCGCCCAGCAGGCGCAGCAGCGTCGTCTTGCCAGCACCGTTGAGGCCCAGCACGACGACCCGCGAGCCGCGGTCCACGGCGAGGTCGACGCCGCTGAAGATCTCCAGCGACCCGTAGGACTTGGACAGCCCGTCGGCGGTCAGCGGAGTCCGCCCGCACGCGGCGGGCTCCGGGAAGCGGATCCGGGCGACCTTCTCCTGCGCCTGCTCGGTCTCGGCTTCGGCCAGCAGCTTCTCCGCGCGGCGGGCCATGTTCTGCGCGGCGACCGCCTTGGTGGCCTTGGCCCGCATCTTGTCCGCCTGCGCCATCAGCGCGGTGGCCTTCTTCTCCGCGTTGGCGCGCTCGCGGCGGCGGCGCTTCTCATCCGCCGCGCGGGCGTCCTGGTAGCGGGCCCAGTCCATGTTGTACACGTCGGCCTCGCCGCGGATCGCGTCCAGGAACCACACCTTGTTGACCACCGCGGCCAGCAGGTCGACGTCGTGGCTGATCACCACGAGCCCACCGTCGTGGTTCTTGAGGAAGTCGCGCAGCCAGTTGATCGAGTCGGCGTCGAGGTGGTTGGTCGGCTCGTCGAGCAGCAGCGTGCTGGCCGAGCGACCACCTGGACCGGCCTCGGAGGCGGCGAACAGGATTCGCGCCAGCTCGACGCGGCGCCGCTGACCACCGGAGAGGGTGCTCAACGGCTGCTCCAGCACCCGGTCGGGCAGGCCGAGGTTGCTGCAGATGCGCCCGGCCTCGCTCTCGGCGGCGTACCCGCCGCGCGCGGCGAAGCGCTCCTCCAACCGGCCGTAGCGGGCGATCGCCTTGTCCCGCTCTCGCTCGTCGGCCAGCTCGGCCATCGCCGTCTGGGTCTTCTCCATGTCGTGGACCAGCTGGTCGAGGCCGCGCGCGGACAGCACCCGGTCCTTGGCCGACACGGTGAGGTCGCCTTCGCGCGGGTCCTGCGGCAGGTAACCGAGCTCGCCGCGGCGGACCACGTCACCTGCGTAGGGCTGGCCCTCCCCGGCCAGCACCCGCAGGGTGGTCGTCTTGCCGGCGCCGTTGCGGCCGACCAGGCCGATCCGGTCGCCGGGCTGGACGCGCAGCGTGGCTTCGGAGAGCAGGATGCGGGAACCGGCGCGCAGCTCCAGGCCGGTGGCAGAAATCAAGGGGAACTCCGGGAAGTAGTGGTCGAGCGAATCCACGAGCACGCCCACCGACCTGGGGTGGGCGCGGAGGCTGGACGGCCCAGGCGGCTAAGCGACGACCGGGCGGATCAGCGATGGAGTGGCGCGGGGAACGCGGACCACGAGGCGCTTGGTGACCACGGAACCAGTGTAACGGGCGATGTCCACCGAATTGATCGCGGATCACATTCCGTCGGTCACACCCGTCGTGGCACCCGGCGACCGGATCACAGCACGAACGTGTCGTTCCACAACTGCGTCGTGCGACCGGAGAGGGCCTCCAGCAGCGCGGCGGCCTGGTCGTCGGTGAGCGAGGCGACGAAGTCGATCACCGCCCGGCCGCGCGCCATCCGCTCCAGGTGCGCGGCGTCGATCTCGGCGGGCTCCCCCGGCTGCACCAGCAACTCCGGGGCGTCGCGGTGCAGCAGCGCGAACTCGGCGCGGGCGCGGTCGAACAGGTCACGCAGCCGGTGCGGCAGCCGGGCCGCCTCGCTGCGGTCGATCAGCCAGTTGTCCAGCGCCTCCACCAGCTTGCTCAGCAACCGGTCCTGGCCGCGCTGGTGCAGCGCGAGGTCGGGGCGCTGCAGCACGAACCGGCGGTGCACGAACTTCAGCACCTGCACCTCGTGCCACTGCTCCACCGCCAGCGCCACGTGCCCGGAGCGGGTCGGCGGCTGCTCGACGACCTGGATCCCCTCCACCAGCCGCTGCGTCCACTCCCCGGAGAACGCCGCGACCGCCTGCTCGGCCTGCTGCGAGCGGTCGAAGGGCACCTCCAGCAGCTTGGTGACCAGGTTCGCGACCACCTTCTTGACGGCGCTGACGAACGCCTCGTCGTCAGCGATCCAGGCGTCCTTGGCGTGCAGGCGGCGGCGCAGCCGCTCCAGCGAGCAGCCCGGCCGCATGCCGTCACCGGCCAGCTCGACATCGGAGCGCCCGGCGAACTCCACCGCGTGCCCCAACCACTCGGTCAGCTCGTGCGAGACGCTGGTGTGCTGCAGGATCCCGACCCGGTGGAAGTCCTCCAGGTCGTGGATCGCGTAGGCGATGTCGTCGGCGGTGTCCATGATCGACGCCTCGACGGTCTGCTGCCAGTCCGCCAGCCGCCCCGCGAACGGGGCGCGGGCGTCGACCATGTCGTCCAGCTCGGTGCTGTAGCAGGAGAACTTGGCCGACCCGGTGCCCGGCGCGTCCTCCGGTTCCGAAGCGCCACGCGGCGGCACCGGCAGGTGGCGCGGGTGCGGCTGCGGCTGGGCCAGCCGCGTCCACGGGTACTTCAGCAGCGCCGCGCGCACCGCCGCGGTCAGGTCCAGCCCCTCGCAGCCAGCGCCGCGCACGTCGATGCGGGTCACCACGCGGTAGCTCTGGGCGTTGCCCTCGAAGCCGTCGGGCAGCGCGAACCGCTGCCGGGCGAGCCGGTCCAGCACGCCCTCGCCGAGGTGCCCGAACGGCGGGTGGCCGAGGTCGTGGCCGAGCCCGGCGGCCTCCACCACATCCAGGTCGCAGCCGCCCAGCCGGTCCAGCTTGGCCAGGTCACCGGGATCGGCCACCAGCCGCTCGGCGATGGCCCGCGCGACCTGGGCGACCTTCAGGCTGTGCGTCAACCGGTTGTGCAGCAGCAGCCCGGAACCGCTGGGGCTGACGACCTGGGTGACCCCGCCCAGCCGGGCGAAGAACGCCGAGCTGGACACCCGGTCCCGATCCGCCCGGAACGGGCTGGCGGCCAGGTCACCGGGGGCCCGGCGGGGGCCGCGACGACCACTCCGCCGATCGGTCCGAAGCTGCGTGTCCTGCATGGCCACACGTTAGTCGATGATCCCGAGCAGCGGCCCTGGCGGCGCGACCACCCCGGGACGTGATCTGATTTGTCCGTGGCAGATGTCGTGGTGGTCGGCGGCGGCCCGGCGGGACGGGCCGTGGCAGCGGCCTGCAGCGACACCGGGCTGGAGGTCGTGCTGGTCGACCCGGCACCGCGCCGGGTCTGGCCGCACACCTACGGGGCCTGGCGCGACGAGCTGCCCGCGGCCGTCCCCGGCACCGCGCTGGCCTCGGTCGTGGACCGGATGACCCTGCACGGCACTCACCCGCACGAGTGGACCCGGCCGTACGCCGTGCTGAACAACGCCGCGCTGTGGAAGCACCTCTGGCGGCACGACGTCGTGGAGGTCACCGGACGCGCCCAGGCCGCCGAGCACGGGCCCACCGGGTCGACGGTGCTGCTCAAGGACGGCAGGCGGATCGCCGCAGCGGTCGTGGTCGACGCGACCGGCGCGGCGCGGACGCTCTCCGGTGGCCGCCCCGCGCACACCTCCGCCCACCAGAGCGCGGTCGGCTGGGTGGTCAGCGCCGCCGCGGCCGAACCGTTCTGCGGTCCCGGCTCGGGGGTGTTCATGGACTGGCGCCCGGCCCCGCAGACGCGCGGCGGCTGGCCCACCTTCCTCTACGCGGTGCACGTCGGCCCCGACCGGGTGCTGCTGGAGGAGACCTCGCTGGCCCGGCGCCCGGCGCTCCCCCTGGCCCTGCTGCGCAGGCGGCTCGCGGGGCGGCTGGCCGCGGCCGGGGTCCCCGAGTCGGAGCGGCTGTTCGAGGAGCGGGTGCGGTTCCCGGTGGACGACCCGCTCCCCCGGCCGGGCCGGGTGATCCCGTTCGGCGCGGCGGCTGGCTTCGTGCACCCGGCGAGCGGGTTCAGCGTCGCCGCGTCGCTGCAACGCGCGCCGTGGCTCGCGGCAGCGCTCAGCGCAGCGCTGCCGTCCGGACCAACGGTCGCAGCGCGCGCCGGGTGGTCGATCCTGTGGCCGCCGCGCGCGGTGTCCGCGCACGTGCTGCGGCACCGGGCGCTGCGGGGGCTGCTGTCCATGCCGCCCGAGGAGGTGCCGGAGTTCTTCGAGCTGTTCTTCCAGCTCGACCCGGACCACCGCACGGCGTTCCTGTCCGCCGAGTGCGATCCGACCGGCACCGCGGCGGCGATGTCCGCGCTGTTCGCGATCGCGCCGTGGCGCCTGCGCCGCCGGATGGTGCTGGGCGGTTTGTCCCTCGGCCGCCCGCTGGCCCGGCACGGGCTCGGCGGCAGCTGAAACCGGGCATCGCCCGCTGACCGGGCACGCACCGTGGCTGGCGCGCTGCGAATAGTTGTGTCAACCGCCACCCGCCACCGCCAACCTGTGTTAGGCGCTGGTCAAGCACGCTAAGTTGGTCGGCGGGGAGAGGCGGTCCTCCACCGAGGAGGAGGAACTGAGATGTCGGTGAACAGGTCGTGAACACCGTCGATGGAGCAGCATGAGCGCGGGCCACATCGACTCCGTGCTGGCGCTGGTTGACGAGGTGCGCTTCGCGTTCCAGCCGTTGATCAACATCAAGACCGGGGCCATCGTCGCCGTCGAGGCGCTGGCCCGTCCGACCGGGACGCACGTCCAGGAGCTGTTCCGCGAAGCCGCTCGGCAGCGGCGGCTGACCGAGCTGGACGTGGCGCTGGCCACCGCGGCGCTGAGCGCTGCCGCCGAGCACGAGTCCCTGCTGCCGCTGCACATCAACATCTTCGGCGGCACCGTCACCCACGACCTGCAGCGGCTCGACCTGGTGCGCGAGCGGCTGCGCCAGATCGGCCGCCGCGAGCAGGAGGTGACGTTGGAGATCGGGCCGCCGTTCGCCCGGCTGAACACCGACGACCTGCTGGCCGGGGTGGACAAGCTGCGCGCCGACGGGTTCCAGATCGCGCTGGACGGCGTCGGCGAGGGCGACGTGCCGCTGGCGCTGATCGCCGACATCGGCCCGGCCGCGGTCAAGCTGGACCGCGCGGTCGTCCAGCAGCTGCCCGAGAGCCCGGCGCGGGTGGCGTTGATCGAGTCGGTGCGGCACCTGTGCGAGGCCACTGACAGCCAGCTGGTCGCCGAGGGCGTGGAGAACGAGCGCCAGCTGACCACGCTGCGCCGGAACGGGGTCCGCCTGGTGCAGGGCAACCTGCTGGCCCCCGCGGCGCGGCGACCCCCGACGGCCAGCAGCGTGCCCGGCGTGGCGGCGGAGGTGACCGATCCGCACGGTCCGCCGATCACCTCGCTGGCCAGCGACCCCCGGGTCACCGAGTTCCTGTCCCCGGCGACGATCCTGCCCACCGACGTCACCGCGGACAAGGTGCGCGGGGTGCTGGCCGACCGCCCGGAGATCAGCGGCGTGGTGCTGGTCGACGAGGAGAACCGCCCGCAGTGGACCATCGACCGCAACCGGTTCCTGCTCGCGGTGACCGGCCCGTACGGGCACGCCCTGCACGCCAAGCGGCCCGCGTCGCGGCTGGCCGACGAGCCGCGGGTGGTGACCACCGCGACCACCGCGATGGAAGCGCTGAGCCTGGTGACCCGCTCCGACCAGTACCGGATGTACGACGACGCGATCGTGGTCGACGAGTCGGGCCGGTGCCTGGGCGCGGTGCGCGCCGGTGACCTGATCCGCGGCATGGCGGAGCTGAAGGTGGAGGAGGCCGCGGCCTTGAACCCGTTGACCCGGCTGCCGGGCAGCGACGCGATCGCCCGCGACGTCACCCGACGCATCGCCGCCGACGAGGTCTTCGCGGTGAGCTGGCTGGACATCGACGGCTTCAAGACGGTCAACGACACGGCGGGCTTCTCCGCCGGCGACGACCTGATCCGCGCGATCGGCCGGAGCCTGACCGATGCGGCCACCGCGCTGAGCTCGGTGCAGGTCGGGCACGTCGGCGGGGACGACTTCCTGCTGGTGGCCGACCTGGACGACCTGGTGGCGCTGGCCGAGTTGGTGCTCGACCCGGAGCGCTCGGCGGGCGGCGTGGCGGTGAGCCTGTCGCTGGCGACCCTGGTGTGCACCCCGAGCACGGTGGAGGGCTACGACGAGGTCTCCAGCCGGCTGGCGCCGCTGAAGAAGCACGCCAAGTCGCTGGCCGGGTCGAGCTGGGTGATGTCGCGCCCTGGTTCGGACCGCATCGAGGTGCTGCGCGGCAAGCAGCGCCACCAGGAACATCCGCCCAGGTCATGAGCCTCCCACTGGGAGGATCACTCGCGCGGACGATTGCCGCGGCCCACCGCGACCACCCTAGGCTGGTGGCCGATCCCCGCAGCCGCAGTTCGCAGCCACGGCATGGAGCTGCCGCAAGCGCGTAGCGCTCGACCCACCCCCGCAACTCGCACCGCCGGAGGAGCACCCGCAGTTCAGGGGCCCCGAGGTTCCGCTACCTGCACCGCTACGCCGAACGAGCCGGGAATCAACAGGTCGTTCTGACAACGTTGTCAAGGCCGTGGGAGGGCTTGTGCCAGCACATCGCCGTCAGCTCACCACCACCGCAGTACTGCTGTTGACCGCGCTGATCGCCACCCAGCTACCCGCCACCGCGCAACCCACCGACCCGGTGCGGGCGGTGAACACCTTCATCGGCACCAAGGACGAGGGCAACACGTTCCCCGGCGCCTCCGCGCCGTTCGGCATGACCCAGGTCAGCCCGATCGGCACGCACTACGCGGGATGGCGCTACGACGACACCCGGATCAAGGGCTTCGGCCACTTCTTCCTCTCCGGCGCGGGCTGCTGGGAGCAGGGCGGGCTGGTCTCAACCCTGCCCACCACCGGCAGCATCGGCGCTGGACCGGGCCACGACTTCGACATCACCGCGCCAGCCACGTTCGACCAGGACCAGTACGCAGCCACCTACACCCACGACGGGGAGGTCGGCGAAGCGGGCTACTACCGGACCCGCCTGACCGACTACGGCGGCATCGACGTGGAGGCCACCGCCGACACGCGGGTCGGCGTCGAGCGCTACACCTTCGACACCGGCCCGGCGCACGTCTTCCTCAACGTCGGCCAGGCCAACGAGCGCAACCCGGTCAAGGCCAGCGGGCTCGAGGTGGTGGACGAGCAGACGGTCCGGGGGTGGGTGCGCAGCAAGGGCTTCTGCGGCGGCCGGGATTACACGCTCTGGTTCACCACCCGCTTCGACAAGCCGGTCGAGTCCTTCGGCACCTGGCAGCCCGACGGCGGCCAGTTCGACCGCCGCTCGGTCTCCGGCGGCGAAGGCCTGCGCGGCGCGTGGCTGACCTTCGCCGACGACCAGGTCACCGCGACCACCTCGATCTCCTACGTGGACGCCGCGGGCGCGGACGCGAACCTGGCGGCCGGAGGTTCCCGCGACTTCGAGCAGGTCCGCGACCAGACCCAGGACCACTGGCGCCGCGAACTCGACCGGATCCGGGTGCGCGGCGCAACACCCGACGACGCAGCGGTCTTCTACACCTCGCTGTACCACGTCCTGCTGCAACCGTCGACCGCCACCGACGCCGACGGCCGGTACCGCGGCTTCGACGACGCGGTCCACCGCGCCGACGACTGGACGTACTACCAGTTCTTCTCGCTGTGGGACACCTACCGGACGCAGAACCAGCTGCTGGCCCTGCTGGTCCCGGACCGCGCGCGGGACATCGCGCGCAGCGTCCTGGCGATCGACGAGCAGGGCGGCTGGCTACCGCGCTGGGCGTACGCGAACTTCGAGACCAACACCATGGCCGGCGACCCGGTCACCCCGTTCCTGGTGGACCTGTGGCGCTTCGGCGCGCTGGAGGGCCGCGAGCAGCAGGCCTACGAGGCGCTGCGGCGCAACGCCACCGAGGTCCCACCGGCTGACTCGCAGTTCGGGGGCCGCGCGGGCAACCACTCCTACCTCTCGCAAGGATTCGTGCAGTACGACCCGGACTTCCCGAAGAAGGGCCAGGACGTCGACCCGGCGCACGGCGGCTCGGCCACCATGGAGTACGCGCTGGCCGACTGCTCGCTGTCCATGCTGGCCCGAGCCCTGGGCCGCACCGAGGACGCGGCGCGTCTGGCCGAGCGCGGCCGGAACTGGCGCACCGTCTGGGACCCGGCGGTGCACGACGCGGAACGCGGCTTCACCGGTTTCCCCCGCCCCAGGAACGCCGACGGAACCTGGTTCGACCCCTACGAACCGATCTCGGACAAGGGCTTCCACGAGGGAACAGCCTGGCAGTACCAGTGGCTGACCCAGCAGGACGTCCCCGGCCTGCTGGACGCGGTCGGCGGAGCGGAGCAGGCCGAGGAGCGCCTGGACACGTTCTTCGCCCACGACGAGCTCATCCAGGACCCAGCCCGCACGGCCCGCGAGGACTGGGTGATCGACCCGTACGACTACTACGGCCAGTTCCGCTACAACCCGAACAACGAACCAGACCTGCACGCCCCGTGGATGTACTCGCTGATCGGCCAACCGGCGAAGACATCAGCGGTGGTCCGCGCCCAGCAAACCCTGTTCACCAACGCCCCCGACGGCGTGACCGGCAACGACGACCTGGGCACGATGTCGGCCTGGTACGTCTTCAGCGCCCTGGGCCTGTACCCCGCGGTGCCGGGAACCGGCCAGTTCATCCTGAACGCCCCGCGGTTCCCCGAAGCAGTGGTGCACCTCCCCGGAGCAACCCCGCTGACCATCAAGGCCCCGGCCGCCAACGGCGCGGAACTCCAGTACGTGGACGAAGTCCGAGTCGCCCACACCCCGAAGAACCAGGTGTGGCTTTCCCTGGAGGACCTCCGAACGAGCGGCACCATCCACCACACCCTCTCCACCACCCCCACCGACTGGGCAACAACCCCAGGAGCAACCCCACCCTCCCCCTGCGCAGCGGGGTGACGGCAGCGGAGGCGGTGCTGACCTCGGCACCGCCTCCGTCCTCGGTCACGGGATGTTCGGGGCTGGGCCCAGGGCGTTGAGGGCTTCTACGATCGTTTCCTCTTCGTGGGTGAAGTGGACTTCTAGCTCTCGGGTCAGGGTTTCGAGGCGGTTCTTCAGGAGCTCGGGGTCCGTTGCACCCGGTTCGTATGCGTCCACGAGGCGGCGGATCTCCTCCTGTAGGTGGGCCACGACCTCGTGTTCCCTGCCGAGCTCCTCGAGCGTTGGGGCTAGTTCTGGGTGCTGCTGGGCAAGCATCGGGAAGGCGCCCCGGTCCTCGCCGGTGTGGTGTTGCTTGATCGCGGCGCAGAACTCCGCGCAGTGCTCGCGCAGCTGCTGGGCCAGGTTCGGCTTCGCGCGTTGGAGTTCAGCGGAACTGCCGGTGTCGGCGATGATCTCGTCCAGTTGGCGGTGGAGGTCGGCTAGCTCCTCGCGCAGCCAGTTGTGGGCCTCCACCAGGAAGTCACCCAGGCCGCGGACCCGGTCCTCGTCCTGAGTGGACTCCTCGGTGATGCGGTGGAGGGTCACCACGGGGATCACCCTCGTCGTCTTCTCCTGATAGTCGCGCATTCCCTCGTTCTGCGCCGCTACCGCGGCGAACAGCTCGTCCCGTCGTTCGCCGGTTTCGACGACTGCCGTGGCTTCGTACGACTCCGTGCCGGTTTCCACCGTGACGTGGGGGTTCTTCTGGATGTTGTAGTACCAGGACGGGTTCTTCGGGCCGCCCATCACCGAGGCGACCACCAGTGGTTGGCCGTCGATCTCGAAGTAGCCCAGCGGGGTTTCCCGGCGTTCGCCCGTGCGGGCACCCGTCGTCGTCAGCACGCACACCGACCAGCCCGCCATCCAGCCGGAGAGCTTTCCTCCGTGCTCGCGGAACTCCGCTACCACCTCCCTGTTGAAGGCGTGCACGTCGAAATCCTGTGATGCGTCCGTCTTGTGCTCGGTCATGCAGTCCTTCCAGATCTTCGCTTCGATCGGAGGGGTTCAACACCGAGGTGCGGACACGCGGAAAGGCCACGCTGGCCGGGTGCGCGGAGGCAGGCACGTTTGATCGCAGGCGCCATCAGGCGGCAGATTCAATCAGACGAAACCAGGTGCGAGGCACGTTCGATCGTGTCGCAACTCGATGGTGGCTTGAGAAGCCCTTACCTCCATGCGCTAGGCCCATCCGGGGCGCGGTTGGAGGCTAGCAGTTGGCTGTCTTGGACTGCAAGGCCGTTGTTCCCGAGGCTGGGGCTCGTAGCGGTTCCGCCGTTGGCGGGGCCATCCCCGCGACTTGGGGAGCCCTACGGGATGCGCTCCGTTTTGACCCCATGCCACGGGGATGGCCTGGCGTGGGATGGTTTCGGCTTGATGCGGACGCGGGGCTCTTCGGTGCGGCTGAGGCTGGCTTGGGTTGCGCTGACTGTTGTTCTTCCCCGCCTCACCGTCGCCTCCGGGTTCATCGCTCGTCGGACAGCTTTCGTTGCGGAACAGCGTTTTTGGGCTTCCACCTCGTGATTCGTGTTGCTGCGGAGCACATCTCGATGATCACCAGATTCAGCGACAGCAACGTGCTCGAAATCCTGTTCGATGCTTGGGATACTCGAGTCATGAGCCCGCTGAATGCGAACCCCGTTGCGACTCCCGGCCAGAGCGCCGGCACAGTCGCGACCACGACCGCGCCCACGGACGTGCCCGTGCCTGGTGCTGCGGTCGGCTCGTCGTGGGCCGAACCGTCCCCGGCCTCCTACACCGATGCCGAGCTGACGTACCGGATCGCGGAGATCGAACGAGCCATCCGGCAGGCGAGGATGGCGCAGCTGAAGCTCATCGCCGAAGCTGACCGCCGCCGGGTGTTCGCCGCGCAGAGCGCGCGGTCCACCCAGACCTGGCTGCAGGACCTGCTGCGCATTGACTCCCGCGAAGCCAAGGCGCGCGTGCAGGTCGCTTCCGACGTGACGCCCAGCCCGGATGAGCGGGGCGAGCCGTCGACAGCCCTCCCCTTCGCCGCCCAGACCTTGTCCGAGGGACGCGTGGGGATCGAGCACGCGACGATCATCGCGCGTTGCGTCCGCACCCTGCCCGAGTCGGCGCGACACCGCGCAACCGAGGTCGAGGCGCTCCTCGCCGAGAACGCACGCCGAATGTGCCCGCGTGACTTGGCGAAGCTGGCCGAACGGATCAAGTACACCCTCGACCGGGAGGGGGCGTTGCGCGACGAGCACGCCCAGCACGAGGCGCGGGAACTGCACTACGCGACTGCCCGCGACGGCATGCTGGTCATCAAGGCACGCCTGGACCGCGAAACCGGGGCGAAGTTCGTGGCAGCCCTTCGCCCCCTGGCCGCGCCGCACCCCGAGAGCGACGGCGAGAAGGACGCGCGCACAGTCGGGCAGCGCAACGCCGACGGCTTCGCGGCGATGGTCGACCTGGTCCTCGACTCCGACCAGATGCCGCGCACCGGCGGCCAGCGCCCCCACCTGACCGTCACCATCGACTTCGACGACCTCAAGCAACGAGCAAGCACCACGCCCGGCACCCTGACGGCGACCGAGCAGTCCATCACCGCCGAGAACGTCCGCCGCATCGCCTGCGACTGCGAGGTCCTGCCCATGGTCCTCGGTGGCGACAGCCTCCCCCTCGACGTGGGAACCACTCAGCGAACCGCACCAACCCACATCCGCGCCGCCCTGCTGCAGCGCGACGGGGCCTGCGCGTTCCCGGACTGCGACCGCCCGCCGGGTACTCCGCAAGCTCACCACATCAAGCACTGGATCGACGGCGGCCCCACCGAGATCAACAACATGGTGATGCTCTGCCCGCACCACCACCGCAGGATCCACGACCGGCACTGGTCGATCACCATGCGAGGCGGCCGACCGATGTTCACCCCACCATCCAGTGTGGACATGACAAGGAGGCCGAAGCCCGGCGGCAAAGCCCTACCCGCCGCCTACCGGGACACCCTCCGGAAACTCATCCCCACTCCAAGAACCTCGGAGGGCACCCGATGACGCCCACTCCCACCAGCCGGGCGCCACCCCCGCACGCCCAAAAAAATCTCACACCCACAACACGCCGCCAGGCGACCAACACCCAGGCCAACAACCCGGCTCAACCCCGAGCGCGTCACCGCAACAACAGACCACCACAACACCTAACAGCAGGAGTGACCGATGCGCCGACCCACCCACAACCAACCCGAGATCAGCCGCAACCACGCACGAACGCGACCCGAAAGCCGAAAAGTGCTCCGATCCCACACCGGGCCATCCCCGTGACATGAAGCCAGAACGGGACTGATGGCCCACCGGCGGCGGAACCGCTACAAGCCCCAACCACGGCGAAGCACCAAGAGCACCTTGACAACTGCACAGCGGAAAACGAAATCCAAGCCGAGCAGAAGGATCAGGGGTGCTGGGCAACGAAGCCCAGCACCCCTGATCCGAGAAACCGCAAGACCGTCAGGAGGTCACACGGTGAACCCGAGAGCACGCAGCTGCTCACGGCCTTCCTCGGTGATCTTCTCCGGCCCCCACGGCGGCATCCACACCCAGTTGATGCGGAAGTCCTTCACCAGGCCACCACCGGGCCCACCGGTCAGCGCAGCCCGCGCCTGGTCCTCGATGACATCGGTCAGCGGGCACGCCGCCGACGTCAACGTCATGTCGACGGTGGCGGTGTTGTCCTGCTCAACCCGGATGTCGTAGACCAAGCCGAGGTCGACGACGTTGATGCCCAGCTCGGGGTCGACGACGTCGCGCATCGCCTCCTCGACGTCCTCCAGCGCGGCAACCTCGGCGGACGGCGCGGCCTGCTCGGGCAGCGCCTCAGCGGTCCGCTCCACGTCGGTTTCCTGCTGCACCGGGGCTTGCTCGCTCATGAAGCCTCCTCGACAACTACGCGGGACACCGCGTCCTTGAAAGCCATCCAACCCAGCAGCGCGCACTTCACGCGCATCGGGTACTTCGCCACGCCCGCGAAGGCGATGCCGTCCTCCAGCACGTCCTCGTCCGGCTCCACCTTGCCGCGCCCGTGCATCAGCTCGCTGAACGCCGCCTCGGTGGTCATCGCCTCCTTCAGCGGCTTGCCGACCACCAGGTCGGTCAGCACCGACACGGAGGCCTGGCTGATCGAACAGCCCTGCCCCGCGTAGGACACGTCGTCCACGATCGCGTCCTCACCGGCACCGGTCAACCGCACCCGGAGGGTCACCTCGTCGCCGCAGGTGGGGTTCACCTGGAACGACTCGGCGTCGAAGGGTTCCCGCAGCCCGTGGCGGTGCGGGTTGCGGTAGTGGTCCAGGATGATCTCCTGGTACATCTGCTCCAGCTGCATGAAGAGTTCCCCGGCAGGTCCGGTCAAGCCACCCCGAAGAAGCGCTGCGCCTCGCGCACCGCATCCACCAACGCCTTGACCTCGTCCAGTTCGTTGTACAAGTAGAAGGACGCCCGGACGGTCGCCGGAATTCCCATCCTGCGGTGCAGCGGCCAAGCGCAGTGGTGCCCGACCCGGACCTCCACCCCGCGGTCGTCCAGCACCTGGCCAGCATCGTGCGGGTGCACGCCGTCGATCGTGAACGACACCGTGCCGCCGCGGTCCTCGGTGCTGGTGGGTCCGATGATGCGCACGCCGTCGACAGCCGACAGCTCGCGCAGCACCAGCTCGGTGAGCTGCCGCTCGTGCTCCTCGACGCGGTCCATGCCGATCGCGGTCAGGTAGTCCACCGCCGCGCCCAGGCCGATCGCCTGGGAGGTCATCGGCACACCCGCCTCGAACCGCTGCGGTGGCGCCGCGAACGTGGAGCGCTCCATGTGCACCAGCTCGATCATCGAACCGCCGGTGATGAACGGCGGCATCGCCGCCAGCAGCTCGCGGCGGCCGTAGAGCACCCCGATGCCGGACGGGCCGAGCATCTTGTGCCCGGAGAACACCGCGAAGTCCACGCCGAGGGCCTTGAAGTCCACCGGCTTGTGCGGCACCGACTGGCAGGCGTCCAGCACCACCAGCGCGCCGACCTGGTGGGCCCGCTCGACGATCCGCTCCGTCGGGTTCACCGTGCCCAGCACGTTGGACTGGTGGGTGAAGGCCACCACCTTGGTCCGCTCGGTGATCACCCCGTCCACGTCGGACAGGTCCAGGCGCCCCTCGTCGGTCACCCCGAACCAGCGCAGCGTGGCACCGGTCCGCTCGCACACCTGCTGCCACGGCACCAAATTGGCGTGGTGCTCCATCTCGGTCACCACGACCTCGTCGCCCGGGCCGAGGCGGAAGCGTTCGGCCTCCGCCCCGGCCGTCGCGGCGTTGCTCATCGCGTAAGCGACCAGGTTGACGCCCTCGGTGGCGTTCTTGGCGAACACCACCTCGTCGACGTCCACACCCACGAAGTGGGCGATCCGTTCTCGGGCGCTCTCGTACGCGTCCGTGGCCTCCTCGGCGAGCTGGTGCGCACCGCGGTGCACCGCCGCATTGGAGTGCTCCAGGAAGGAGCGCTCCGCGTCGAGCACCTGGCGCGGCCGTTGCGAGGTCGCCCCGGAGTCGAGGTAAACCAGGCGTCGCCCGTCGCGGATGGTACGTCCCAGGATCGGGAAGTCCGCGCGGATCGCCGCCACGTCCAACGGCGTGCTCGCACCCTCGGTGCGAGGAGGCTGAACGGTCATGACTGGGCTGCCGCCTCCTTCTTGCCGGTGAAGCGCACGTAACCGCTGGCCTCCAGCTCGTCGGCCAGCTCGGCACCACCGGACTCCACGACCTTGCCGTCGGCGAAGACGTGCACGTAGTCCGGGGTGATGTGCTTCAGGATCCGGGTGTAGTGCGTGATCAGCAGGACGCCCTTGCCGCCCTTACCGTGGTAGCGGTTGACGCCCTCGGAAACCACCCGCAGGGCGTCGACGTCCAGGCCGGAGTCGGTCTCGTCCAGGATCGCGAACTTCGGGTCCAGCAGGTCCAGCTGCAGGATCTCGTGCCGCTTCTTCTCACCGCCGGAGAAGCCCTCGTTGACGCTGCGTTCGGCGAACGACGGGTCGATGTCCAGGTCCGACATGGCCTGCTTGACTTCCTTGACCCACTTGCGGATCTGCGGCGCCTCGCCGCGGACCGAGGTCGCGGCGGTGCGCAGGAAGTTCGACATCGACACGCCCGGCACCTCGACCGGGTACTGCATGGCGAGGAACAGGCCCGCGCGGGCCCGCTCGTCGACGCTCATCTCCAGCACGTCCTCGCCGTCCAGCAGCACCGTGCCGGAGTCGATCTGGTACTTCGGGTGACCGGCGATGGCGTAGGCCAGCGTCGACTTGCCCGAGCCGTTCGGGCCCATGATCGCGTGGATCTCGCCCGAGCGGATGGTCAGGTTGACGCCGTTGAGGATCGGCTTCGCGCCTTCCTCGGTGAGGACCGAGCCGTGCAGGTCCTTGATCTCCAGGGTGGCCATTCTTCTTCGTTCTCCTGTTTCGGGCTTGCGGGTCAGGCGCCGACGACGGCGAGTTCGGCCTCGATGGCGGCTTCCAGCCGCTCCCGGACCTCGGGCACGGTGATCTTCTGCAGCAGCTCGCCGAAGAACCCGCGCACCACCAGGCGGCGGGCCTGGTCCTGCGGGATGCCCCGGGCCTGCAGGTAGAACAGCTGCTCGTCGTCGAAGCGGCCGGTGGCGCTGGCGTGCCCAGCACCCTCGATCTCGCCGGTCTCGATCTCCAGGTTCGGCACCGAGTCGGCCCGCGCACCCTCGGTCAGCACCAGGTTGCGGTTGAGCTCGTAGGTGTCGGTGCCCTCGGCCGCGGCCCGGATCAGCACGTCGCCGATCCACACCGAGTGGGCCGAGTCGCCCTGCAGCGCGCCCTTGTAGAGCACGTTGCTGCGGCAGTTGGGCACCGCGTGGTCGACCAGCATCCGGTGCTCCAGGTGCTGGCCGGAGTCGGCGAAGTACAGGCCGAGCAGCTCGGCGTCCCCGCCCTTGTCGCCGTAGTTGACGGTGGTGTTGACCCGGACCAGGTCACCGCCGAGGGTCACGGCCAGGTGCCGGAACACCGAGTCGCGACCCAGCGCGGCGTGCTCCGAGCTGACCTGGGTGGCGTCATCGGCCCAGTCGTGCACCGACACGACGCGCAGCTGCGCACCGTCGCCGACGACGAACTCGATGTTCTCGCCCAGCGTGCCGGAGCCGCGGTAGTCGACGACGACCACGGCTTCGGCGAACTGCTCGGCGCGCACCTGCAGGTGCCCGAAGGCCACCTGGCCCTCGCCGGGCCCGTGCACCGTGACGGTGATCGGGCCCTCCGGCTTGGTGTCCTTGGGGACGGTGATGACGGTGGCCTCGGTGAACGAGCTCCACGCCTGCGCGGCGACCCGGTCGGCCGGGACGCCGCCGTTGCCGATCCGCGCGTCGTCGCGGCCCACGGTCTCCACGGTCGCCCCGTCACCGGTGACCTCGACGGTGATGTTGCCGGTGGCGGTCGCGGTGCCGTCGTGCAGGCCCTTGAGCCGCTTCAACGGGGTGAACCGCCAGTCCTCCTCGCGGCCGCCGGGGACCTCGAAGGCCTCGACGTCGTAGGAGGTGAAGCGCGAGCCCCGCGACGACTGGGGGACGACGACGCCCCCGCCGTGCGAGTGCTCGCCGAGGCCGTGCTGGGCGTCGGTCTTGGTGGTGCTCGTCATCTCAGCCGACGGCCCCTTCCATCTGCAGCTCGATCAGTCGGTTCAGTTCCAGTGCGTATTCCATCGGCAGCTCGCGGGCGATCGGCTCGACGAAGCCGCGCACGATCATCGCCATCGCCTCGTCCTCGGTCAGACCGCGCTGCATCAGGTAGAACAGCTGGTCGTCGCTGACCTTGGACACCGTCGCCTCGTGGCCCATCGACACGTCGTCGACTCGGACGTCCACGTACGGGTAGGTGTCGGAGCGGCTGATGGTGTCGACCAGCAGCGCGTCACACTTGACGTTCGACGAGGAGTGGTGGGCGCGCTTGGCGACCTTCACCAGACCCCGGTAGGAGGTGCGACCACCACCGCGGGCGATCGACTTGGAGACGATCGTCGAGGAGGTGTGCGGCGCCAGGTGCTCCATCTTCGCGCCCGCGTCCTGGTGCTGGCCCTCACCGGCGAACGCCACCGAGAGCACCTCGCCCTTGGCGTGCTCGCCCATCAGGAACACCGACGGGTACTTCATGGTCACCTTGGAGCCGAGGTTGCCGTCGACCCACTCCATGGTTGCGCCCTCTTCGGCCTTGGCGCGCTTGGTGACCAGGTTGTACACGTTGGTCGACCAGTTCTGGATCGTCGTGTAGCGGCAGCGGCCGCCCTTCTTCACGACGATCTCCACGACGGCCGAGTGCAGCGAGTCACTGGAGTAGATCGGCGCGGTGCAGCCCTCGACGTAGTGCACGTAGGCGCCCTCGTCGACGACGATCAGGGTCCGCTCGAACTGGCCCATGTTCTCGGTGTTGATCCGGAAGTAGGCCTGCAGCGGGATGTCCACGTGCACGCCCGGCGGCACGTAGATGAAGGAGCCGCCCGACCACACCGCGGTGTTCAACGCGGAGAACTTGTTGTCACCGGCCGGGATGACCGAGCCGAAGTACTCCTTGAACAGCTCCGGGTGTTCCTTGAGGCCGGTGTCGGTGTCCAGGAAGATGACGCCCTGGGCCTCGAGGTCCTCGCGGATCTTGTGGTAGACGACCTCGGACTCGTACTGGGCGGCCACACCCGCGACGAGCCGCTGCTTCTCCGCTTCCGGGATGCCCAGCTTGTCGTAGGTGTTCTTGATGTCCTCCGGCAGGTCCTCCCAGGTCTGGGCCTGCTGCTCGGTGGAGCGGACGAAGTACTTGATGTTGTCGAAGTCGATGCCGGACAGGTCGGCACCCCAGTTGGGCATCGGCTTGCGGTCGAACAACCGCAGCGCCTTCAGCCGGGCCTCGAGCATCCACTCCGGCTCGTCCTTCTTGGCCGAGATGTCGCGGACGACGCCCTCGTCCAGGCCACGGCGGGCGCTGGCACCCGCGACGTCCGGGTCGGCCCAGCCGTACTCGTAGCTACCGACGCTGGCCAGGATCTCGTCCTGGCTCAACTGCTGGTCAGCCGTGGTGGGTGTGCGCTGCTCCGCAGCGGCAGTCATACGGGCTCCCCTCCATCAGGAATCGGGGCGGTGTTCGGGTCGGGATCCGCGAACCGCGTGGTCGGCACGTGCGTGGTGCAGACCGAATCGCCGTTCGCGATGGTGGCCAACCGCTGCACGTGGATGCCGAGGACTTCGGCGAAAGCCGCCGTCTCGGCCTCGCACAGCTGCGGGAAGTCCGCAGCGACGTGCGCCACCGGGCAGTGGTGCTGACAGAGCTGCTCGCCACTTCCGACGCTGCGCGTCGAGGCAGCGTAGCCCTCCCTGGTGAGCGCGTCGGCAAGAGCCTCCGCGCGCTTGGACGGGCTGTCCGCGGCGGCCAGCGCCTCGCGGTGGTTGGCCACCAGGGCGGCCATCCGTCGCTCGGCGAACTCGCGCACCGCCTGCTCGCCATCGTGCTCGGCGATGAACCGCAGCGCCGCCACCGCCAGGTCGTCGTAGGCGTGTCCGAACCGGGCCCGTCCCACCTCGGTGAGCAGGAAGAGCTTGGCGGGTCGGCCACGACCACGACGGCTCCGCGGGGAGGACTCCCGGGTGTAGGCCTCGCCTTCGGCGACCAGCACGTCGAGGTGCCGGCGCACCGCGGTGGGGCTCAGCCCGAGTTCCTCGGCCACCGCCGCTGCGGTGATTGGTCCCTGTTCCAGCAGCAACCGCGCAACCGTGTGCCGGGTGCGCCCATCGCCGTGCGTGCCGGGCTGGGCGGCCTGGCCCGGCTCGGCCGCCGCAGCGGTTGACGTCCCGACGTTTTTCACAACACGAATGTTACCTATTTCGGCACAGGACACCAGGACGCGGGGCCGACCCGTGAGCTGACTCACGCGATTACGCTTCGTCGTCGTGGCGGCAGGCGAAGCGACGAGCAAGCGACCAGTGACCGAAGAGGCGGCGGAGCCCCTCGACCGCGCGGAGCGGCGACAGCTGGACGTGGTCCGCCGGTTCGGCACCACCGGCTCGCTGGTGCTCGCGGTCGGCTCGATCGGCGCCGGGGCGGCCCCGGTGGACAACCCGCTGTCCGGCGCGCGGCTGATCGGGCTGCCGGTCCGGGTGCCGACGGTGGCGATGGCCTGCTGCTGGCTGGGCATCCTGATGATCGTGATCGCCTGGCTGTGGCTGGGCCGGTTGTGCTGGCCGGGCCGCGGCCGGATGCTGTCGGTCACCCAGCTGGCCCGCACGCTGGCCATGTGGGCGCTGCCGCTGGCGCTGGCACCGCCGCTGTTCAGCACCGACATGTACAGCTACCTGGCGCAGAGCGAGGTGGCCGCGCGCGGCTTCAACCCGTACGTGCTGGGCTCGGCCGCCGCGCTGGGCGTGGACCACCCGTTCACCGCGAACGTGCCCAACATCTGGCGCGACACCCCGTCCCCCTACGGCCCGCTGTTCCTGATGTTCGGGCAGCTGATCTCCCGGATCGTCGGCGATGACGTGGTGTTCGGGGTGCTGGTGTGGCGCGCGGTGATGCTGTGCGGCCTGGCGCTGGCGATCTGGGCGATCCCGCGGCTGGCGCGACGCTGCGGCGTGCACCCGTCCGCCGCGCTGTGGCTCGGCGCGGCCAACCCGATCGTGCTGTTCCACGTGGTCAGCGGCATGCACAACGAGGCCCTGATGGTCGGCATCATGCTGGCCGCGATCGAGCTGGGCCTGCGGTACCAGACGGTGCCGGGCATGATCGCCGCCGGCGTGCTGCTGAGCGTGGCCGGGGCGATCAAACCGCCGGGCTGGATCGCGCTGGGCTTCTTCGGCATCTACCTGGCGCTGCGCCGGGGCGGCCGGTTCCGGGACCTGTGCCAGGTGGCGGCGCTGCTGACCGCGGTGTTCCTGGCCACCATGACGGTGATCACGCTCGTCAGCGGTTGGGGGCTGGGCTGGGTCGACACCTTCGACGTGCCCAACCGGGTCAAGACGTTCATGGCGCCGCTGACCGCGTTCGGCATGACCGGTGGCGGCCTGAGCACCCTGCTGGGGCTGGGTAACCAGACCGACGCGATGCTGGTGATCACCAAGATCATCGGCTACCTGCTGGTCGCGGTGGTGTGCCTGCGGATGCTGTGGTTGTCCTTCCGCGGCCGCGTCGAGCCGCTGGCCGGGCTGGGCATCACCTACCTGACGCTGGCGCTGGCCGTCCCGGTGCTGTGGCCCTGGTACCTGCTGTGGTCGGTGGTGCCGCTGGCGCTGGCGACCAACAACAACCGGTTCCGGGTCACCGCGGCGGTGATCTGCGCCGCGGTCTCGCTGTTCGTGCCGCCGACCGGGGCGGGCTTCCCGCTGCGCGCCTACCAGATCCCGCTGGCCGTGGTCGCCGCGGTGATCGCCTTCGCGATCACGCTGTGGCTGGTGCGTGGCAAGGTGCCTAGGCTGCTGCCGACCCGCGGCGGTGTTCGGCCGGTCACGCAATAGGCTTGGATTTCGTGAGCAACGCCGATGGTCCGGCCGTCCAGCTGCGCGGGCTGAAGAAGCGCTTCGGCGACACCGTCGCCGTGGCTGGCCTCGACCTGTCCCTGCCGCGCGGCAGCGTCCTGGCGCTGCTCGGGCCGAACGGCGCGGGCAAGACGACGACGGTGGAGATCTGCGAGGGTTTCCAGCGCCCCGACTCCGGTGAAGTCCGCGTGCTCGGCCTGGACCCGCAGACCCAGTCCGAGGCGCTTCGGCCGCGGATCGGCGTGATGCCGCAGGGCGGCGGCGCTTATCCCGGGGTGCGGGCCGACGAGATGCTGGACCTGGTGGCTGCCTGCGCGGCCGATCCGCTGGACCCGGCCTGGCTGCTGGAGGTGCTCGGGCTCGCCAACGCCCGCCGCACCCCCTACAAGCGGCTCTCCGGTGGTCAACAGCAGCGGCTGTCGCTGGCGTGCGCGCTGGTCGGGCGCCCGGAGCTGGTGTTCCTCGACGAGCCCACCGCGGGCATGGACCCGCAGGCGCGGCGGCTGGTGTGGGACCTGGTGGGCGCGCTGCGCCGCGACGGGGTGAGCGTGCTGCTCACCACGCACCTGATGGACGAGGCCGAGGCGCTGGCCGACCGGGTGGTGATCGTGGACCACGGTCGCGCGGTCGCCGACGGCACCGCCGCGGAGCTGACCGAGCCCGAGGACGGCAAGCAGGAGCTGCGGTTCCGCTCCCAGACCGGGCTGGACCTGAACCTGCTGCTGGCCGCGCTGCCGGAGGACTGCCAGGCCAGCGAGCTGCGGCCCGGTGACTACGTGGTGCGCGGGGTGGTCGACCCGCAGGTGGTGTCCACGGTGACCGCGTGGTGCGCGCAGCACGGGGTGCTGGCGCAGGAGCTGCGGGTGAGCCGCCGCAGCCTGGAGGACGTCTTCCTGGAGTTGACCGGACGGGAGCTGCGATCGTGAACACCGAGGCCAACGCCGCCCCCGAGCTCGGCAACCAGTTCCCGGCCGGGACCTTCAGCCCCGCCCCGGGCCGGGGCCGTCCGCTGCGGATGCTGCTGGCGCAGACCCGGATCGAGGCGCTGCTGATCGTCCGGCACGGCGAGCAGGCGCTGCTCACGCTGATCATCCCGCTGGCGCTGCTGATCGGCCTGAGCACGCTGCACATCGGCGACCTGCCGGAGCCGCGGGTGAATTCGGTGATGCCGCGCATCATGGCGCTGGCGGTGATGTCCACGGCGTTCACCGGGCAGGCCATCGCGCTGGGCTTCGACCGCCGCTACGGGGTGCTCAAGCGCCTGTCCGCGACGGCACTGCCGCGCTGGACCCTCATCTCCGGGCGGGTGCTGGCGACGCTGCTGGTGGTGGCGTTGCAGGCGGTCGTGCTGGGGGTGGCCGCAGTGCTGCTGGGGTGGTCACCGGTGACCTTCGGGCTGCTGCCCGCCATCCCGATCCTGGTCCTGGGCACGCTGGCCTTCGGCGCGGCCGGGGTGCTGGTCGGCGGCGCGCTGCGGGCCGAGATCGTGCTGGCGCTGGCCAACGCGATCTGGTTCGTGCTGCTGCTGGCCGGTGGTCTGGCGCTGCCCGCGGCCGACCTGCCCGGGCCGTTGGGTGCGGTGGCCGGGTTCCTGCCGTCCGGCGCGCTTTCCGCAGCTCTGGACGCCGTGCTGGTCAACGGCGCGCTGCCGGGCCTGCAGCCGGTCGTCGTGCTGCTCGCCTGGGGCGCGGTGTGCGGGGCGGTGGCGGTGCGCACCACGCGCCTGACCTGACCGGTGACGGCGGGCGCGGCTCGGCTCTAGGGTGTGGACCATGACGAAGATCGCCCGCCGGGCCAAGAACGCCCTGGAAGTCATCCACTCGATGATCTACTTCGCCCCGGAGGCCGACGACGGCTTCGCCGAGCTCGGCCTGGAGCGGGGCCGGATGTCCTACTACGCGGGCCGAGCAGCGGCGATGGGACCGGTCGGGGCCGGTGTGGTGGCGGCGACCTTCTACAACTTCAACCCCGAGTCGATCGCCAAGCACATCCCGCGAGCCTGGTCGATCGCCTCCCCCAGCGCGGTGCTCGACGCCCGCCTCCGCGCCGCCGACGCGGCGCTGCGCCGGATGCTCGGCGAGGTCGACTCCCCGGCGATCGCCGAAGCGGCCGAGCTGGCCCGCGAAGCCAGCCAGGCGTGCCACCCGGAGGGCAAGCCGCTCTACGCCGCGCACGCCGACCTGGACTGGCCGGCCGAACCGCACCTCCAGCTCTGGCACGCCATCACCCTGCTGCGCGAGTTCCGCGGTGACGCGCACATCGCGGCGCTGCAGCGCGCCGAGCTCGACGGCTTGCAGGCGCTGGTGCTGCACAGTTCGACCGGCGACGGTTTCACCCCGACCGCGGCACGGGAGCTGCGCGAGTGGAGCGAGGACCAGTGGGCCGCGACCGAGCAGGAGCTGCGCGAGCGCGGCCTCGTCGGCGATGACGGCGGAGTCAGCCAGGCCGGCCTCGCGCTGCGCGAGGAGATCGAGGCCGAGACCGACATGATGTCGATGGCCCCGTGGCGCGCCCTGGGCGACGCCAAGGTGGAAGCGCTCATCGACACGGGCCGCGGGCTGACCCGCGCGCTGCTGAAGGCCGGTGCGGTGCCACGGGATCTGTTCGGGCGCAGCTGACCCAGGCCTGCGGACGGGCGGGTTCCAGGCCGCGGCTACCATCGATTCGTGCCGCTTCCAACGTGGATCTCCCGCCCGACCCCGCGCGTCGTGCGCGTGCTGGCCCTGGCGGTGCTGGTGATGCAGGCGCTGATCTCCGTGACCGGCGTGACCGTTCGCGTGACCGGGTCCGGGCTCGGCTGCCCGACCTGGCCGGAGTGCTTTCCCGGCAGCATGGTGCCGGTCGAGCACCCCGAGGTCGCCACCCTGCACCAGGTGATCGAGTTCGGCAACCGGCTGCTGACCGGGGTGATCGGCTTCGTCGCGCTGGCCTGCTTCGTGGCCGCGCTGCGCTGCCGCCCGCGGCGCAAGCGGCTGGTCCGGTTGGCGCTGATCATGCCGGTGGGCGTGCTCGCGCAGGCGATCATCGGCGGCGTGACGGTGCGCGTGAACCTGGCCTGGTGGAGCGTCTCCGTGCACTTCATGGCCTCGGCGGTGCTGATCTGGCTGGCCACGGTCCTCTACAAGGCCACCAAGGAGGGCGACCGCGAGCCGGTCGGCGTGGTGCCGACCCCGATGCGCAGGCTGCTGGTCGCGCTGGTCGTGGTGACCGCCGCCGTGCTGGTCGCGGGCACCCTGGTGACCGCGGCGGGCCCGCACGCCGGCGACCCGGACACGCCGCGGCTCAACCTGCCGGTGCACACCCTGGTCCAGGTGCACGGCACGCTGGTGATGGCCTACGTGCTGCTGCTCGCGATCTTCGGCGTGTGGCTGCGCAGCGCCCGCCCCACCAAGGCGCTGCTGCGGGCCTACGGCTCGGCCTGCGCGATGGTGCTGGTCCAGGGCGCGATCGGGTCGGTCCAGTACTACCTCGGCGTCCCGGAGGCGATGGTCGTGCTGCACATGGCCGCGGCGACGCTGGTGATCATCGTCACCGCCCTGCTGTGGGGCGAGTCCCGCCACCGCGGCGCGCTGCCCGAGCCGAGCGAGGTCAAGGCCGCCGAGCCCGCCGCGGTCTGACCGGGTCAGAAGCGGAGCTTCGGCTTGCCCTCGCGCTCCCAGCGGCGCCAGAGCTCGGGCATCTCGCCAGCCAGCCACTGGTAGAACTCGTGCACCGTGCGCAGCCGCCGGGCGCGCTCGCCCTGGCCGCTGAACATGCGCAGCCCGGCCGCGGTCAGCTCCTCCAGGCCGGTGACCCGCTGCATCCGGTGGCGCACCAGCTCCGGCCAGCGGTCCTCCTCCACCCGGTACAGCGCCGCTTCGCGGCCCTGCCGGGTCGTCTTGGAGACCACGCCGAGCCGCATCAGCAGCCGCACGTTGGTGCTGATCGAGCCGGTGCTGGCGGCCAACGCGAGGGACAGCTCCGCGGCGGTGCGCTCCGGCGGGTCGCAGACGAGCAGGAACGCCAGGATCCGCCCGGCGATCAGCGGCATGCCCTCGCTGGCCTCGAAGTGCGCCGCCATCTGCTCGATCCACTCCGACATGGCCGGTCGATCGGTGCGCTGCACGTATTCGGGCACGACGACTCCAGGTGATCGAGTTCAGTCCTCGCTGAAAAGGTAAACCACAGCGAAGCCTGCGACCAACCTCCTACCGGCGTGTCGCGGCGCGAGGGGCTCAGCGGGCGCGCGGACCAGCCATCTTCCGGCGGTGCTCGGCGCCGATCTTCACCGCGGCGACGGTCTCCCCGTCCCACTCGTGGGCGGACAGCCCCTCGACGGCCTCGACCAGCGCGTTGCCGGTGGCGACATCGGGCACCACGACGTCGCCGAAGCGGCCGTCCGCCCCGATCAGGACGACGCGGGCGCCGACCTGGCCGAGGTTCTCCACGACCGCCCGGGCGGACTTGCCGTGCGCGGCGACGAAGGCCTCGGCCGTCGCGATCGCCTTGGGCGCGGGTGCGGTGGTCTCTTCGGTAGCCGTCATGTCCGGAATCTTAGATCAGGGGAAGATCCAGCGGAGCGGACCAGTTGCAGCAGATGAGGACGACAGCGAAGGAGTCAGCATGCGAGCCATCCGGGTAGCGGAGCACGGCGGACCCGAGGTCCTGCAGCCCACCGAGGTCGAGGCTCCGGAACCGCAGCCCGGCCACCTGCTGGTCGAGGTCGCGGCGATCGGCGTGAACTTCATCGACACCTACCAGCGCAGCGGCGCCTACTCGGTGCAGGTGCCGTTCACCCCCGGTTCCGAGGGCGCGGGCGAGGTGGTCGCGGTGGGCGAGGACGTGACCGGGTTCGCGGTGGGCGACCGGGTCGCCTGGGCGATGACCCCGGGCAGCTACGCTGAGCGGGCGCTGGTGCCCGCCGACAAGGCGGTCCGGGTCCCGGCGGGGGTGGACGCCCGCACCGCGGCCGCGGCGATGCTGCAGGGCCTGACCGCGCACTACCTGGTCACCTCCACCCACCCGGTGCAGACCGGCGAGACCGCGCTGGTGCACGCCGCGGCTGGTGGCATGGGCCTGCTGCTGACGCAGCTGATCAAGCACTGCGGCGGCAACGTCATCGGCACCGTGTCCACCGCGGAGAAGGAGGAGCTGGCCCGCGCGGCCGGGGCCGACGAGGTCATCCGCTACACCGAGGAGGACGTGGCCTCGACGGTCGCCGACCTCACCGACAACCGCGGCGTGGACGTGGTCTACGACGGAGTCGGCAAGACCACCTTCGACGCCAGCCTGGCCAGCCTGCGCCCGCGCGGCATGCTCGCGCTGTTCGGCGCGGCCAGCGGCCCGGTGCCCCCGGTGGACCCGCAGCGGCTGAACTCGGCCGGTTCGGTGTTCCTGACCCGCCCCAGCCTGGCGCACCACATCCTGACCCGCGACGAGCTGGAGTGGCGGGCCGGTGAGCTGTTCGACTGGATCGCCACCGGGGTGCTCGACATCCGCGTCGGCGGCACCTACCCGCTGGCGGAGGCCCGCCGCGCCCACGAGGACCTGGAGGGTCGCCGCACCACCGGCAAGCTCCTGCTGCTGCCGTGACCGCGCGCCTGCCCCGGTCCGTGCGACCGGGGCAGGTCTACCAGGGCCAGCCGAGCACCGGCAGGCCCAGCGCCGAGTCCACCGCCAGCGCCACGAACACGATCATCAGGTACGTGTTGGACAGGTGGAACAGCTTCATCGGCTTGGTCTTCTCGCCGCGCTTGGTCGCCGCGTGCAGCCGGTGCGCCAGCAGCAGGAACCACGCCCCCGCCAGCGCCGCGAAGGCCGCGTAAAGCCAGCCGGTGGCCGGGACCAGCAGCAGCGTCCAGATCACCATCAGCCAGGTGTAGGCCACGATCTGGCGCGAGACGTAGGTCGGCTCGGCGACGACCGGCAGCATCGGCACCCCGGCGCGCTCGTAGTCGTCCTTGTACTTCATCGCCAGCGTCCACGTGTGCGGCGGCGTCCAGAAGAAGATCACGCCGAACATCACCAGCGCGGGCCAGTCGACCCGCCCGGTCACCCCGGCCCAGCCGATCACCACCGGCATGCAGCCCGCCGCGCCGCCCCAGACGATGTTCTGCGCCGTGCGGCGCTTGAGCAGCAGCGTGTAGACGAAGACGTAGAAGAGGATCGTGCTGACCGCCAGCACCGCGGCCAGCAGGTTGGCCGTCGCCCAGAGCGTGGCGAAGGAGCCGACGCCCAGCAGGATGCCGAAGACCAGCGCGTGCCGGTTGGACACCGTGTGCCGCACCAGCGGGCGCGCCCTGGTGCGCTTCATCACCTGGTCGATGTCGGCGTCCGCCACGCAGTTCAGCGCGTTCGCGCTGCCCGCGGCCATGGTGCCGCCGATCAGCGTGGCGATCACCAGCCACGGCGACGGGATGCCCCGCTCGGCCAGCAGCATCGCCGGGATGGTGGTCACCAGCAACAGCTCGATGACCCGCGGCTTGATCAGCCCGAGGTAGGCCTTCAGCAGCTCACCGGGCCGACGAGCGTGCCGCGTGCGGGAGACGTCGACTGCGGTGCTCACGACCGAATAGTAGGCGCGCTACTGAACCGCGCCTCGCGCGGGTGGTCACGACATCTCAAGTGACCCTGGTCACGCAGCGTTACAGGTACTCTGGGAACTGGTCCCGATCAGCTGGGTACCCGGTCGCTCTTCCGCGCGAAATCCGCCCCCAGGCGCAGTGTCGGGCGCCGCCGCACCACCGCCCCCGCAGGAGGTGGTGCAGCAATTCAGACGGGTCGGCGCGTGCCCGATCGGACACGACTAGGCTGCCCGTCGGACGAGGGATAACCGCGGTTCGAATCGGTCCAGCGACCGCATTCACCCGTCACCGGGAAACCGCCGAAGGAAAAACTTGGAGCTGCGTCCGTGTCCGTCACCGACGACCTTGCCCGCTTGACCACCAAGCGACTGCCCGAAGACTGGAGCGAGCTGGACCAGCGCGCGGTGGACACCGCCCGCGTGCTGGCCGCCGATGCGGTGGAGAACTGCGGCAGCGGCCACCCCGGCACCGCGATGAGCCTGGCCCCGGCGGCCTACGCGCTGTTCCAGCGCGTCATGCGGCACGACCCGAGTGACCCGGAGTGGATCGGTCGCGACCGGTTCGTGCTCTCCGCCGGCCACTCGAGCCTGACGCTGTACGTGCAGCTGTTCCTGTCCGGCTACGGCCTGGAGCTGGAGGACCTCAAGCAGCTGCGCAAGTGGGGTTCGAAGACCCCGGGTCACCCGGAGTACGGGCACACCGCCGGGGTCGAGACCACCACCGGCCCGCTGGGCCAGGGGCTGTCCACCGCGGTCGGCATGGCGATGGCCGCCCGCCGCGAGCGCGGCCTGTTCGACCCGGAGTCCGCCGCCGGGGAGAGCCCGTTCGACCACCACATCTACGTGATCGCCTCCGACGGCGACATCGAGGAGGGCGTCACCTCCGAGGCGTCGTCGCTGGCCGGCACCCAGCAGCTGGGCAACCTCACGGTGATCTACGACGCGAACGAGATCTCCATCGAGGACGACACCCGCATCGCGCTGTCCGAGGACACCGCGAAGCGCTACGAGTCCTACGGCTGGCAGGTCCTCACCGTGCACGGCGGCGAGGATGTCAAGGGCCTGCTGGAGGCCATCGAGACCGCCAAGGCCGAGACCTCCCGCCCGACCCTGGTCGTGCTGCGCACGGTGATCGGCTACCCGGCCCCGACCAAGATGAACACCGGCAAGGCGCACGGCGCCGCGCTCGGTGCCGACGAGGTCGCCGGGGTCAAGCAGGCGCTGGGCCTGGACCCGGAGCAGTCCTTCCAGGTCGACGACGAGGTGCTGGCGCACGCCCGCGAGGTCGCGGCCCGCGGCAAGGCCGCGCACGCCGAGTGGCAGGTCGCCTTCGACAAGTGGGCGGCGGCCAACCCGGAGCGCAAGGCGCTGCTGGACCGGCTCAGCGCCCGCGAGCTGCCGGCTGGCTGGCAGGAGAAGCTGCCGACCTGGGAGGCCGACGGCAAGTCCATCGCCACCCGCAAGGCCTCCGGTGAGGTGCTCAACGCGCTGGCCGACGTGCTGCCCGAGCTGTGGGGCGGTTCGGCCGACCTGGCGGAGAGCAACAACACCACGATGAAGGGCGTCGACTCGTTCGGCCCGGAGTCGATCTCCACCAGCTCCTGGAAGGCCAACCCCTACGGCCGCACGCTGCACTTCGGCATCCGCGAGCACGCGATGGGCGCGATCCTCAACGGCATCGCGCTGCACGGCGGCACCCGGCCCTACGGCGGCACCTTCCTGGTGTTCAGCGACTACATGCGCCCGGCGGTCCGGCTGGCCGCGCTGATGAAGGTCCCATCCATCTTCGTGTGGACGCACGACTCCATCGGCCTCGGCGAGGACGGCCCGACCCACCAGCCGATCGAGCACGTGGCCGCGCTGCGCGCGATCCCGGGCTTCTCGCTCGTCCGCCCGGCCGACGCCAACGAGACCGCGGCGGCGTGGAAGCGGATCCTCGAGGACCCGAGCGGCCCGGCCGGCCTGGCGCTGACCCGCCAGGGCGTGCCGACGCTGGAGGGCGTGAGCTCCGAGGGCGTCGCCAAGGGCGGCTACGTGCTGGCCGAGGCGGGCAGCGGCGAGCCCCAGGTGGTGCTCATCGCCACCGGCTCCGAGGTGCAGCTGGCCGTCGAGGCCAGGAAGGTCCTGGAGGCCGACGGCGTTGCCACCCGGGTGGTCTCGATGCCGTGCGTGGAGTGGTTCGACGCCCAGGACGAGGCCTACCGGGAGCAGGTGCTGCCCAGCTCGGTCAAGGCCCGCGTCTCGGTCGAGGCCGGCATCGCGATGCCGTGGTACCGGTTCGTCAAGGACGCCGGTGAGTCGGTGTCCATCGAGCACTTCGGCGCCTCGGCGGACTACAAGACCCTGTACGACGAGTTCGGCATCACCGTCGACGCCGTTGTGTCGGCGGCCCGGCGCAGCCTGAACAACCAGGCGTGAGCGGAGGAATTCCATGACCACGAACGCCAACCTCAAGGCGCTCAGTGAGGCCGGGGTCTCGATCTGGCTGGACGACCTGTCCCGCCAGCGGATCTCCTCGGGCAACCTGGCCGAGCTGATCAGCGAGCAGGCGGTCGTCGGGGTGACCAGCAACCCGACGATCTTCGCCAACGCGCTGTCCAACGCCGCGGACTACAACGAGAAGGTGCGCGAGCTGGCCGCCCGCGGTGCCGGCGTGGACGACACCGTCCGCGAGCTGACCACCGCCGACGTGCGCGACGCGGCGGACGTCTTCCGCAACGTCTTCGAGCAGACCGGCGGCGTGGACGGCCGGGTCTCGCTGGAGGTCGACCCGCGGCTGGCCCACGACACCGACCGCACCGTGGCCGAGGCCGTGGACCTGTGGAAGGCCGTGGACCGGCCGAACCTGATGGTCAAGATCCCGGCCACCGTGGAGGGCCTGCCCGCGATCACCCGCGTGCTGGCCGAGGGCATCAGCGTCAACGTCACGCTGATCTTCTCGGTGCAGCGCTACCGCGAGGTGATGGAGGCCTTCCTGTCCGGTCTGGAGCAGGCCAAGGCCAACGGCCACGACCTGGCTGGGATCTCCTCGGTCGCGTCGTTCTTCGTGTCCCGCGTGGACACCGAGATCGACAAGCGGCTGGAGAAGGTCGCCGGTGGTGAGGCGCTGCGCGGCAAGGCCGCCATCGCCAACGCCCGGCTGGCCTACGCCGCCTACCAGGAGGTCTTCGCCACCGAGCGGTGGAAGGCCCTGGAGGCCGCTGGTGCGAAGGCCCAGCGCCCGCTGTGGGCCTCCACCGGCGTGAAGGACCCGGCCTACTCCGACACCCGCTACGTCGACGAGCTGGTCGCCCCGAACACGGTCAACACCATGCCCGAGGCGACGCTGAAGGCCACCGCCGACCACGCCGACGTGCGCGGTGACACCGTCAGCGGTACCGCGGCCGCCTCCCAGCAGGTCTTCGACGACCTCGCCAAGGCGGGCATCGACCTCGACGACGTCTTCGCCGTGCTGGAGCGCGAAGGCGTGGAGAAGTTCGAGAAGTCCTGGACCGAACTGCTGGACACCGTCAACCAGCAGCTCGAGCAGGCCAAGTGAGCACCGTGGCGGGGGGGGGGGGGGGGCCCCCCCCCCCCCCCCACCAC
>NZ_JBEPDU010000007.1:0-167934 GCF_040300525.1 Saccharopolyspora sp. NPDC000359 | reverse complement strand
CCCAACCGCTGCGCCTCGGCGAACAACGCCCCCACCTTCGCCGCACCGTCAAGCATCGAATACTCCGTGTGCACATGCAGGTGGACGAAGGGGTCAACAGGCACGGGAAAGTCCTCCTTCGCGACGGCTTCGGGGAGATTGCCAGCCTAACTCGCGCACCCGACGTGATCGCCGATTCCCCCGGCGTTGCGCGCGGTTCCCGCCGCGACGCGAGGTGCGCGGCTGCGCGCCCGCGCGCCCGCGGGCGGAAACACCGTGCCGTTTGCGCGCGGGAACCGCGGAGCGGGTAGCGTGGCACGACGTGGCTGGCCCTGATCCCGTGGACGTGCGACTGCTGAGCGTCGTCGCCGAGATGGGCCGAGCGGCGGTCCCCGAGATCGCCGGTCGGCTCGGCATGGACGTGCGCGACGTCGCCGCGCGCCTCGCTGCCCTCTCCACCACCGGTCTCCCGCTGATCGTCGGCGTCGAGTGCGATGCGCAGGCCATCCGCAACGCCGTCGCCGCGGCGCAGCACTGGGCCGCGCAGAACATGGCCAGCGGCCCCTACCCGGTGGCCGGCCCCAGCGGCGCGCACCAGGTCCCGCAGCACTCCGGCTCCTACCCGCCGCCCGGCGGCTACCCGGGCCAGACCGGCGGTTATGCCGCGCCCAACTACGGCGGTCCGAGCGGGCCGCAGCGGTTCGTCCCGACCGGCCCGCCGCCGACCTCGTTCCCGCAGCAGCAGCAAGCCGCCCCGCAGGACCCGATGAACGTCTGGGGTCCGCCGGGCTCGGCCGCGTGGGCGCGCGGTGACCAGCCCGCGCCGCAGGCCCCGCAGCCGCAGGCGCGCACCGGCAAGGTCGGCAGCAAGCTCGACGTGGACGGCCTGGAGGGCGAGCGGATCACGATCCTGCTGGTCGAGGTGGTCGACCCGGCCGACTTCCTGTTCACCGCGGCGGGCTACGAGCTCAAGGACGGCGAGCGCGCCGTGGTGGTGCACACCGAGCTGACCAACCGCGGCCAGACGCCCTTCACCTCGCTGCCCGACCTGTACCTGGAGCTGATCGCCAAGGACGGCTCGGCGATCGCGAAGTCCCCGGTCTCGCTGTCCTCCCGGCCCCCACACCGCATCGGCGTCCCGCCGGGCGAGACGGCGGGCGGGCACACCGTCTACGTGCTGCCGGAGTCCACCGAGCTGACGGCGGTGCGCTGGACGCCCCGCCCCGGCGACACCCAGCGCACCCTGCTCTGGGACATCACCGACCTGTGACCACTGGCTGTTATTACTGGGATCGCCCCCCGCCCGTACGTCTGTCCTGGTGATCTGCGGGCGTGTGCCCTTGCGGTTCGAGCCGCGTTGTGGACATCTGGAGTCATGACACCCCCTCGTGTCGACCGGAGCGCTGCTCAACCGCACCTCAAGGGACCGTGATGCAACCCAGCCACGAGGCACCTCGAAGCCCGAGCGTGGTTCCGGGTGCCACCACCGCTGGAGGTCGCGGGGCGGCGGGGCAGCCCACCAGCGTCGGTGTCCCGCGCGAGTCGGTGCCGGGTGAGCGCCGGGTCGCGCTGGTCCCCGGCGTGGTCGAGCGGCTGTGCGCGCAGGGCCTCCAGGTGGTCGTCGAGCCCGGCGCCGGGCAGGCCGCGCTCATCCCCGACGACGCCTTCACCAAGGCCGGGGCGCACCTCGGCGACCCGTGGTCGGCCGACGTGGTGGTGAAGGTCAACCCGCCGAGCGCGGCGGAGGTCGCCAAGCTGCGCCGCGGGTCGACGCTGATCGGTTTCCTCGCCCCGCTGACCGACCCGGACGTGGCGGTGCGGCTGCGCGAGGCCGGGGTGACCGGGTTCGCGCTGGAGTCGGTGCCGCGCATTTCCCGCGCCCAGTCGATGGACGCGCTGTCCTCCCAGGCCAACGTGGCCGGGTACCGCGCGGTGCTGCTCGCGGCCACCGAGTGCACCCGCTTCTTCCCGATGCTGACCACCGCGGCGGGCACCGTGAAACCCGCCTCGGTGCTGGTGCTCGGTGTCGGGGTGGCCGGGCTGCAGGCGCTGGCCACGGCCAAGCGGCTCGGGGCCCGCACCACCGGCTACGACGTGCGCCCCGAGGTCGCCGACCAGGTGCGCTCGGTTGGGGCGAAGTGGCTGGACCTGGGCATCTCGGCGGTCGGCGAGGGCGGCTACGCGCGCGAGCTGACCGAGGACGAGCGCGCCGAGCAGACCCAGCGGCTGAGCGCGGCGATCAGCGGTTTCGACGTGGTGATCACCACCGCCCTGGTCCCCGGGCGCCCGGCGCCGCGGCTCGTCCCCGCCGACGCGGTGCGCCGGATGCGGCCGGGCAGCGTGATCGTCGACCTGGCCGGATCGGCGGGCGGAAACTGCGAGCTCAGCCAGCCGGGCCGGACGGTGGTGGCGGACGAGGTCACCATCGCCGCCCCGCTGGACCTCCCGGCCACCATGCCGGAGCACGCCAGCGAGCTCTACGCCCGCAACGTCCAAGCCCTGCTGGAGCTGGTGCTGGTCGACGGCCGCCCCGCCCCGGACTTCTCCGACGAGGTCCTGGCCGCCGCCTGCGCCACCCGCACAGACCCAGGTGAGGGGGCACCCGTGACCTGACCGGGGCACGGGCGCCCCCTCACCCCGTCCCGGGAGGAGGGGCGATGTTCCTGGCTGACCTCGCGATCCTGGTGCTGGCCGGTTTCGTCGGCTTCGCGGTGATCTCCAAGGTGCCGAACACGCTGCACACCCCGCTGATGTCCGGCACCAACGCGATCCACGGCATCGTGCTGCTGGGCGGGGTGCTGGTGCTCGGGTCCGGTGTGGACGACCTCGGGTCGCAGCTGCTGGCCTTGGTGGCCATCATCTTCGGCACCATCAACGTGGTCGGCGGGTTCCTGGTCACCGACCGGATGCTGGGCATGTTCAAGGGCAAGCCGGAACCCGCGCGGAAGGACGCCGAGAAGTGATCACGCTGCGGTCGGTCCTCTACATCCTGGCGTTCGCGCTGTTCATCTACGGCTTGATGGGCCTGACCGGGCCGCGGACCGCGGTGCGCGGCAACGCGATCGCCGCCGCGGGCATGGCGGTCGCGGTCATCGCCACGCTGCTCACCCCCGGTCTCGGCAACTGGGGGCTGATCGCGCTCGGCCTGGTGGTCGGCACGGTGATCGGCGTCCCGGCCGCGCGGCAGGTGAAGATGACCGCGATGCCGCAGATGGTGGCGCTGTTCAACGGCGTCGGCGGCGGCGCGGTGGCGCTCACCGCCTGGGTCGAGTTCCGGGAGGACCCCGGGTTCCAGGGCGCGCCGCTGCACGTGCCGGTGGCCACGATGTTCGCCGCGATCATCGGCTCGATCTCGTTCTGGGGTTCGCTGGTGGCCTTCGGCAAGCTGCAGGAGCTCGTCCCCGGCCGCCCGATCACGGTCGGCCGCCTGCAGCTGCCGCTGAACGTGCTGCTGCTGGTCGGCGCGGTGGCGTGCGCCGTGGCGGTCGGGCTGGGCAGCGACGTCGAACTGCTGCTGGTGGCGGTGCTGGTGCTGGCCGGGCTGGGTGGGATCGCGGTGGTGCTGCCGATCGGCGGTGCGGACATGCCGGTGGTGGTGTCGCTGCTCAACGCCTTCACCGGGTTGTCCGCCGCGGCGGCCGGTCTCGCGCTGAGCAACACGGCGATGATCGTCGCCGGGATGCTCGTGGGCGCCTCCGGTTCGATCCTGACCGACCAGATGGCCAAGGCGATGAACCGCTCCATCCCGTCGATCATCGCCGGCGGCTTCGGCGGCACCGCCGCGTCCGCCCCGGTGACCAGCGGTGGCCCGGTGCGCTCGGTCAGCGCCGCGGACGTGGCCATCCAGCTGGCCTACGCGGGGCAGGTGATCGTGGTGCCCGGCTACGGGATGGCGGTCGCGCAGGCCCAGCACGCGGTGCAGGACATGGCGAAGCTGCTGGTGGACCGCGGCGTCGGCGTGGCCTACGCGGTCCACCCCGTGGCCGGGCGGATGCCCGGGCACATGAACGTGCTGCTCGCGGAGGCCGACGTGCCCTACGAGCAGCTCAAGGAGATGGACGAGATCAACGACGAGTTCGCCCGCACCGACGTGGCGCTGGTGATCGGCGCCAACGACGTCACCAACCCGGCGGCGCGCAGCGACCCGAGCTCGCCGATCTACGGCATGCCGATCCTCAACGTCGACCAGGCCCGGACGGTGGTCGTGCTCAAGCGCTCGATGCGCGCGGGCTTCGCCGGAGTGGACAACGCCCTCTACACCGACCCGAAGACGGCGATGCTCTTCGGCGACGCCAAGTCCTCGGTCCGGGAGATCGTCGAAGAGCTCAAAGCCCTCTGACCGCCGCGACTCCCCTGCGCGATCTCACGGGAAGTCGCGCCCGGCGACGGGGCTCAGCCTTCCTTCTTCCGGAAGAAGTCCAGCGGGCTGGAGCGCTTGGGGCGCTCCGGCTTGTTCCGGCTGCGGTACTCCAGCTTCGGCCAGTCCCCCGCCTCACCCGACGAGGGGGTGGGCTCCGGGGCGCCGAGGACCGAGGGCGCGGCCGACCCCACGTCCTCCGCGCTGATCACGTCGCCGAGGTTGGTGAACCCGCTGGGCGGGGTCTCCGCGTCAGCCCCGGGGTCGATCACCGGCATGCCGGTGGGCGGTGTCGGCGCATCCGAGCCCCCGAACGTTCCCGACTGTGCCATCAAGCCCCCTCCACGGGTAGGTCGTGCAGCAACGGTACCTGGTTCAGCGGTCCTGGTCGCGGAGCTCGTCGAGCGCGTGCTGCAGGTCGTCCGGGTACTGGCTCTCGAAGGTCACCCAGCCGCCCGAGGGGTGTTCGAAGGACAAGCTCCGGGCGTGCAGCCACTGTCTGGTGATGGCCAGCTTTCGCGCCAGGACCGGGTCCGCACCGTAGGTCAGGTCGCCGACGCACGGGTGCTTGATCGCTGAGAAGTGCACTCGGATCTGGTGCGTGCGACCGGTTTCCAGCTTCACGTCCACCAGCGAGGCGGCGCGGAACGCCTCCACCGTCTCGTAGTGCGTGATGCTCGGCTTGCCGCCGGTGACCACCGCGAACTTGTAGTCGTGGCGGGGATGCCGGTCGATCGGCGCGTCGATGGTGCCGCGGCTGGGGTCGGGGTGCCCCTGCACCACCGCGTGGTAGCGCTTGTCCACGGTGCGCTCCTTGAACGCCCGCTTGAGCACCGAGTAGGCGTGCTCGCTCTTGGCGACCACCATCACCCCGGTGGTGCCCGCGTCGAGCCGGTGCACGACGCCCTGCCGCTCGGCGGCGCCGGTGGTCGCGATGCGCACCCCGGCGGCGGCCAGCCCGCCGACCACCGTCGGGCCCTCCCAACCGGGGCTCGGGTGCACCGCGACGCCGATCGGCTTGTCCACCACCACGATGTCGTCGTCCTGGTGGAGGATCTCCAGCCCCTCCACCGGCACGGCGACGACCTGCAGCGGCTGCTGCGCGGCGGGCAGGGACACCTCCAGCCACGAACCGGCCACCAGCCGGTCGGACTTGCCCGCGGGGTTGCCGTCGAGCAGCACGTCACCGGACTCGGCGAGGGTGGCCACCGCGTTGCGGGACAGCCCCAGCAGCTTCGACAGGCCCGCGTCGACCCGCATGCCGTCCAGCCCCTCGGGCACCGGCAGAGTTCGAAGATCGCTCACGACTCGTTCCCCGCCGCCTTCTTCTTCCGGTGCACGGTGCCGTCGTAGTCACGGCCCATCAACGACAGCAGCACGACCAGCACGCCGCCGACGACGATGCAGCTGTCGGCGATGTTGAACACCGGCCACACCGCGCCACCGGGGGCGAGCAGCGACAGGAAGTCGACCACGTGGCCCTGCAGCGGGCCGGGCGCGCGGAAGATGCGGTCCACCAGGTTGCCGCACGCGCCGCCGAGCACCAGGCCGAGGCCGATCGCCCAGCCCGGCGAGCGCAGCTTCGGGGCCAGCCAGATGATCACGCCGACCACCGCGATGGCCAGCAGCGCCAGCAGCCAGGTCAGGCCGGTGGCCAGGGAGAACGCCGCGCCCGGGTTGCGCAGCACGTCGAGGTAGAGCAGTCCGCCGAGCACCTCCACCGGCGGCTCGCCCTCCAGCTCGGCGACCACGAGGACCTTGGTGAGGATGTCGAGCCCGAGCCCGACCAACGCCACCCCGAACAGCAGCGCCAGCAGCTTGCGCGGTGTGCGCGGTCGCTCACCGGGCGCTCCGCTGGACGTCCCGGCGGTCTCGGCCGGGGTCTCGGGCGCCTGCTCGACGGCTTCCCCGGGGTCGGCCGACTCCGGGGATGACTGCCTGGGTGTGGACTGGTCGCTGCTCACACCCCCATTGTCCCTGAACCGCACCGACCGGGTTCCGGCAGTCCCACTGCCCCGCCCCGCAGTTTCAATTGAAACTGCGGTCCGCCAGGGGCCCGAATCGCAGTTTCAATTGAAACTGCGACTCGACGCCGCACCGGGACCACGCCCACCCAACCCGGGAGGAGCCGCGGGGTGGGAGTGGTCAGGGGAGGAAGTCCGGGAGGGGGCGCAAGTCGTCGACCGGGGTCCAGCGGCCGTCGACCTGTTCGTAGCGCCAGGTCGGGCCGTTGGCGACCAGCTCGCGGAGGGCGCCCACCAGCCGGTCGACGTGCTCGGCCGTGGTGCCCAGGCCGATGCTGACGCGCACCGCGCGGTCCGCGTCCGCCCCAGCGCGGGACAGCAACCGCCGAGTGGCCAGGTGCGCGCAGAACAGCCCGTCGCGGACGCCGATGCCGTACTCGGCGGAGAGCGCGGCGGCGAGCAGTCCGGGGTCCTGGCCGTCGACGGTGAAGCTCACCACGCCGACCCGCTCGTGGTCGGGCCCGAACAGCCGGAGCTCGCGCAACCCCGGCACCTCGCGCAACCCGGCGCGCAACCGGCCCAGCAGCGCCTCCTCGTGCGCCACGACGTCCGACCAGTTCGCCGACAGCTCCGCGCAAGCCTTGGCCAGGGCGTGCACGCCGACCGTGTTCGGCGATCCCGCCTCGTGCCGCTCCGCTCCGCTGGTCCAGCTCACCGCGCGCTCGTGCACCTGCCGGGTCGCACCGCCTCCGGCCAGGTACGGGTCCGCGGCGTTGAGCCAGTCGGCGCGCCCGACCAGCGCGCCCGCACCGAACGGCGCGTAGAGCTTGTGCCCGGAGATGGCGACGTAGTCGATGTCGAGCTCGGCGATCCGCACCGGGCGGTGCGGGGCGAGCTGCGCGGCGTCCAGCACGGTCCGCGCACCGCGGCGGCGGGCGACCCGGGCGAGCTCAGCGACCGGCCACAGCTCGCCGGTGACGTTGGAAGCCCCGGTGATCACCGCCAGCCGCGGCCCCTCCGGGCACTCCGCCAGCGCCGCGTCCAGCGCGGCGACCACCTCGGCCGGGGTTCCCGGGGCCTCGATCCGCCGCACCCGCGGGCCGCCCCAGGGGAGCAGCGCGGCGTGGTGCTCGGTGTCGAAGACGACGACGGAAGTGCTGCGTGGCAGGGCCCTGGCCAGCAGGTTCAGCGCGTCGGTGGTGTTGCGGGTGAAGATCACCGAGTCGGTTCGGCGGGCCCCGACGAACTCGCGCAGGACGTCCCGCGCCCCCTCGTAGACCCGCGTGCACACCTGCGAGGCGAAACCCGCGCCGCGGTGCACGCTCGCGTACCACGGCAGCAGCTGGTCAACAGCCGTCCGGACGCTCTCCAGGCAGGGCGCGCTGGCGCCGTGGTCGAGGTTGGCGTAAGTGGCGCTGCCCCCGGTGACCAGCGGGACCCGCAGCGCGTTCCCGACCACGGCGGGCACGCGGTGGTCAGCAGTGGACTGCGTCGGAATGGTGACGACGGCAGACGTCATGATGCCCCTCCCAGGGCCTCATCGGACCCGTCCTGAGGGGTCCGCGCTTGCCGGGTCGCCCTGCGCGACCGGCCAGGTCCTCACCCGGGGCACCCCACCGCGGTTGGAGGGTTGCCGGCCAGCGAGCCGGGGCTTGGCGCTGGCACTCATGACCTTCGGAACAGGAGATTAGGAAAGGGCCCGCACCGCGAGCAACACCTCTTCCCGAAGCGTGGGAGAGGTCTGCGTCACAGCAACGTGGGCGGGCACCTCACGCGCGAGGTGCCCGCCCACGTCGGGGATCAGACCCGGGCGACCGAAACCTCGACCTCGGTGCCGTCCCCGACCGTGCCGGTGGAACCGCCGACCGCGGAACCGGGTTCGACCGCGTCGGCGAGGGTTTCGGCCGCGATGAACTCGCGGTGCGCAGTCACCGCCGACAGCACCTCCTCGGGCGCCGAGACGGTCACCGTGATCCGGTCGGAGACCTCGAAGCCCGCGTCCTTGCGCGCCTGCTGGACGACGCGGACCACGTCGCGGGCCACGCCCTCGGCGGCCAGCTCCGGGGTCACCTCGGTGTCCAGCACGACCAGCCCCAGGTCGCCGGGCAGCGGCGAAGCCGCACCGGAGTCGGTGGACACCAGCCGCTCGGTGAACTCGCCCTCCTGCAGCTCGATCCCGGCCGCGACGACCGCACCGCCCGGCGTGCGGCTCCACTCGCCCGCCTTGACCGCCTTGATCACCTTCTGCACGTCGCGGCCCAGCCGCGGACCGGCCGCCCGCGCGTTCACCGCGATCTCGAAGTGGCCGTGCGCGGCCACGTCGGTGGTCAGCTCCAGCTCCTTGACGTTGACCTCGTCGCGGATCAGCTCGGCGAAGGGCCGCAGCGCCTCCGCCTCCGCGGTGGCCACCACCAGCTTGGCCAGCGGCAACCGCACCCGCAGGTTGTTGGCCTTGCGCAACTTCGAGGCCGTCGAGCACACCTGGCGGACCTGGTCCATCGCGCTCACCAGCGCCGCGTCCGCGGGCAGCTCGTCGACCAGCGGCCAGTCGGCCAGGTGCACCGAGCGGCCCCCGGTCAGCCCGCGCCACACCGCCTCCGCGGTCAGCGGCAGCATCGGCGCCATCACCCGGCAGGTCACCTCCAGCACGGTGTGCAGGGTGTCGATGGCGTCGCGGTCACCGGCCCAGAAGCGGTCGCGGGAGCGCCGCACGTACCAGTTGGTCAGCACCTCCAGGAAGTCCCGGACGGTGCCGCACGCCCCGGCCAGGTCGAGCGAGTCCAGCGCGGCCTGCACGTCGCCGACCAGCTCGTGGGTCTTGGCCAGCACGTAGCGGTCCAGCACGTGCTGACTGTCCACCCTGGACTCACCGGTGACGCCCTCGGCGTTGGCGTACAGCGCCAGGAAGTACCAGGAGTTCCACAACGGCAGCACCGCCTGGCGCACCGCCTCCCGGATGCCCTGCTCGGTGACCACCAGGTCGCCGCCGCGCAGGATCGGGCTGGCCATCAGGAACCAGCGCATCGCGTCCGAGCCGTCGCGGTCGAAGACCTCGTTGACGTCCGGGTAGTTGCGCTTGGACTTCGACATCTTCAGCCCGTCGTGGCCCAGCACGATGCCGTGCGCCACCACGTTCTTGAACGCGGGCCGGTCGAACAGCGCGGTGGCCAGCACGTGCAGCGTGTAGAACCAGCCGCGGGTCTGGCCGTTGTACTCGACGATGAAGTCACCCGGGTAGTGGTGCTCGAACCACCCGGCGTTGTCGAACGGGTAGTGCACCTGCGCGAACGGCATCGAGCCGGACTCGAACCAGCAGTCCAGCACCTCCGGCACTCGGCGCATGGTGGACCTGCCGGTCGGGTCGTCCGGGTTGGGCCGGGTGAGCTCGTCGATCTCCGGGCGGTGCAGGTCCTTCGGCCGTACCCCGAAGTCGCGCTCCAGCTCGTCCAGCGAGCCGTAGACGTCGGTGCGCGGGTGGTTCGGGTCGTCGGAGACCCACACCGGGATCGGCGAACCCCAGTACCGGTTGCGGGAGATGTTCCAGTCGCGGGCGTTCTCCAGCCACTTGCCGAACTGGCCGTCCCGGATGTGCCCCGGCACCCAGTTGATCTGCTGGTTGAGCTCGACCATCCGGTCCTTGAACTTGCTGACCGCCACGAACCAGGACGACACCGCCCGCTGGATCAGCGCGTTGTCGCAGCGCCAGCAGTGCGGGTACGGGTGGTCGTAGGTCTCGTGCCGCAGCAGCAGGCCCGCGTCCTTGAGGTCGCGGGCGATCTGCTTGTTCGCCTCGAAGACCTGCAGGCCCTCGTACGGCGGCACCTCCGCGGTGAACTTGCCGTGCGCGTCGACCGGCACCACTGGCTCGATGTCGGCGGCGTCGGTGACGAGCTTGTCCTCCTCACCGAAGGCCGGTGCGATGTGCACGATCCCGGTGCCGTCGTCGGTGGTGACGTAGTCGGCGGCGAGCACCTGGTGGGCGTTCTCGCGGCCCACGAAGAAGTCGAACGGCGGTTGGTACCGGCTGCCCAGCAGGTCGGATCCCTTGAATCGCTCGACAACGTGGTCGGCGACGTCCTCGCCGAGCTCCCGCGCGTAGGCGCCCAACCGGGCCTCGGCGAGCACGTAGCGCTCGGTGCTGTTGCCCGGCGCGACGAGCACGTAGTCCACCTCGGGGTGCACCGCTGCGGCGAGGTTGGACGGCAGGGTCCACGGGGTGGTCGTCCAGACCAGGGCCAGCGCGCCGTCGAAGGCCTTGCCCGGGGCGGTGAGCCGCAGCCCGACCGTCACCGCCGGGTCCTGGCGCTGGCGGTACACGTCGTCCATGCGGGTCTCGGTGTTGGACAGCGGCGTCTCGCAGCGCCAGCAGTACCAGAGCACCCGAAAGCCCTCGTAGACCAGGCCCTTGTCCCACAGGGCCTTGAACGCCCACATGACGCTTTCCATGTAGTCCAGGTCGAGCGTCTTGTAGTCGTTGGCGAAGTCCACCCACCGCGCCTGCCGGGTGACGTAGTCCTCCCAGTCCGCGGTGTAGCGCAGCACCGAGGTGCGGCACGCGTCGTTGAACGCGGCCACGCCCATGCCCTCGATCTCGGACTTCGAGGTGATGCCGAGCTGCTTCTCCGCCTCCACCTCGGCGGGCAGGCCGTGGCAGTCCCAGCCGAACCGGCGCTCCACCCGGCGGCCGCGCATCGTCTGGTAGCGCGGCACCACGTCCTTGACGTAGCCGGTCAGCAGGTGCCCGTAGTGCGGCAGGCCGTTGGCGAACGGCGGGCCGTCGTAGAAGACGAACTCGTTGGCGCCGTCGGTCCCGGCCTCGCGGGCCTGCACCGAGGCCCGGAAGGTGTCGTCGCTCGCCCAGAAATCCAGCACCTGGCGCTCGATCTCCGGGAACGCGGGCTGGGCAGCCACGCCGCGCTCACCGGCGTCGCCGAACTGAACCTTGGGATATGACATCGCGGATGCGCTCCTCGCGGTGTGTGTCGTTGCCGCCGCACGGTCACCGAGACCTCGGTGCCCACGCGGGGACGACACCTCGTGCGCGTGCTCCGCACGAGATCCGCGGTACCACCCCGCTTGCCGCCGGCGGACGCCGACGACCCCTCGTTGCCAGCTGTGACGGGCTGGACCCGTCCGGTTCTACTGAGGTGCTGCGGGCACCCGTTCTTCCGGAGGCTCCCCGGTGATGGCCGGATCGTCGCCTGGTCGTTCCAGCGTACCGGGCCACCGCCACCAGTTTTCACCGACTCCGCCCGACCGGCTCAGGACGGCCGGACCTCGGCGGCGATGGTGGCGTTCGGCGCGCACAGGGCGCAGGGCGTGAAGCCCAGCTCCCGCGCCTCCCGCAGGCTCAGCTTGACCGTCTTGCGCGAGCCGATCCACTCGCAGGTGCGGACGTGGTAGCGCGGGCGCTCGTCGATCACCAGCACCTGCGCGTCCGGCCGCGCCGCCTCGGCCGCGTTGCTGCGCTCCTCCGCCGGTTCCTCGCCGATGTCGGCGAACGGCGGCTCGGCCGCGTCGCGCTTAACCGCCTCCCGGCGCCGCCGCACCCGGTCCGCCACCAGCAGGCCGACCGCGACCACGCTGGCCAGCACCGACAGCCACGCCAGCTCGGCGTCGCCGCCCACGACGGCGGCGACCAGCACACCCGCCGCGAGCAGGACCAGCAGCAGCACGACCAACAGCACGTGACCTCACACCCCTCGCGGTACGGGTCCCGACGCGCGCCAGCGGCGACGGGCGCGCCACCCGCCGCCGCTGGCTCACAGCGATTCCTCGATCCCGATCGCCCGCGTCACCGGTTCCACCGAGCGCGAGTCAGCACGGGTGGTCAGCCAGCTTCGGCTGCCCGCGCTCCGAAGCTGTAGCTGGCCTGCTGACCGGACGAGCGGCTGCCACTGCTCTCGGCGGGCGCCGCCGACCCCCGGTCCTGCAGTTCGCGCAGCTGCGACTCCAGGTAGGTCTGCAGTCGAGTGCGGTACTCGCGCTCGAACGTGCGCAGGGTTTCGATCTTCTTCTCGAGGGCGTTCTTCTCCGACGTGATGTTGCCCATCACTTCGGCGTGCTTGCGCTGCGCGTCGCGCTCCAGGTTGGCGGCCTTCTCGCGGGCCTGCCGCTCCAACGTCTCGGCCCGGGTGCGGGCGTCGTTGAGCATCGTCTCGGCCCGGGTCCGGGACTCGTTGACCATGCTGTCGGACTTCGAGCGCGCTTCCGAGAGCAGCTGCTCGGATTTCGTCCGGGCCTCGGCGAGCATGCCGTCGGCCTCGGCCTTGGCCTCACCGGTCAGCCGGTCGGCCATCTCCTGCGCGAGGCCCAGCACCTTGGCGGCCTGCACGTGGTGGTCGCCGCCGGGCGAGGTCTGCTCGGCAGCGGTCGGCGCCGGGACCGGGGTGAGCCGGCGCGGTTCCTCCGTCGGGGCGGCCGGGGTCGAGGAAGCGGACGCCGCCTGGCTGCGGGCGTCCTCCAAGTCGACCTGCGCGGTCTGCAGCTGGGACTCCAGCTGCTCGACCTGGCTGCGCAGATCGTTGTTCTCCTCCACCAGCCGGGCAAGCTCGGCTTCAACCAGGTCGAGGAATGCGTCCACCTCGTCCTCGTTGTAGCCCCGCTTACCGATCGGAGGTTTGCTGAACGCGACGTTATGCACGTCGGCGGGGGTCAGGCCCACAAGATCACCTCACGCACTCCTCGGCTGCGGGTAGCCCGGGTTCCCCGTCACCCGGGCTGCACCAGTCGCATCAGTATGAACACGACCAGCAGCAGCACCATAATCGATAGGTCCAGTCCGACGCCGCCGATCCGGACCGTCGGAATCACCCGACGCACCAACTTTACGGGTGGGTCGGTCACTGTGTAGATGCTCTCCAACGCGATTGCAACCCCCCCGACGGGCCGCCAATCGCGCGCGAACACTCGAACGAGTTCGATCACGATACGGGCCGTGAGCAGGAGCCAGAAGAAGAACAGAACGTAGAACAGGACGATCTGCACCGGGTTCACGCTTCAACTGTGCCACCACTCACCCGTAGTTGAAAAAGGCACCCTCGGCGAGCCGCCTCTTGTCCTCCGCCGCGACGTCCACGTTGGGCGGTGAGAGCAAGAACACGCGGTTGGTGACCTTCTCGATCGAGCCCCGCAGCGCGAACGCCAGACCAGCGGCGAAGTCGACCAGGCGCTTGGCGTCGGCCTCCTCCATCTCGGTCAGGTTCATGATCACCGGCGTGCCGTCCCGGTACTGCTCGCCGATCGTGCGGGCCTCGCTGTAGCTGCGCGGGTGCAGCGTTGTGATCTTGCTCAAGTTGAACTGGGTGCCGGTGTCGGTGACCGCCCGCAGCCGCGAGACGTTCTCGCGCGGCTGGTCGGTGGGCAGTGCACTGCTGCGCACCGGGGTGTCCGCCGCCCACTGCCGACGTGGGCGCGGTGCCGGTGGTTCCCGGTAGTCCTCGACGAAGTCCGGCTCCGCGTCGGCTTCCGCCTGGTACCCCCCGCGGGTGCCGACCCGGCGCCGCGGGGCCCGCTCGGCGGGTCCGTCGTAGGTGTCGCGGTCGGAGTCGGCGTACCGGTCGCGGTAGCCGACCTCGTCGTCGTAGTCGTCGACCTCGTCGGCCGGAACCATGCCGAAGTAGGCCTTCAACTTGTGCAAAGCGCTCATCGGCATGCCCTTCCTCTTGCGACTCCTACCACCAAGCACGAGGAGGCCGACCCTCGACCCCCTCTGTCCTGCGGCTACGGCGAGGTTAACCGCCGCCCACCGAGCAACGCGGTTCCGACACGCACCCGGGTCGAGCCGTGGGCAACGGCACTCTCCAGGTCGCCGGACATCCCCGCCGACACCTCGACAGCTTCGGGGTGATCTCCTCGTAACCGCTCGGAGATCTTGGAAAGTGTGTCAAAGGCCACATCGGGGTCGCCACCCAGGGGGGCGACTGCCATCACACCGCGCAATCGAAGATCACCCGTCAGCGTGATCATATCGGCCAGCGCGGCCACCTCGTCGGGCCGACAACCCCCGCGACCCTCCGACTCGTCCAGGCTGACCTGCACCAACACGTCCAGGGGGTGTGTTCGGTCACCCGCGTCGAGCGCGTTCGCCGCCGCCCGCCGCAGCGCCTCGACGAGCCGCTCGCTGTCCACCGACTCGACCACGTCGGCCCAACGGGCCACCGAGCGCGCCTTGTTCCGCTGCAGCTGCCCGACCATGTGCCAGCGCGCCTCCGCCGACGGCCGGAGCTCGGCGAACTCGGCGACCTTGCCGCGTGCCTCCTGCTCCCGGTTCTCCGCGAACTCGGTCAACCCCAGGTCGGCCAGCAGCGCGACGTCCGAGGCCGGGAAGGTCTTGGTCACCGCCAGCAGCTCGACCTCGCCGGGCTCGCGCCCAGCGGCCCGGCACGCCCGGTCCACCCGCTCGCGCACCTCGCGCAGCGATTCCGCCAGTTCGGCCCGGCGCAGCTCCTCGTTCACTCGGCGTCCTCCGGTTCGGCCCAGACCACCGCGGCGAACCGGCCGGTTCGCCCGTTGTCGCGGCGGTGGCTGTACAGCTCTGGCGATTCCATCGTGCAGCGCGGGTCCACCCCGATCTTGGCGATGCCCGCGGCGGCCAGCTGCTCCCAGAGCCCGGCGCGCAGGTCCAGCCCCGGGGTGCCCTTGCGCGTCCTGCACGCGCTGCCGGGCAGGTGCTGCTCCACGTCGGCCTGCATGTCGGCGGGCACCTCGTAGCACTCGCCACAGGCGGCCGGTCCCAGCAGCGCCTCGACGCGGTCGAGCCGGGCGCCCGCCTGCTGCATCGCCTTGAGCGCCGCCACGACGACCCCCACACGCGCCCCGACCCGCCCGGCGTGCACCGCCGAGACCACGCCGGTCCCCGGGTCGCCGAGCAGCACCGGCACGCAGTCCGCGGTCAGCGCGGCCAGCGCCAGGTTCGGTTGCGCGGTCACCAGCGCGTCGGTGGCCTCGACCGGTTCGGGCTGCGGGCCGTCGACGATCGTCGCGGTGCGGCCGTGGATCTGCTCCATCCACACCAGGCGTTCCTCGGGCAGGCCGATGCCGTCGGCCAGCTTGCGCTGGTTCGCGGCCAGCGCGGCCGGGTCGTCGCCGACGCGGCCCCCGAGGTTGAACGAGTCGAACGGCGGGCGGGAACTCCCGCCCTCCCGCGTGGTGATCACGCGCCGGATCCGCACTGCAGCTCAGCCTCCCTGAACATGAAGCGACACCGGGAGCGGTGGTGCTCCCGGTGTCGATTCTCGCCCATGCGCCGCCACCCCAGGCGTGCTCCGCCCGGTTCGGGCTTCAGCGGCGCATGAACGGCGGTATGTCGACGTCGTCGTCGGTGTCGTCGTTGACCGGCACGGCACCGCGGTTGCCCAGGCCGCCGGTCGGCCGCGTCGAGGTGCCGCCGTGCGCCGGGTAGCCGCCCGCCCGCGGGGTGGTGGGCACCGAGACGCCCGGCTGACCGGCCGCGGAACCGTCGCTTCCGAACAGCCCGGACCGCTGACCCATGTCCGGCCGCTGCCGCACCGGCTCCGGTTCCGGCTGCGCCGGGGGCTCCGGCTGCGCGGGCTGGGTCGCCTGCTGCGGGGCCTGCGGCGGCTGCGCGGGCGGGGTGGTCGGCTGCGCGGGCTGCTGCGGCGGCTCCGCGGTGACCGGCTGTTCCGCCTGCGGGGTCGGTGCCGGGGCCGGGGCCGACTGCGCCGGTTCGGCCCGGGACTCCACCACCTGCGGCTGGGCCTGCTTCTCGGTGCTCGCCGCGGGTTCGGCGTCCTCGGTGCGGCCGCCGACCTTGGTCGGTTCGAGCTTCTTGTGCGTCGGGGTGCCGGAGTCGAACCCGGCGGCGATCACCGTCACCCGCACCTCGTCGCCGAGCGAGTCGTCGATGACCGTGCCGAAGATGATGTTGGCCTCGGGGTGCGCGGACTCCTGGACCAGCGACGCCGACTCGTTGATCTCGAACAACCCGAGGTCGGAACCACCCGCTATGGCCAGCAGGACGCCGTGCGCGCCCTCCATGGACGCCTCCAGCAGCGGCGAGTTGATCGCCTTCTGCGCGGCCTGCACGGCTCTGCCCTCGCCGCTGGCCGAACCGATGCCCATCAGCGCGCTGCCCGCACCGGACATGACGCTCTTGACGTCGGCGAAGTCGAGGTTGATCAGACCCGGGGTGGTGATCAGGTCGGTGATGCCCTGGACACCGGAGAGCAGCACCTCGTCGGCGGAGCGGAAGGCGTCCATCAGGCTCACCCCGATGTCGCCCAGCTGCAGCAGCCGGTCGTTCGGGATGACGATCAGCGTGTCGCAGCAGTCGCGGAGCTCCTTGATGCCCTGCTCCGCCTGGGCCGCGCGGCGCTTGCCCTCGAAGGTGAACGGCCGGGTGACCACACCGATGGTCAGCGCGCCGAGCTTGCGCGCGATCGACGCGACGACGGGCGCACCACCGGTGCCGGTGCCACCACCCTCACCGGCGGTCACGAACACCATGTCGGCGCCCTTGAGGACCTCTTCGATCTCTTCCTTGTGGTCCTCGGCGGCCTTGTGGCCGACCTCCGGCGCGGCGCCTGCTCCGAGACCGCGGGTGAGCTCGCGGCCGATGTCGAGCTTGACGTCGGCATCGGACATCAGCAGGGCCTGCGCGTCGGTGTTCACCGCGATGAACTCGACGCCCTTGAGCCCGACCTCGATCATGCGGTTCACGGCATTGACGCCGCCGCCACCGATGCCGACGACCTTGATCACCGCGAGGTAGTTGTGCGGGGGCGTCATCGGATCCGCCTTCCTGATCGTGGCTGGAGTGCTCTCTGCGTCGACCGCCGGGATGGTCGCTGGCCGGTCGCCGCCGATTCCGGTCCCCCTGGTCGCCACGGCGCGGGCTCGTCCGGTGCGGCCGATCCCGTGCCTGATCCGGACCGTAGGCGGGGCGGTGACGTCGAGTCCAGCAGCCACGCCGGGATCCGTGCCAGGTGTGTTGCGCCGTGCACCTCGTCGCTTTCCGTCTCGACCGGTTCCGTCGTTGCCCAGCGGGTCCGCCGGCGGAGTCGCAGCGAGCCCAGTTCGTTCCTCCCCTTGTGGTGGTCACGTCGCGGACGCGATCACCACCGACACCGTACCTGGCCACCGCCTCACCCGGTCGAGGCAGGCAGCGGTGCGCACGGCGATTTCACCGCCAGCGGGCGCGGGACACCCGGACGCGCCGCGCGAATCCCGACCGGAGGTGTCCGGATTCGCTGGCACCGTCGGACCTCGACCAACGGAGCACCAGGAGGAAATCCAGGCATGACAGGACAACTGCACGGCAAGGTCGCGCTGGTCGCCGGGGCCACCCGGGGCGCGGGGCGCGGCATCGCCGTGGAGCTGGGGGCGGCCGGCGCGACGGTGTACGGGACCGGCCGCAGCACCCGGCAGCAGCGCTCGGACTACGACCGGCCGGAGACCATTGAGGACACTGCCGAGCTGGTGACCGCGGCGGGCGGCACCGGCATCCCGGTGCGGGTCGACCACACCGAGCCCGACCAGGTGCGCGACCTGGTGCGGCGGATCGAGGCGGAGCAGGGGCGGTTGGACGTCCTGGTCAACGACCTCGGCGGGGAGCACCTGATCCACTGGGGCAAGCGGCTCTGGGAGCACGACCTGGACATGGGCCTGCAGCGGTTGCGGGTCGGCGTCGAGGCGCACATGATCACCGCGCACTTCGCGCTGCAGCTGCTGAGCAAGCGGCCGGGTGGGCTGGTCGTGGAGCTCACCGACGGCACCGCCGAGGTGCACGAGCAGTACTACCGGAGCGACTGCGGGGCGTTCTTCGACGTCGCGAAGACGGCCATGCACCGGTTGGCGCGCGCGGAGGGCGAGGAGCTGCGGGAGTTCGGCGGCACCGCGGTGTCGCTGACCCCGGGGTGGCTGCGGTCGGAGATGATGCTCGACCACTTCGGCGTCTCCGAGGAGAACTGGCGGGAGTCCACCACCGCGCCGGAGGGCTTCGGGATCTCGGAGTCACCCGCCTTCACCGGTCGCGCGGTGGTCGCCCTGGCCGCGGACCCGGGCGTGGCGCGGTGGAATACGCAGTCGCTGTCCAGCGGGTACCTGGCGAAGGTCTACGGCTTCACCGACGTCGACGGCTCGCAGCCGGACGCCTGGCGCTACATCCAGGAGGTCGAGTGGCCCGGGAACCCGGGGGACCCGGCGGACTACCGGTGAGGTCGTGAGCGGCGGTGGTCGTTCCCACCACCATCGCCGCTCACGACTCGTAGAGCTCGGTGGCGCGGCGGGCGGCGCGGGCGAAGCGGGCGCGGAGCTCCGGCGGCGCGAGGACTTCCAGCTCGGGGCCCAGGCCGAGGAGCTGGTCGTAGGCGATGTCGAGGGACTCGACCGGGAGCCGGGTGCTGACCCAACCGGCGGCGTCCGGTTCGCCCGCCGCCGCTTCGGCCGCCTGCGCCCCCGCGGGATCCGCGACCGAGTGCAGCTTGCGCAGGCCGGACGGGCTGACCCGGATCTCGACGGTCTCGCGCAGCAGGGACCGGGCGAACTCCTCGGACTTCTCCTCCCAGAACGCCGCGAGGTCGAAGTCGGCGGCCCGGTCGAACGGTTCGCCGAGCACCTCGACGGCGCGGAAGCGGTCCACCCGGTAGGTCAGGAACCGCTGCTCGCGGCGCGCGATCAGGTACCAGACACCGGCCTTGAGCACGAGGCCGTGCGGTTCGAGCTCGCGCCGCACCTCCCGCCCGTCGCGCCCGTAGCACGCCGTGACCTTGAGGTCGGACCACACCGCGCGGCTCAGCTCGGCCAGTCCCGCCGGGGTTTCGGCCTCGCGGAACCAGCGCGGCGCGTCGAGGTGGAAGCGCTGCCCGACGCGCTCCGGTGCGTCCCGGAACGGTGGCGGCAGGGCCGCCGAGGCCTTGCGCCGGGCCGCTGCCACCGCCTCCCCCAGACCCATCTCGGCCGCCGCGGTGGGGACCCCGAACAGGAACAGGGCTTCGGCCTCGGCCTGGTGCAGCCCGGTGAGCTTCGACCGGTAGCCGCCGAGCAGCCGGTACCCGCCAGCCCGCCCGCGCTCGGCGTAGACCGGCACCCCGGCCTCGGCCAGCGCCAGCACGTCCCGGGCCACCGTGCGCTCGGAGACCTCCAGCTCGCGGGCGAGTTCCGGGCCGGTCATCGACCCCCGCGCCTGGAGCAGGGACAGCAACGAGACCAACCGCGACGCCCGCACCTCGCGAGGATATCGAGCGTTCCCTGTTTGATTCGGTTCGCCCCGGTCTGCGAAGGTTCAGCGCGTGTCAGTCACCGCACCTCCCGGATCCCAGCTGGCCCCGCGGTGGCGACGCGGCCGCCTGCTGCTGCTCCTCGCCCTCACCGTGGTCCCGCTGCTGGTCACCGGCTGCTGCGCGGCGATGGCCGCGATCGCGATGGCGGGCGGCAGCGGGCCGTGGGCCCTGCTCCCCGCCGCCGGGGCGCTGGTCCTGGTCGCGGTCCAGACCGGCTGGCTGGTGCACAGCGGTAGCAGCGACCCGTCGAACGCGCTGAAGGTCGCGTTCCTCGCCGGGGGCGCGACCGTCCTGGTCGGGCTGATCCCGTCGTTCGGCCTGGCTGGCACCGGGCTCGCCGGTGCGCTGCTCGGCCTTGGCTTGGTGCTGGTCGTGGTGAGCTGCGTCCTGGCCTCCCGCGGCCACCGCACGATGCTGCAACCGCTGGTGCCCGAGCTCGGTTCGGTGCCCGTGCGGCTGCGCTTGGCCGCGCGCTTCGCGCTCGACGGGCCGGACCTGGTCAGCGCCAGCCTGCTCATCGACGTGGACCGGGTGGGGTGGACGGCGCGGCGGCACCGCGCCAAGGGCGGCCCGCAGGTCGACGTGTCGGTGCCGTTCCAGCAGCTGCGCGGGGCGCGCCCGATCACCCTGCCGACACCGCAACCGTGGCTCTCGCTGCCCGACGGCACCGTGCTGCACGCGCCCGCCGGTCCCGCGGTCGTGCTGACCACGGTGACCGGTGAGCGGATGGTGCCGGTGCACGAAGCCGCCCTGGTGGTGGCCCTGCTGGAGCGGCGGGTCGGGCGCTGGCGACGAACCACACCAATGTGACGTGCAACTCAATTCGCCCACGAGTGGAACTCAGCGGGCCAGTCACCCACCCAAACTCGACGCCGAGCACTGACACCCCGGAGGAAGAGCATGATCAGCCAGGATCCGCTGAAGGCGGCGGAAGAGCTGGAGAAGTGGGCGCAGGGCTTGGAGCAGCGCGCCCAGCAGTACAACGAGCTGCAGGACCGGCTCAACGCCACCACCGCGCGGGCCACCTCCCCGGACGGGGCGGTCGCGGTGACCGTGGACTCCAACGGGGTGCCCACCGAACTCAAGCTCAACGAGCAGGCCCGCGGCATGGACCCGGCCCGCGTCTCCGAGCTCCTCATGTCCTGCCTCCGGCAAGCCCAGGCGCAGCTGCGCTCCGAGGTGACCGAACTGGTGCAGAGCACGGTGCCGGGCGAGGACGCGCCCGCGCTGAACATCATCGCCCAGTACGAATCCCGCTTCCCGGCCGCCGAGACCACCGAGCCCTCTGCGCCCTCCGCGCCGCCGGCCGACGACGACGAGGACTGGGGCAACCAGTCCTTCATGCGCTGAGGAGGCACCGATGAACGGATTCCGGATGGACCCGGACCGCGTCCGCCAGCACGCGGCGGAGGTGGCGGAGGTGGCCGGGAACGCCGACACCGCCGCCCAGGCCGCTGCCCACCTCGCCGACCTCAACGACGCGTACGGCCTGTTCTGCCAACCGTTCGCCATGATGCTCAAGGGACCGCAGGAGATCGGCGCCCAATTCCTGCAGATCTCGGCGGACGAGCTGCACCGGATGAACCGCGACCTCGAGGAGTCCGCCAAGACGACCGAGGAGATCGACCGGGACCAGGCGTCCAAGATCGAAAAGCTGTTCTCGCAGTTCCAGTGATTCGACCGCGACCGGAATGGGGAGTCCGCTGATGGTTCTGGGGATCGACGACTCGTCGAACAACCCGCTGATCGAGGACAGCACCGACGTCCGCAACAACTACCTCCAGGACGCCAACCCGCTGGAGAACATGGGCGCTCCTAGCCAGGACTCGGGCACCGGGTTCATGACCGGCGTGACCGCGTTCGAGGCGGGCTGGGCGATCGCCGAAGGCGTCGACAAGGGCGACTACAAGATCGCGGTCAGCGGCATGGTGGCGCTCGGCCTGGACGTGGCCGGTGCGGCGATCGACCCGATCGCCTACGTCGCGGGCCAGCTGTTCTCCTGGATGCTGGAGCACATCGAACCGGCCCGCGCCGCGCTCCACGCGCTGTCCGGCAACCCGGACATGGTCAAGGGCTACGCCGCGTCCTGGACCAACGTCGAAGAGCAGATGAAGAAGGTCAGCGGCCAGTACGAGGACGCGGCGGCGGGCACCAGCGAGCACTGGGAGGGCGAGGCCTCGGACGCCTACCGCCACCAGGCCACGACGCTGTCCAAGCTGTGCGAGGAGGCGGCTGGTGGCGCGCACGCGATCGCGAGCCTGACCACCGGCATGGCCGAGGTCGTCAACGGCGTGCGCACGGCGGTCCGCGACCTGCTGTCGGGCATCGCGGGCGCCCTGGTGAGCTGGGCCATCGAGCTCGCCTGCACCGTCGGCGCGGCGGCCCCGCTGGTCGTGGCCCAGGCGACGAGCAAGATCGCCCAGGTGGTCCGCATCGCGGGCCAGCTGATGAAGGCGCTCGGCAAGGCCCTCAGTGACGCCACCCTGTGGCTGGTGGTGATCCGCGACCTCTTCGACGGCCTGATCCGAGCGGTGAACGCGCTCCGGGGTTGATCGGGGTCAGCGCAGGCCGGTGGTCTTGAGCGAAGCCACCAGCCAGCGCTGCCCGAGGAGGAAGACCAGGACCGTGGGGAGGGCCGCCAGGACCGCTGCGGCGATCACGTAGTGCTGCTTGGAGGCGTACTGGCCCTGCAGGGAGGCGATGCCGACCTGGACCACGCGCAGCGACTCGTCCTGGGCCACCGCCAGCGGCCACAGGAACGAGTTCCAGTTCGCCAGGAAGAACAGGACCGCCAGCGCCGCCAGCACCGGGCGGCTCAGCGGCAGGACCACGTGCCAGTAGATCCGCCAGTGGCCGCAGCCGTCGAGGTGCGCCGCCTCCTCCAGCTCGCGCGGCACGCCCAGGTAGAACTGGCGCAGCAGGAAGATGCCGAAGGCGTTGAACAGGCCCGGCACGATCAGCCCCGCGTAGGTGTCGACCATGCCCAGCCCGCGCACCACGATGAACAGCGGGACCAGGATCACCGGCAACGAGATCAGCAGCGTGGCCACCACCGAGGCGAACGCCAGCCCCCGGCCGCGGAACGACATCCGGGCCAGCGCGTAGGCCGCCATCGAGTGCAGGAACAGGGCGATCACGGTCACCGTCACCGCGACGAACGCGCTGTTGGCCAGGTAGCGCAGGAACGGCACCTCGGTCAGCACGTAGAGCACGTTGGCCAGCGTCAGCTCGCTGGGCCAGCCCAGGTCGTAGAGCTCGGACTCCGGGCGGAACGCGCTCAACGAGAACCACAGCAGCGGGGAGACCACCAGGAACGCCAGCAGGTAGGCCGCGACCGCTCGCCCGCGCACCCTACGCATCGAACCGACCTCCCCTGGTCAGGGCGAACATCGCCGCGGTGACCGCGCCGAGCGCGACCACCAGCAGCGCGCAGATCGCCGCGGCGTAGCCGAACCGGCCGAACTGGAAGGCCTGCTGGTAGGCGTAGTACACGACGGTGGTGGTGGCGTTGGCCGGTCCACCGGAGGTGGTGACGAAGACCAGGTCGAACACCTGCATCCCGGTGACCGCGTTGATCGTCGAGGTGACCAGCACGAAGAAGCTGGTCGGGCGCAGCATCGGCCACGTCACGTGCCGGAACCGCTGCCACGGCCCGCCACCGTCCACAGTGGCCGCGTCGTGGTACTCGCGCGGGATGTCCTGCAGGCCACCGAGGAAGATCAGCATCTGGTAGCCCATCAGGAACCACACGCTGATCAGCACCAGGGTGAGCAGCGCCAGGTTCGGATCACCGAGCCAGGACACCCCGTCCAACCCGGTCAGCCGCGCCAGCACCCCGGTCTTGTCGGTGAGCAGGAACTGCCAGAGCAGGCCGATCACCACCAGGCTCACCGCGTTCGGCAGGAACAGCGCCGCGCGCACCGCACCCACTCCCGGGAAGTGGTCCTTCACCAGCAGCGCCAGCCCCAGCGCGGCGAAGAACGCCAGCGGCACGAACAACGCCGCGTACAGCGCGGTGGTGCCGAAGCTGCGCCACAGCAAGCCGTCCCCGGCCATCAGGCGGAAGTTGTCCAGCCCGGCCCACTCGACGTTGCCGAACCCGTCGACGTCGAACAGGCCCACCACCAGGGCCATCGCGGTCGGGACGAGGATGAACAGCAGCAGGCCGATGCCATCGGGGGCCAGGAACGCGAAGGCCGCCCCGGCGTCGGATCGTCGTCGGTCGCTCAATTGATCGGCGCTCCGTCGTAGGTGGACAAGAACGTGTCGATCTGCGCGGCCGCGGCCTCCGCCGCCGCCACCGGGTCACCGCCGTCGAGCTGGCAGGACTGCACCGCGTCGGAGATCGCCCGGTAGACCTCCGGTGGGTAGCGGGGTTCCGGCCGGGCCCGGGCCATCACCTCCTCGTTGAACACCCGCATCGGCCCGCTGTCGAACGCCCCGTGCTGCTCCGCGGCGCGCTGGACCGAGTAGCGCGGCGGCAGGTTGGTCTTGGCGACGGTGTTCCAGCGGCGCATCCGCTCGATGCACGCCGGGTCGGTGGAACCCAGCGCCCACACCACGAACTCGGCCGCGGCCCGCGGGTTCGCGCTGTGCGCGTTGGCCACCATCGCCCAGCTGCCCAGGGCCGTGGTGTAGCCGCCGCCGGACGGGGTGGGCATAGGGATGACGCCGTAGCGGAACTCCGGTGCCTGCTCGGCGAGCTCGGCGATGCCCCAGACGCCGAGCTGCTGCATGGCGCAGTAGCCACCGGCGATGTTGGAGATCGAGTCGTTGCCGCCCGCGCCCTTCACCCGGCGCGGGGCGACCCCGCTGGTGACGGTGTCCTGCCAGAACCGCAGCGCCGCGTGCACCCCCGGTCCGTTGACCGCCGCCCGCCGCAGGTCCGGGGTGAACACCTCTCCCCCGGCCATCCACATCGCCTGGTAGAAGGTGAAGTTCTGGTAGTAGCCGGGATTGGTCTCCAGCAGCAGCCCGAACCGGTCCGGGGTGGTCAGCCGCTCGGCGACCGCGATCAGCTGGTCCCAGGTGCGCGGCAGGTCGCCCTCGGCGAGCCGGGCCTGCTCGAAGGCGGCTTCGCTGTAGAAGAGCGCGAGCGGCTCGATCTCCATCGGCAGGCCGTAGACCCGGTCGCCGACCAGGCGGGTTTCCAGCACCTGCGGCAGGAAGTCCGCGCGCACCTCGGGGCTCAGGTGCGGCGTGAGGTCGAGCAGCGCGCCGCCGTTGTGGTAGCGCAGGAAGTCGCCGGGGCTGAGCAGGAACACGTCCGGTCCGGCGCCCGCGCTGAACGAGGTCTGCAGCGTCGGGCCGGAGGTGTAGTCCTTGGTGGGCACGTAGCGCAGCCGGACTTTGGTGTCGTGGGTGGCGTTCCACTCCTCGGCCAGCTGCACGAACCAGTCGCTCTGCGACTTCTGCTGCCCGCCGGGCCCGTAGAAGTTCCAGAAGGTGATCTCGTCCGGGTTCCGCGAGGGACCGCACCCGACCAGCGCCGGAGCGGCCAATGCCGCGGCACCGCCCAGGAACGAGCGTCGGCTGATCCTCCCGCGTGGACGATCCACCCCGATCACCCCCCGCCCTGGTAAACGATTGCTGAGGACGCTATTGAGCACGCCCCGCCAGGGTCAATGGGCCATTCGTGGCCATTCCTCGTGAGCGGCGACGGTCGCTCCTACCACCACCGCCACTCACGAGGTCGTGAGTGCATAACAGTGTTCCAACACCGTTTCGCACTCACGAGGGGAGGAAGGCCGTCTGGATCACCTGCGGACCGCCCCGCAGACCGCGGCTCACCAGGGTGCCGCGGCCCGCCGGGAGTCGGCGGGACTTGACGTTGCCCACGAGTCGGCCTTCGTCCTCGTTCGCGCTCATCGCCAGAGCCGGGGCCGACGTCTCGCGCAGCCTGCTGATCAGCGGCTCGTACAACGCACGCCCCGCGCCCCCGGAGCTGCGGGCCAGCACGATGTGCAGACCCACGTCGCTGGCCACCGGAACCAACTCCGCCAGCGGCGCCAGCGGATTGCCGCCCTGCGCTGCGACCAGCTCGTAGTCGTCCACCACCACGAACAGCTCCGGACCCTTCCACCAGGAGCGGTCCTTCAGCTGCTCCTGTGTCACGTCCGGACCCGGCAGGCGCTTCTTCAGCGACCCGACCACGTCCCTGACGTTGCCCTTGAGCTGGTCGGCACCCACCGAGTACTCCATCAGGTGGCCGGTGTTGAGGAAGCCCAGCATCGTGCGCCGGAAGTCCACCAGCAGGATGAGCGCTTCCTTCGGCGTGTACCGCTCGGTGATGCCCTTGACGATCGTGCGCAGCAGGGCCGTCTTGCCGGACTCCCGCTCGCCGAACGCGTAGAAGTTCGGCTCGGCGGCGAAGTCCAGGTACACCGGGTGCAGGCCGTCCTCGTTGATGCCGATCGGCACCAGCTTCGGGGTCGGCTGCTGCTCCGGCCGCGGCAACTGCTGGTAGGGCAGCAGCTCCGGCAGCAGGCGGACCTGCGGCGCCGGACGGCCCTTCCACGATTCCTTGACCCGGTTCACCAGGTCCGCGGCCCCGTCGCCCGCCTGCGGAAGCGCGAGCATGAAGTGCAGCTTCGACGGGTGCAAGCCGCGCCCCGGCCGCCCCTGCGGCACCCTCGCCGCCATCCTGCGGTCGATCTCCGACTCGCTCGGATCACCCAGCCGCAGCTCGATGCGGGTCTGCACCAGGTCCCGCACCGCCGGGCGGATCTCCGCCCAGCGCGCGGCCGTGACGAACACGTGGATCCCGAACGCCAAGCCGTTGGCGACCAGGTTCAGCACGTCCGACTCGAGGGCCTCGAACTCCTCGCGGAACGCCCGCCAGCCGTCGATGACCAGGAACACGTCGCCGTACGCGTCGTCGGAGAACTCGCCGCGCCGCCGACGGCTCCGGTAGTCGTCCATGCCGTCGACGCCGTGCTGCTGGAAGGCGACTTCCCGCTCGGCGAGCAGCGACTTGAGCTCGGCGACCGTCCGCCGCACCACGTCCGCGTCGCGGCGCCCGGCGACGCTGCCGACGTGCGGCAGGTCCTGCACCGCGAAGAGCCCGCCACCGCCCAGGTCGACGCAGTAGAACTGCACCTCCCGCGGGGTGTGGGTGAGCGCGGCCGAGGTGATCAATGTGCGCAGCGCGCTCGACTTGCCGGAACCGACTCCGCCGACGACCACGCCGTGGCCGCCCTGACCGCTCAGGTCCAGCACCATCCGGTCCTGGCGCTGGTGGTACGGCTCGTCGACCAGCCCCACGGGCACCCGCAACCAGCCCCTGTCCGGGAGGCCGTCGGCCGAGTAACCCCACTCGTCGTGGTGCCGCAACCGCGGCAGCACGGCGTCCAGGGTGGGTGGTTCGGCCAACGGCGGCAGCCAGACCTCCCGCGCTGGCGGCCCCTGGTCGCGGAATTCGGCCACCAACGAGGCCAGCAAGCTGGTGCTGGACCCCCCGCGGGGGCCGGACACGTACCCGGCGCGGAACCGCGTCATCCCGCCGGGCTGCTTGAGGTACCCGACGCCGGGCTGCTGCGGCAGCTCGTACGCATCCGGCACACCGAGCACGCTCCGGCTCTCCGCGGCGGAGAAGGTGCGCAGGCTGATCCGGTACGACAGGTGGGCGTCCAGGCCGCGCAGCCTGCCGTCCTCCAGCCGCTGCGACGCGAGCAGCAGGTGCACCTGCAGCGACCGCCCCACCCTGCCGATCATCAGGAACAGGTCGATGAAGTTTGGTTGCTGGGCCAGCAGTTCGGTGAACTCGTCGACGATGACCAGCAGGGCCGGCAGCGGTTCGCGGCACCGCTCGTCGCCGGACTCCCACAACTTGCGGTAGTCCGAGGCGTTCCTGGCCCCCGACCGGGTCAGCAGTTCCTGCCGGCGGTACATCTCGCCGGACAGCGCGTCGTGCATCCGGTCGATCAGCGACGCGTCCTCCTCGAGGTTGGACACCACCGCGGACACGTGCGGCGCCGCCGCGAACTCGGTGAACGTCGCGCCGCCCTTGAAGTCGACCAGCACGAAGTTCAGGTCGGTCGTGGGATGCGTGGCCATCAACCCGAGCAGGATCGTGCGCAGCAGCTCCGACTTGCCGGAGCCGGTCGCGCCGACGCACAGCCCGTGCGGGCCCATCCCGCCTTGGGCCGCCTCCTTGATGTCCAGCTCCACCGGTCGCCCCGACTCGTCGACGCCGAAGACGACCTTGTACCGCTCCTCGACGGGACGCCGCGCCCAGGCGCGCTGCACGTCGTAACCACCGCTGAGGCCCCACAGCGCGACGGGATCAACCGGGCTGTCCGCGGTGCTCTGCGGCGCCTCGATCGCGATCGGCGCGTGGCGCAGGTTCTCCAGGATCGCGGCGATGTCGCCGGGTTCGTCCGCCAGCTGCGGCAGTGCGACGCGGAACCGCTGGTTGCCGGACAGCGCCCAGCCCGGCTCGTCCGGCAGGGTCGCCGACAGCTCCGGGTCGATCCGCGAGCTCGCCGGGTCGTCCAGGGCCAGTTCGATGCAGCCCCGGAACAGGACCGCCACCGGGTGCGGGAGGTTCTCCCACTGCCGCGCGGTCAGGATGACGTGCACGCCGAAGCGAACCCCGCGCTCGGCGATCCGCCGGACCGCCTCGCCGAACTCCCGGCTGTCCTCGCTGAAGGCCTCCCAGCCGTCGACGACCAGGAAGACGTCGGCGTGGTCGTCGCCCGGCAGCAGGTCGGAGTGGCCGCGGCGCAGCAGCCGGTAGGTCTCCAGGTCAGCGATGCCCAGCCGGTGGAACAGGTTCTTTCGCCGGGCCACCAGCTGCTCGACGTCGCGCAGGACTCCCCGGGCGCTGTCGGTGTCGATCACGTGGGCCGCGACGTGCTCCTTGTGCGTCAGGCCCACCAGCGCGCCATCGCCGTCGAGGCAGTGGAACTGGACCTCGGTGGCCGACTGCTTCTCGCAGTGGCCCAGGATGAGCGTCCGCAGCAGCGTCGACTTGCCGGACCGGAACCGGCCGACCACGGCGAGGTGCCCGTGGTGGCCGAACGGGTCGACGTGCACCACCTCACCGCGGTGCCGGTCGACCTCGTGCGCCAGCCCGACCGGGACGAAGCTCCCGCCCCTGGCGATCAGCTCCTTCAGCTGCGGAGCGACGGCCTCACCGGAGAGCTGGCGCTGCGCGGCCCGGGCGATGCGGATCGACCCGTGCCCGGCCCCGCTGCTGGTCGGCGTCTGCTGCCCCTCCGCGCTCAACCTGCGGAAGGCGAACTGGTAGAGCTCCTCGGCGGTGATGATTCCGTCGCGGTCAGCGTCGGCGGCCCCGGTCCGCAGCGCCTCGATGAGCGTGGCGGTGAACGCGCTGGAGCTCACCGGCTTGTCGAGGACGAGCTTCTCCTGCTCGTAGGCGTACTCGATCTCGTTGGTCGCGGTCATCACGTACACCCCGGCGCCGAGCTGCTCCTCGATGTCGATCGCCGTGCCGCTGCGCGCGATGACATTGCTGGTGAAGGCCCCGCTGTAGCAGCAGTCGAGGATGACCGCGATCGACCGCGCCGGGCTCTGCTGGATCATCCGCTGCACCGCGTAGGCCGGGACCGCGGTGGAGTACGGCAACCCCATGTCGGTGGTGGAGGCGGCGAAGAACAGCTCGTTGTGGTCGTTCTTGATGCCGTGCCCGGAGATGAACAGCAGCACCTCGTCCTCCGGCCCGCAGTCCCGGAAGAACGACTCCAGCTGCCGCTCGACCTCGGCCTTGGACTGGTTGAGCACCGGCAGCACCGAGTCGAAGGCCCCGATGGCCTCGTTCTCCAGCAGCCGCCCGAAGTCGTGGGCTTCCTTCACCGGCGAGCGCAGCCGCCGGAGGCGGGCATCGGCGTAGAGGGAGGTGGCGACCAGCAGCGCGCGGCGGGTCCCCATCGCCTCAGCGCTCTGCGGCGGAGCTGGTCTCCCCGTCGGCGGCGAAGAACTCCGCCAGCTGGCGCTGGATGTCGGGCGAGGCGCCGTCGACGGTGATCTCGGCGCCGTCGGGCCGCTTGACCGTCACCGAGCGCTTCGCCGAGCGGTTGACCAGCGCGATGAGGACGCGGGTGACGGCGGCGGCCGTGCCACCGGAGAGCAGGCCGGTGATGATCAGCTCCGCCAGCTGGGCGCCCACGCCCGCCTTGCTGTCCTGCGGTGCTTCCTCCCGCGCACGCCGGATCTCGATCCCCGGCACCGCGCGGAGGTCCCGCATCAGCTGGTCGTGCAGCTGGTGCAGCCGCTGCGGCGGAAGTGCCGACTCGTGGATGCTGATCCTCGCCTCGGCCATGACCCGCCCCCGGAACACTTCTGCACGATTGGACGAGCCATGTATATCAAAACCCCGCTGCGGGGGGTGTGGGTTCGGTGACGGTCGCGGTCAGGAGACGGTGGGCAGGGCTGGGGTGGTCACGTCGAAAACCTTGCCCGGGCGGGTCAGGAGCGGCAGGAGGATCGCCGCCTTCTTCTCCGATTCCTCCTGGGAACCCCACTCGATCTCCCGGTCCCCCCCGAGGAGGAGGCGGATGTCGTTGGGGTTCTCGGCCAGGACCGCGGTGACCTCTGCTCGCACCTGTTCGGGGATCGCCGTGAGGACGTGCATCCCGGCCCGGGTCGCCGGGTCCGCCTGGGAAGCTTCCCGGACCTTGAGCTCGGGGAGGCCCGGTGGGGGTTGCGGGACCGTTTCGAACGGCATGCCCGTCCCGTCCACCAGCTGGATCCCGTTGCGGGCCACCAGGAACGCCGCCGGGGCCCGTTCGGTGATGCGGACCTGGACCGCCGAGGGCCAGGACAGCTCCACCTCGGCCGCCGCGACCTTCGGGACCTGCCGCAGGCGGTCCTGGACCTCGGCCGCGTCGACCTGCAGCATCGGGGTCCCGGTCTCGATGCCCGAGGCGCGCACCACCTCTTCGTGGTCGAGCGAGGTGGTGCCCACGACCTCCACCGAGCGGACGCCCAGCAGCGGGGTGAAGTAGAGGACCAGGGCCAGCACCGTCACCACGGCCAGCACGAGCGGCAGCGCCCAGCGGCGCCACTTCGGCGGCACCGGCGCGCCGCCCCGCACCGGGCGGCCCCGGGTGCTGCGCACCCCAGGTCGTTCCGCCGCGCGACGGCGCGTCGAGGTCACCCGCGGACCTCCGCGGCGTCCCGGTCGATCTCGGCGAGGATCTCCGCGCCGAGCATGGTCACGTCACCGGCGCCCATGGTCAGCACCAGGTCACCGGAGCGGGCCAGACCCGCGACCAGCGGCGTCACCTCGGTGAAGGACGGCTGGTAGTGCACCTTGCCCGCGGGCAGCGGCACCTGGTCGGCGATCAGCTTGCCGGAGACACCCGGCTGCGGGTCCTCGCGCGCGCCGTAGACGTCGAGCACCACCACCTCGTCGGCCAGCGCCAGCGCGTTCGCGAACTCCGCGGCGAAGGCCGCCGTGCGGGAGAACAGGTGCGGCTGGAACACCACGACCAGCCGACCGTCCGCGGCCACCGGGCGGGCCGCGCGCAGCTGGGCGTCCACCTCCGTCGGGTGGTGCGCGTAGTCGTCGTAGACGCGGACCCCGCGCGCCCGGCCGCGGAACTCGAACCGGCGCCGCACGCCGCCGAAGGCGGCCAGCCCGTCGAGCAGCCCGCCCAGCGGCGCACCGAGCTCCAACCCGGCCAGCAGCGCGGCGGTCGCGTTGCCCGCCATGTGCTCGCCCGGCACCGACACCCGCACGTCGATGCGCTCGCCGCCGAGCTCCACGGTCGCCACGCCGGTGCCCTGCTCGGCCCGGTAGTCCACCAGCCGCGCGTCGTCGGCGCCGGTCACGGTCCTGCCGTAGCGGCGCACCCGCACCCCGGCGGCTTCCGCCCGGTCGGCCAGCGCCGCCGAACCGGCGTCGTCGGCGCAGGCGATCAGCACCCCGCCGGGTTCGATGCGCTGCACGAAGTCCTCGAAGACCTGGGTGTAGGCCTCGGCGGTGCCGTGGTGGTCCAGGTGGTCGGGCTCCACGTTGGTCACCACCGCCACCGACGGGGAGAACACCAGGAACGAGCCGTCGCTCTCGTCGGCTTCGGCGACGAAGATGCTGCCGTCGCCGTGGTGCGCGTTCGCGCCCGACTCGTTGAGGTCACCGCCGATCGCGAACGACGGGTCGAACCGGCAGTGCTGCAGCGCCACGGTGAGCATCGACGTGGTCGAGGTCTTGCCGTGGGTGCCCGCCACGCAGGCGACCCGGTGCCCGGCCATCAGCGCGGCCAGCGCCTCGGCGCGGCGCAGCACCGTGATGCCGCGCTCCTGGGCGGCGACGAGCTCGGGGTTGTCCGGCCGGATCGCGGTGGACACCACGACCGCGGTCGGGTCGGCGTCGAACTGGTCCAGGTTCTCCGCCCGGTGCCCGACGCCGATGTGCGCGCCCTGCGCCCGCAGCGCGAGCACGGTCCGCGAGTCGCGGGCGTCCGAGCCCGACACCTGGTGCCCGCGGGCCAGCAGGATGCGGGCGATGCCGCTCATCCCGGCCCCGCCGATACCGACCAGGTGCACCCTGGCCAGCGCTGCCTCTGACGTCCCGGTCACTGGCCGGCCACCTCCAGCACGATCTGCGCCAACACGTGGTCGGCCTCCCGGTGCCCGCTGCCCAGCGTCGCGCGGCTCATCTCCTGCAGCCGCTGCGGGTCCAGCGCCAGCGGCAGGACCTCGTCGATCACCTTCTGCGAGGTCATGTCCGCGTCGGCCACCAGCCGCGCACCGCCCTGGGCCACCACCGGCTGCGCGTTGAGCGCCTGCTCGCCGTTGCCGTGCGGCAGCGGCACGAACACCGCGGGCAGCCCGAGCGCGGAAACCTCGGCCACGGTCATCGCCCCGGACCGGCACACCACCAGGTCCGCCGCGGCGTAGGCCAGGTCCATCCGCTCCAGGTAGGGCACCGCGTTGTAGACCGGCGCACCCGGCACCTGCTGCACCGCGATGGTGTTCTTCGGGCCGTGCGCGTGCAGGACGCCGACCCCGGCCCGGCCCAGCGCTTGCGCCGCGCCGGAGAACGCCGAGTTCAGCGTGCGCGCGCCCTGTGAACCGCCGAACACCAGGATCGTCGGCGCGTGCGGGTGCAGTCCGAAGTGCTGGCGGGCCTGCGCCCGCAGCGCCCAGCGGTCCAGCCGGGTGATGGACTCCCGCAGCGGGATCCCGATGGTCTGCGCGCCGGGCAGCCCGCTGTCCGGGGTCGCCGCCAGCACGCGCTCGGCGAACTTCGCGCCGACCTTGTTCGCCAGGCCCGCGCGCGCGTTCGCCTCGTGCACCACGATCGGCACCCGGCCGCGGGCGGCCAGGTAGGCGGGCAGCGACACGTAGCCGCCGAAGCCGACCACCACGTCCGCGCCGACCCGGTCGAGCACCGCGCGGGTCTGCTTCACCGACTCCCGCACCTTCAGCGGCAGCTTCAGCAGGTCGGCGTTGGGCTTGCGGGGCATCGGCACCGGCGGGATCAGCTCCAGCGGGTAGCCGCGCGCGGGCACCAGCCGGTTCTCCAGGCCGCGCTCGGTGCCCAGGGCCGTCACCCGGGCGTCCGGGCGCAGCCGGCGCACCGCGTCGGCCAGCGCCAGCGCGGGCTCGACGTGCCCGGCGGTGCCGCCACCGGCGACCACGACCGACAGCGGGCGCCGCGCCGCGGCAGCACCCCTGGGGTCGCCCAGCGCGCCCTGGTCGATGCGGGCCGTCTGCTCGCCGCTCAACGGTGTCCTCCTCGTGTCTGCGCCCGGGATCCGGGGCCGCTGCGCGCGCCGCGCGCGCGGGTGTCCCCGCCTCCCCGGCGTGTTGCCGCCGCGCCGGAACCCTTCGCTCCCGGTCGGCTTCGTGGGGTGGGTCGTGCCGGACGCCGCTTGGCGGGCGGCCGGTACGGCGCCGGGGTGGGCAGCCGCAGCAGCTTGCCGACCCGGCCCGGTCCCAAAGACCGTAGCGCGGCGATCGCCTCGGGTTCGTGCCGGGCGAAGTTCGCCAGCAGCCCGAACACCAGCATGCTGGTCACCACCGAGGACCCACCGGAGGAGATCAGCGGCAGCGGCAGCCCGGTGGTGGGCAGCAGGCCCACCACGTAGCCGATGTTGATGACCGCCTGGCCGACCAGGAACGTGGTCAGCGTCGCCGAGACCAGCCGGATGTAGGGGTCGGTGTTGCGGAACGCGATGCGCATGCCGACGTAGGCGGTGGTGCCGTAGAGCGCCAGCACGATCGCGCAGCCGACGAAGCCCAGCTCCTCACCGATCACCGCGAAGATGAAGTCGTTGTGCACGTTGGGCAGGTACTGCCACTTCGACCAGCCCTGCCCCAGGCCGCGGCCGAACAGCCCGCCGTCGGCGAGCGCGAACAGCGCCTGCCGGGCCTGGAAGCCGTTGCCGGTCGGGTCCGACATCGGGTCCAGGAACGCGGTGATCCGCGCCACCCGGTAGTCGGCGACCATGGCCAGCGTCAGCCCGGCGGTCAGCGCGCCCAGCAGCGCCATCAGGAACAACCGCAGCGGCGCCCCGGCGAACCACAGCAGCGCCAGCAGCACCAGGAACAGCGTGATCGTCGAACCGAGGTCGGGCTGCAGCATCACCAGTGTGAACATCAGCAGCGCGGCGGGCACCACCGGCACCAGCAGGTGGCGGTACTGGTTCATCAGGCCGCGCTTGGTGACCAACACGTGCGCGCCCCACAGCGCGAAGGAGACCTTGGCGAACTCGACCGGCTGGAACGACACCCCGGCGACCACGAACCAGCTCTGGGCGCCGTTGAGCTTGGTGCCCAGCGGGGTGAGCACCAGCGCCAGCAGCCCGAGGCAGATGGTGAGCAGGACCAGGCTGTACCGGCGCATCAGCTTCACCGGCACCCGCAGCGCCGCGTAGAACAGCACCAGCCCGGCGATGCAGTACATCACCTGCTTGGTGAAGACGGTGTAGGACGAACCGTCCTTGTTGAACGAGTCGACGCTGGAGGCCGAGAGCACCATCACCAGGCCGAAGACCGTCAGCAGGCCGAAGACGGCCAGCAGCAGGTGGAACGAGGCCAGCGGCCGGGTCAGCCACGCGGTCAGCGGGGACAGCACGGTCAGCCCGGCCCGCTTCGGGGTGCCGCGCGCGGTCTTGGTGGCGGTGGGCACTGCGGATCACCCGCCGTGGGCGGGCGCCGTCGGCGTGCCGGTCAGGACCTCGCGGACCGCGTCGGCGAAAGCGCGGCCCCGGTGGGCGTAATCGGTGAACATGTCCATCGAGGCGGCGGCCGGGGCGAGCAGCACCACCGAACCGGGACTTGCGAACTCGTGGGCCAACCGGACAGCTTGCAGCATGCCCGCATCGTCCCCCGCCGAGACCTCGCGGACCGGCACATCCGGGGCGTGTCGGGCCAGTGCGGCGGCGAACTGCGCCCGGTCCTGGCCGATCAGCACCGCGGCGGCGAGCCGCTCGGCGTTGGCCGCGACGAGCTCGTCCACCTCCGCGCCCTTGAGCAGGCCCCCGGCGATCCACACCACCTCCGGGTGGGCGCGCAGCGCCGCGTCGGCCGCGTGCGGGTTGGTCGCCTTCGAATCATCCACATAGGACACACCGGCGGATTCGGCCACCATGACCGACCGGTGCGCTCCGGGCTGAAACGCCCGCAGCCCCTCGGCCACCGCATCCGGCGGCACGCCGTGGGCGCGCGCCAGCGCCGCCGCGGCCAGCGCGTTGGCGACGTTGTGCGGGCCCGCGGGGTGGACGTCGGCCAGCGAGGCGAGCACCACCCGGTCGCCGAAGGCCCGGTCGACCAGCTGCCCGTCCTCGACGCCGAGCTGACCGGCCTCCGGCGCGCCGAGCGTGAACGGGACCGTCCGCCCGGTGGCCGCGCCGACCAGGCGGGTCGACCACTCGTCGTCGGCGTTGGCGACCGACACCTCGTTGCCCGCGTAGACCTTGGCCTTGGCCGCGCCGTAGGAGTCCAGGTCGCCGTGCCAGTCCAGGTGGTCGGCGGCGAGGTTCAGCACGACGGCGGCGCGCGGCGCGAGCGACTCCGACCAGTGCAGCTGGAAGCTGGACAGCTCCACCGCCAGCACACCGTGCCCGGCGCGGACCGCGTCCACCACGGGCAGCCCGACGTTGCCGCAGGCCACCACGTCGACCCCGGCGGCGCGCAGCACCGACTCCAGCATGCTGACCGTGGTGGTCTTGCCGTTGGTGCCGGTGACCGCGAGCCAGGTGGCCGGGGACTCCGCCTCCCGGTCCAGCCGCCACGCCAGCTCGACCTCACCGACCACCTCGACGCCCGCCGCGGCCGACGCCGCCAGCAGCGGCGCGTCCGGCCGCCAGCCGGGGCTGGTGACCACCAGGTCGGTGCCGGCCGGCGGCTCGACCAGGCCTGCCACCAGCTCCGCGCCCTGCGACTGCAGCGAGGCCAGGGCGGCGAGCCGGTCCGCCGAGCCGTCGGTCACGGTCACCGCCGCGCCCGCCGCGAGCAGCGCCTCGGCCGCCGAGCGGCCGGACACCCCGGCCCCGGCCACCAGCACCTGCAATCCCTGGAACCGGCTTGCCACGCCGTCCTCCTCATCGTCTCGTGAGCGGCAACGGTCGCCCTGACCACCATCGCCACTCACGACCCCACGCAACCAGCTCGTGAGCGGCAACGGTCGCCCCAACCACCATCGCCACTCACGACGTCACCGCGTCAGGGCCGCGGAGAGCCAGTCCGCGTAGAACAGGCCCACGCCGAACATGCAGCTGATCCCGGCCAGCACCCAGAAGCGGATGATCACCGTGGTCTCGGCCCACCCGGCCAGCTCGAAGTGGTGGTGGAACGGCGCCATCCGGAACAACCGGCGCCGGGTGGTCCGGAACACCACGATCTGCAGCACCACCGACAGCGCCTCGACCACGAACACCCCACCGATGATGATCATCAGCAGCTCGGTGCGGGTGACCATCGACAGCCCGGCGAGCAGACCGCCGAGCGCCAGCGAGCCGGTGTCGCCCATGAAGATCTTCGCCGGTGCGGCGTTCCACCACAGGAACCCGACGCAGGCCGCCATCGCCGCCGCCGCGACCACCGCGATGTCCAGCGGGTCGCGCACCGTGTAGCAGCCCGGGGCCGGGCCGGAGACGGCGAAGCAGTCGTTGCGCAGCTGCCAGAACGCCACCAGCACGTAGGTGGCCAGCACCATCGCCGCGGTGCCACCGGCCAGGCCGTCCATGCCGTCGGTGAAGTTGACCGCGTTGGACCAGCCGCTGATCGCGACGTAGGCGAAGATCACGAACCCGATCGCGCCGAAGGAGATCACCGAGATGTCGCGCAGGAACGACAGCTCCGTCGACGCGGGCATCACGCCGTGCTCGTTCGGGAACCGGATGGCCAGAACCGCGAACAGCACCGAGGCCACCAGCTGGCCGACCAGCTTCGCGGTCTTGTTCAGCCCGAGGTTGCGCTGCTTGCGGATCTTGATGAAGTCGTCCAGGAAGCCGACGATGCCCAGCGCGGTGGTCAGGCCCAGCACCAGCAACCCGGTGACGGTCGGCTGGTCGCCCAGGATCAGGTGGGTGGCCAGGTAGCCGCACCACATGGCGACCAGGATCGCCACCCCGCCCATGGTCGGGGTGCCGCGCTTGGCGGCGTGCTGGCTCTGCACCTCCTCGCGAATCTCCTGGCCGAAGCCCTGCTTGGAGAACACGCGGATCAGGTACGGGGTGAACAGGATCGAGACAACGAGGGCGACCGCGGCCGCCACCAGGATCGGCTTCACGCCGTCTGCCCTCCCGCCGTCAGCAACGCGTCGGCGACCCGCCACAGCCCGGCGGAGTTCGACGCCTTGGTCAGGACAACGTCACCGGGACGCAGCTCGGCGCGCAGCAGCGCGACAGCCGCATCGACGTCCGGCACCAGAACCGACTCCTCTCCCCACGACCCCTCCAGCGATGCCGCCTGGTGCACCACCTGGGCCTGTTCGCCGACCACCACCAGCCGGTCGATGTTCAGCCGGACGGCCAACCGCCCGATCTCGTCGTGCGCCTCCGCATCGGCCTCGCCGAGCTCGGCCATCGGCCCGAGCACCGCCCAGGCCCGGCCGGGGCGACCGCGGGTCATCGCGGCCAGCGTCTTCAACGCGGCGCGCACCGACTCCGGGTTGGCGTTGTAGGCGTCGTTGACGACCGTGACACCGTCCGGGGTCTCGCTGACCTCCATGCGCCGCGCCGAGACCCGCCGCACCGAGCTCAACCGCTCGGCGACCTCCTGGAGGGTCGCGCCGAGCTCCAGCGCGACCGCTGCGGCGGCCAGCGCGTTGCCGACGTGGTGCTCGCCGAACAGCGGCAGCACCACCCACGCCGAGCCCTCGGCGGTGACCAGCGTGAACGTGGGTCGCGCCTGCTCGTCGACGTCGATGTCCTCGGCCCGCACGTGCGCGTCGGGGCGTTCCCCGACCAGCACCACGCGCGCCCGCGTCCGCTCGGCCATCGCCGCGACCAGCGGGTCGTCGCCGTTGAGCACCGCCACGCCGTCCTCGGGCAGCGACTCGGGCAGCTCGCCCTTGGCTTGCGCCACCGCCTCCTGCGAGCCGAACTCGCCGAGGTGCGCGTGCCCGACGTTGAGCACCACGCCGATGCGCGGCGGGGCGACCTGGCACAGGTTCTCGATGTGCCCGACGCCGCGCGCGGAGAGCTCCAGCACCAGGTGCTTGGTGCGCTCGTCGGCGCGCAGCACCGTCCACGGGTGCCCGAGCTCGTTGTTGAACGAGCCGGGCGGCGCGACCGTCGGCCCCATCGGCTCGAGCAGCTGCGCGATCAGGTCCTTGGTGGACGTCTTGCCGGACGAGCCGGTCACACCGACCACGGTGAGCTGCGGCAGCCGGTCCACCACGTACCGGGCCAGCTTCGCCAGCCCGACCAGCACGGCTTCGCCGGAACCGTCGGCGTCCCCGGCGAGGGCCAGGGCGCCCGAGCGCTCCGCAGCGGGGATCGGGGGCACCACGACCGCCGGGGCGTCGACCTCGCGCGCGGCGAGCACGCCCACCGCTCCGTCGGCCACCGCCCGCGCGGCGAAGTCGTGCCCGTCGACCCGTTCGCCCGGCACGGCCACGAACAGCCCACCGGACTCGATCTCGCGGGAGTCGAACTCGACGCCCGCGCTGACGATCTCCGAGCCTTCCGCACGATGAAGCCCGCCGCCCACCGCACGCGCGATGTCAGCGAGGCTGAGCCGGATCAACTTGCCTCCACTCCGTCTTGCGGGTCACCCGCATCCGATCGGCATCCACGAGCGCGACGCGCGCACCCGATCGGCGGCGTTGAGCGGGTAGCTCACGTCGCCTCCTCGTTGACCTGCCCCCGACGAACATCGGTCCCTTCTGGGTCCCTAAGCCTATGGCGCAGCGCGGCGGCCAGTTCCTCCCGGTCGGAGAACGGGTGCACCACCCCGGCGACCTCCTGCCCCGTCTCGTGGCCCTTGCCTGCGACGACCACGATGTCGCCGGTCCCGGCGCGGTCCACCGCGGCCGCGATGGCAGCGCGCCGGTCGCCGATCTCGACGACCTCGCCGCGCTCGGCGGCCGGGACCTCCTCGGCACCGGCCAGCATGGCGGCCCGGATCTCGGCGGGGTCCTCACTGCGCGGGTTGTCGTCGGTGACGATCAGCAGCTCGGAACGGCGGGCGGCGGCCTCGCCCATCAGCGGCCGCTTCGCCACGTCCCGGTCGCCGCCGCAGCCCAGCACGACGATGACCTTCCCGTCGACCTGGGCGCGGGCCGCGTCGAGCACCGCGGCGACCGCGCCGGGCTTGTGCGAGTAGTCCACGACGGCGGTGAAGTCCTGCCCCATCGCGACCCGCTCCATCCGGCCGGGCACGTCGACCTCGGCCAGCCCGCGCTCGATCGCCCAGGTGGGCACCCCGGCTGCGTGCAGCGCGCCGATGGCCAGCAGCGCGTTGGCGACGTTGAACGGTCCGGGCAGCCGCAGCCGGACGTGCAGCTTGAGGTCGTCGGGCCCGTGCGCGGTGAAGGTCTGCTCGCCGGTGGCGAAGGCCTGCACGTCGGTGGCCGACCAGGTCGCGTCGCCCGTGGTGGACACGGTGGCGGTGCCGTCCTTGACGAGCCGGCGGCCCCAGTCGGAGTCGACGCAGACCACCTCGTGCTCGGCCCGGCCGTCGAACAGCAGCGCCTTGGCCTGGAAGTAGTCCTCCATGTCCCGGTGGAAGTCCAGGTGGTCCTGGGAGAGGTTGGTGAACGCCCCGACGGCGAACCGGGTGCCGGACACCCGGCCCATGGCCAGCGCGTGGCTGGAGACCTCCATCGGCACGAACGTGACCCCGTGCTCGACCATGACCGCGAGCAGCGCCTGCAGGTCGGGGGCCTCGGGGGTGGTGAACGCGCTGTCCAGCCGCTCCCCGGCGATGCGGGTCTCCACGGTGCCGACCAGCCCGGTGCAGAACCCGGCCGCCTGCAGCGCGGATTCCAGCAGGTAGGAGGTGGTGGTCTTGCCGGAGGTGCCGGTCACGCCGAGGATCTTCAGCTTCCGCGACGGGTCGCCGTAGATCAGCGCCGAAGCAGCCCCGAGCACGCCGCGCGGGTCCTCGTGCACCAGCACGGACACGCTGCCGTCGCGCACCGCCGGGTGCTCGCCGAGCTCGGCCCGGTCCACCCCGCCCTGGTCGGTGAGCACGGCCACAGCCCCGGCGTCGAGCGCGTGCTGGGCGAAGTCCGCACCGTGCACGCGGGTGCCAGGCAACGCGGCGAACAGGTCCCCGGGGCGAACGTGCTGAGCGCGCAGCGTCGCCCCGGTCACGGGCGCGGCATTGGCGCTGCGACCAGGGACGCGAAGCACTCGCGCACCGATGAGTTCGGCGAGTTTCTCGATCTCCACCGGCTCCACGTGGGACGGGCGCGGCGGAGCTGTGGCAACCGCGGAAGGCACGTCGCGACAGGCTACCGGTACCCCCCGAGCCCGCATCCCGATGGTCACCCCGGCACCCGGCCCAACATGCCTGGACCGACCGGCGCAATCGCCGTTCATCCGCACCTGCGTGCTCGGCGGGTGCAGTAGAACTCCCCTGGCTCGGAATTCCAGGGGGAGGAATGACGCAGGACTTCGGCACGGACCCGGCCCAGGCGGACCGCGCGGTCCGGGCGTGGGCGGAGGGGTTGCAGGAGAAGGCAAACCGCGTGGCGGCGATGCAGCAGGAGATCAGCCGCATCCGCATCACGGAGCGCAGCCGGTCGGTGACCGTGACCGTGGACGCCGAGGGCCTCCCGGTCGACGTGCGGTTCAACGATCGCCGAGCCACCGGAGCGGAGCTGAGCGCGGAGTTCATGGCCGTGCTGCGACGAGCCCAGTCGCGCATCCCGGACCAGGTGACCGAAGCCACCCGGACCACGCTCGGCGACCAGGACCCGACGACGGCGAACGCGGTGACCAGCAACTACCGGCAGCGGTTCCCGGCCGAACCACCGCCGCCGGGGCCCGGTTCGCCACAGGGCGCCGCCCCGCTGCCCACCACCGCTGCGCCTGGTGCCGCTCCGCCGCCCGGGCCCACTCCGCCGCCTGGCGCCACCGCGTCGCCCGACGCCGCTTCGCCACCCGGGCCAACCGCGCCGCCTCCGTCGCGCCCCGAGCCGACCACACCGCCCGGAACGTCCGCCCCGCCAACGCAGGACGGCCCGGAGCAGCCGCACGGCCCGCACGACGACGGCGACTTCAGCGACGAAACGTTCCTGCAGTGAGGGGGACCGATGGCGGAGGGGTTCCAGCTTTCGCCCGACCAGCTGCGCGCGCACGCGGGTCGGCTCGACGGCCACGCGGCAGCGCTCGGCCAAGCTGCCGACGCCGGGCGCAGCGTGCAACTGGGCACGGACGCCTACGGGGTGATCTGCCAGTTCCTGCCGCCGGTGCTGAACGGCGCTGGCGACGTGGTCCTGCAGACCACCTCAGCAGCGCACGACGCGGTGGCGGCGCTGTCGACCGCGCTCCGCGATGCCGTCGCGGACCACGAGGCGACCGACGCCGAGATCGCGGTGGCCCTGGACCGCATCGCCGACGAGCTCGGCGGGTGAGCGGGTGAGCCACAACCCGCTGATCGCCGAACCGCAGGACTCCTCCGAGTGGTACACCGGCATCGGCATCGTCGAAGCTGTCGCCGACGTGGGCGAGGCCATCGCGTCGGGCAACTGGGTCGAAGCCGGGTACGCCCTGCTCGGCGCGGGACTGGAGGCCCTGTCCGCGGTGCTGGACCCGATCGGCACCGGCATCTCCTGGGCCGTCGCCTGGCTGATCGAGTACGTCCAACCGCTCACCGACATCCTCGACTGGCTGGCGGGCAACGCGGACGCGGTGGCGGCCCACGCCCAGACGTGGCGCAACGTCGGCGATTCGCTGCAGGCCACCGCAGACGCGATGCAGGGCGACGTCAACCGCGACACGGCGGGCTGGACCGGCGCAGCTGCGGACGCCTACCGCGCCCGCCTGGCGACGACGACGGAACTCATCCGCGCCCAGTCCGAAGCGGCGAAGGCACTCGCCGCGGGGACCGAGATGTCCGGCATGCTCGTCGGGACGATCCGCGAGGTGGTCCGCGACCTGATCGCCGACTGCATCGGCAGGCTCGTCGCCTGGGCCATCGAAGCCAGCACCGGGATCGGCATCGCAGCGGTGGCAGTCCAGGCCACGGCCCGAGTGGCCCGCTGGGGCGCCCGGATCATGCAGGTGGTCCAGAAGCTCCTGACCAGCCTGAAGAACCTCCTCCCCCTCATCGACAGGCTCGCGGACCTGCTCACCCGGATCCGCAGGATCCTCAACAAGATCACCCAGGACAGCCCCCACCCCACCCCACCCGGAAAACCCCCGAACAACCCGAGCAACCCGGGAAACCCACCACCACGAGACCCCAACAACCCGAACGACCCACCAGACGACCCGCCGGACGATGACGACATCGGCCCAGCGGACACCCCGGAGGACCGCCAGCGACTGATCGAGGAAGCCTTGGCGCAAGGCCACAAGATCAGCCCGGACAAGGTCGTCGAAATCGGCAAGGACCCCAACGGGAGAATAGTCTGGCTGGAGGAGGGCAAAGGCGGAGAAGGAGGAAGGGGGCTGGAACACATCCACGAACGACACGACAAAGACTTCGCAAAATTCGAAGTTCCCCCCGAAGACATCGCCTCGCTTTCACACCGAGCCGCGACAGAAGGAGTTTACACCGGCTACCGGCTCGGCAAGGGAAAAACTCCGAGACCGATCTTCGAGGTAGACTATAATGGAAAGACCATACCTGTAGCAGTGACTGTGGGGTCTAACGGATTCATCGTTTCCGCGCAGCCCGTTTTCGACGACATGCTCAAACGTGCACGCCCAGATCCTGGATTTCACACGAATCCGCACAGCAGAGGATGGTAGGCATGGAACCTGAGATCACTTACCTCCGACTAGCTCCAGAATGGCAAGGGTTCCCAATTTCAATTCACAAGACCACCAGCGAATACCCGGACTACCTCTCACCCGAATCACTTTCCGAAGAGTTTGGGATATCCGCAATTCTAGCCAAGGAGATCGACGAATGGGATGATGAGTTCCAGGACATCTGGGACCCCGCCGACCCGGCATCGGCCGAATTTCCCAGCCCCGAGGCGAGGAAGCGATGGATCGCCCGCGGAAGGCAGCTAGCACACCAATTAGCAGGGGAACTGGGTCACACAGCCCAGGTGGACTACTTCCGGGAAACCATCCAGCCCGGCACGGCCAGCGAAGAACAGGACGATGACTGAATCAGGCGCGGACTTCATCAAGGCACGCCACGGAGCCGACTTCCAGCGGTTCGGGGTCGGCAGCGAGCAGATCAGCAAGCTGATCATGCGCACGGCGACCGGCGGTGGTGACGTGGCGGCAGTCGTCGGGCACAACCGACCGACCCGGCTGGTCAAGTTCGGGGGTCAGCGGATCCCGGTCGCGCTCAGCGTCGCCACCAGCGGTTACATCGTCTCCGCCCACCCCGAGCCACTGGCTCGTCTCGACGGCTCGCAGTGGCCGCCCGCCAACAGCCGCCCGGCCCGGGTGCGCCTCGCCGCCGAATGGGGCGCTGGCCCGCTCTGGATCTCCTTCGGCGAAGGTGCGGCAACTGCCGCGAACTACCTCCCCGAGGAAGTTCGGCAGTTCTTGCCCCTCCCACCTGACCTCCTGCTCGACATCGCCCGCTGGGACCACGGCTACCAGCGCATCCTCGACGAGAACTACCCGCCGGACTCGAAGTTCCCGTCCGAGCAGGCCGCCCTCCAGTTCCGACGCACGGGTTACGCCCTCGCGAAGCAGCTCCGAGCCGCGCTCCCACCCGAGATCACGGTTGAGTACGCGGAGAACTTCAGCGACCGCATCCTCACCCTGGAGGTGCCACGCCCGGCCGTGGTCGTGCACGAAGTCCGCCCGGACCGGCTCCCCGGACTCGCCCCCGCGCACGGCGCGATCCACGTGGACCTGCCGCACTCGCAGGTGAACAACTGGTTCCAGCAGCTCGGCCGGGCGCCGGGGCAAGCCATCGAGGTCGACGTCCGGAACGTCCCGTCCACCCGCGCTCTCGTCCACCAGATCTCCCCCACCGCGAGCACCCTCGCCGAAGCGATTGCCCAGGTCCCCGCGAAAGCGCTGCTGTTCACCAAGGTCGAGCAACTGGGCGTCAAGAACCGAGCGGTCCTGGTCGAGCTGCTGCACGCGCTGCCGATCGCCCTGACCACCCGCAGGGCCAACAACGCGCCGCTCCACATCGGACTCGTCGACCTCTCCTCGAGCAAGGCCGACACGGTCCTCGCGGAACTCCAGAACGCCCCAGCCGAAAACCTCGAGGAGCCGGTCACCGTCCACGACTACCCACCCATGCCGTGAGCGGTGGTTCCGAGCCCTGCACTGGCGCAGAGGACTGCGCGATCGACTACTTCAACTCCGACCCGAGGAGCAGTCCGCGCAACTCCGCCCAGATGCTTCACGACGAGTCCGTCCGCAAGTTCCTGGCCAACCACGCCGGGCTCCCACTCGGATCAAGATCGACTGTGCGGAACGCACCGAGGCGATCGCGGAAACCCACACCGAGATCGGCGGCGACCCCGCTGATGGTGGCTGAATCAGGCGCGACCACCGACCTGACGAACGGGTTGGCACATCGGTGCTGGTGGGCCGCCCAAGAACCGGCGGTGAGTGGAACTACCTGATTTCGCACCACCTCTCCCGAAGCGGTTGATGACCTCGGGAACTTTCGCCAGGGTTGGCGGGTCTCGTCCTTCGACTCTGGGGGGAACATCGATGGGGGCCACTGGGTTCCTCTTGTGCTCTGACTGCCGGGTGCTGATCTCGCTCGGGAAGCCGTTGCGGCGGCCCGATGGCAGCGTCAGCTGCTTCCACATCGCGTCCGGGCCGCCGCGGAACCCCGCGCGGCCGCTGTTGAACGACGCCATCTGGAAGTTCTTCGCCGACCACTACGGGCACCCGATCCGGGTGCTCGACGACCACGACGACGCGGACGGCGAACTCGACGGGTACGCGTGGATCGGCGAGGACGACATGGACAGCACCTCCTTCGAGGACTACCTCCGGGGCTGGGAAGGCCTCCGGGTCGGCACCGAGCTCACCGTCGAGCAGCTCGAAGCGCCTCCGACGCGGATCGCACCAGCCGTCGACGCAGCCGAGCAGCAGGACGTCGCCGTGCACGTCGCCTTCCCTCCTCGGATGCTCAACCGCTGGTCCGTGGAATTCGAGACGGGCAAGCTCCGCGTTGTGAGCGCTCGCGGCATGCGGAATTCCGACGGGCTCCTGCGCTTGATCGACGACCACCTGCTGCTCAGCGAATACCACGGGTTCGGCCAAGTGCGCGCCGAGCGCGTGGTGCTGCGGGACTTCGGGCGGTTGTGGGCGTCGAACCGGCCTTCGGCTGTCGAAATCCTGCGGGTCCTCCCCTGCTCCCTCGCCCACGCCCGCGACGAGCAGCGCAGCCTGCACTACGCCCTGATGGACCTCAACCCGTCCATCGTGGACGCGGTGCTCGCCGAGCTCCGCAGTGCGCCCGCCGAGGGGATGACCACGCCGATCGCGGTGTTCGACCACCGCTCCTCGCAAGCCCCCGCCGGGGACGCGCGTTTCGACTGGCACCCCCGCCGGTGGCCGGAGGACCCCGCGGTGGCTGAGGCGCTCAAGAAGTGGCTGGGCGGCGGAGGCGAGGACCTCTTCTACGCGCTCGTTGCGGACTTGAGCGGCTCGGACTTCACCGGTGGGCAGCTGGACCACGCGTGGTTCCTGTACAGCGACCTCAGCGGCGCAGTGCTGCGCGATGCGTCGCTTCGCGAGGCGGAGTGCACGGAAGCTCGATTCGTCCAGTGCGACCTCACCGACACCGACGCGACCGGAGCAAACTTCGACCAGGCGGACTTCACCCGCGCCCGGTTGGCCTGGGCAGACCTCACTGCGGCCTCGGCCGACGACGCGAAGTTCCGCGACGCCAGCCTCGCCGGAGCGCTGCTGACGAACACGTCCTTGGTACGAGCGGATCTGACGAACGCGGACCTGCGCGACTGCAGGTTCGACATGACCCGGTTGACCGGCGCCAGCCTCCACACCGCGAGGGTTTCCGGAGCGACGGGGTCGGTCATCGGACCAGCCATCGTCCGCGACGATGACCGGACCGCGCTGCTGGACGGCCCCGACCTCGCCGACTGGTTCCGACGGCGCGGCGCGCGCGTCCGCGCCGTGTCGGCCGAGGCTCCCGCAGCGGCACCGGAGAACCTCATCAGCCCCGCGCTCCGCCGCAAGCGGAAGCAGAACTCGGTCGTGAAGATCCGAATGATGATCGACTGGAACATGGACCCGTTCTGGATCAGGGAGCGGTGCGATTCGGTCTCCTACCCGGTTTCGGCGGCCGACCTGCGCGAGTACTGCGACATCCCGGACGACCTCGTCGCGGGGATCGACCGCTGGCACGCCGAGTGGGTCGCGCTCCTCGACTGGGGATGCCCGCCCGACACCGAGTTCCCCAGCCCCGAAGCCGAAGCGGACTGGTCCCGGCGCGGCCGGGAGTTCGCCGAACGCGTCGCCGCGCTCCTCCCACGGCACATCCGGTTCGAGCACTCGGGTGAGGTCCTGTGCAGCGGGCTCCCCGGCCTGGAGGACGCGGTCTCGGAGCGCTTCCGGCTCGCCCACGGATTCGGCTGAATGTCGAGGTTCATCGGCTGTTCAGGGCAACTTCCTGGTGTTCGGGCGGTGGTGATCGCTAGCGTGTGCCCCCTGGATGTTGCCGACCAACATTCTCCAGGAGGTTCTCGTGAACATTCGACGGATTGCTCGATTAGCCGGCGCCTGCGGTGTGGGTGCGGCGCTGGCACTCGCCCCACTCGCCGTCCCGACCGTGGTCGCCGAGCCCGCTCCGCAGGCAGTTCAGGTCGCCGCGGCACCCGGCGACGGCACCCCGGCGGGTGCCATCGAGTGGTACAAGGCGCGCATCGGCGACAGTTCCCTGGAGGGCTACTGCGAGATGGCCGCCGAGAACGCCTACGGCACCACCGGCATCTGGCCCTCCGCCATCGCCCACTGGAACGGCGCGATCAGCGCGGGCAAGGCCCACACCGACGGCTCCACCCCACCCAAGGGCGCGTTCGTCTACTGGAACACCAGCCAGTACGGCCACGTCGGCATCGCCGACGGTAAGGGTGGCTTCTACGCCACCAGCGTCGGCGGCGCGATCGGCCACGGCGACGACGTCTCCTACTACAACAACTACCTCGGCTGGAGCGACCCCCAGGTCCCCGGCCGGGGCTGACCACCGCGACTGGGCGGAGTCCCGACCGACGCCGGGACTCCCACCCCCACCAGTGGAGGTGCCGACGCGCCTCCGCTGCGAACCGCGGCAGTTCGCAGCGGGCCCCATTCGACGGCGTGCTCATCGACCGCCTCACTGCCCGGAGCGTGATTCCAATGAGAACCGCACGTGCGATTCCCATCGAAGGTGCGCTTCGACAACAGCGCACCGCCCAGGGCAACATTCCTCGGCAACGGCCTCAGCAGGAACCCGGGGCGGTCCGGGTCAGTGGCCGTCCCTGGGGACGTAGCTGCCGGAGCCGCCGACCAGGAAGTCCAGGTCCGCTCCTTCGGAGGCCTGCAGGACGTGGTCGTAGTAGAGGCGTTGGTAGCCGCGCGGGTGCGGGTTGAGCGGGGCCTGCCACGCGGCTCGGCGGCGTTGCAGCTCCTCCTCCGGGACCTCCAGGTCGAGGCGGCGGTTGGGGACGTCGATGCTGATCAGGTCGCCGGTGCGGACGAAGGCCAGCGGGCCGCCCGCCGCCGCTTCCGGGGTGACGTGCAGGACCACCGTGCCGTAGGCGGTTCCGCTCATCCGGCCGTCGGAGATGCGCACGATGTCGTCGAAACCGCGGTCCTGGACCTTCTTCGGCACCGGCACGTTGGCCACCTCCGGCATGCCGGGGTAACCCTTCGGGCCCGCGTTGCGGACCACCAGCACGGTGTTCTCGTCGACGTCCAGGTCGTCGTCCTGGCACACCGCGTAGTACTCGTCGACGTCCTCGAACACCACCGCCGGGCCGCGGTGCACCAGCAGCCGCTGCGAGGCCGCCGACTGCTTGACCACCGCCCCGTCCGGCGCCAACGAGCCGCGCAGCACCGCGGTTCCGGTGCCCACGGGCTGGAACGGCTCGTCGAACGGGGTGATCACCTCGCGGTTGTGCACCTCCGCGTCGGCGATGTTCTCACCCACCGAACGCCCGGTGACCGTGATCGCGGAGCGCACCACGAGGTCGCCGAGCTCCTTCAGGACCGCCGGGAGCCCGCCCGCGTAGCAGAAGTCCTCCATCAGGAACTTCCCGCTGGGCTGCAGGTTCACCAGCGTCGGCACGTCGCGGGTGTCGGTGTCGAAGTCGTCGACGGTCAGCTCCACCCCGACCCGCTTGGCGATCGCGATCAGGTGCACCACGGCGTTGGTCGACCCGCCGATGGCCGCGTTGGCGCGGATGGCGTTGCGGAACGCGTCGCGGGTGAGCACGTCGGACGGCTTGAGGTCCTCCGCCACCATCTCGACGATGCGCTGGCCGGTCTGCTGCGCGGCGGCGTAGCGGCGGGCGTCGACCGCGGGCCAGGACGCCGCGTGCGGCAGCTGCATGCCCAGCGCCTCCACGATGCACGCCATGGTGGAGGCGGTGCCCATGGTCATGCAGTGCCCGTTGGAGCGGGACATGCAGCCCTCGATGAAGTAGCACTCGTCCTGCGTGATGCGCCCGGCCACCAGGTCGGCCTCCGCCTGCCACACGGCAGTTCCGGACCCGATGTCGGCGCCCCGGTACTTGCCGTTGAGCATCGGGCCGCCGGTGAGCATCGCGGCGGGCAGGTCGACGCTGGCCGCGGCCATCAGCAGGCCGGGCGTGGTCTTGTCGCAGCCGGACAGCAGCACGACGCCGTCCAGCGGGTTGGCGCGGATGGTCTCCTCGGCCTGCATCGCCAGCAGGTTGCGGTAGAGCATCGTGGTCGGGCGCATCAGCGTCTCGCCCAGCGCCATGTTGGGGAACTCCAGCGGGAACCCGCCTGCCTGCCACACCCCGCGCTTGACCGCCTCGGCGATCCGCTGCTGGTGGGCGTTGCAGGGCGCCAGCTCCGACCAGGTGGTGCCGATGCCGATCACCGGCCTGCCGTCGAACACCTCGTCGCTGTAGCCCTGGTTCTTGACCCAGGACCGGGCGGTCATCCCGGCCCTGCCGTGCGCTCCGAACCAACTCGCGCTGCGCCGCGGCATGCGCCCTCCTCAATGAGTGCCTGGCCCGACGCTGCGACGAAACCAGTTCGACCACCACGGCGCAACAGTCCATCCGCGATGTCGAACAGCGGTTGCGATGCCGAACGGACGATCAGCTCCCGCCGCGCACCCCTCCGGGGCTCGTGACCCATATCACGGGCACAGTTCGGGGTATCGGACGCCAGGAGCCAGGGAGCACACCGGCCACCACAAGCCTCGCCCGCGCCCCGGAAGAGCTGCCGTGACCGACCTCGGCTGGGAGGTCAGGGCGTCGGGAGCTGGAGAACCTGGACCGGTGCTTCCTCCTTGGACAGGTCGAGCTGGTAGCGCTGGGTCAGGAAGGCCGCGATGTTGTGGAACAGCGGGGCCGCCGAGCTGCCCTCCTGGGTCCCGTAGGCCGGGCGGTCCAGCATCAGGCCGATCACGAAGCGGGGGCTGTCCGCCGGGACGACGCCCGCGAAGGTGATCCAGTGCTTGGAGTTGCTGTAGCACTTGCAGGCCGGGTCGTACTGCTGGGCCGTGCCCGTCTTGCCCGAGACCTGGTAGCCGGGCAGCGCCGCGCCCGGGCCGGTACCGCGGTTGGGCTGCGGGGCGTCCTGCACCACCGAGCGCAGCATGTCCTTCACCGTGTGCGCGGTTTCCGGGCTGACCACGCGGATGCCCTCCGGTCGGGGGCGCTCCACCCGCTTGCCGTCCGGGCCGATCTCGGCGGAGATGATCCGCGGCGGCACCCGGACCCCGTCGTTGGCGATCGCCTGGTACATGCTGGCCATCTGCAGCACGGTCATCGAGAAGCCCTGGCCGATCGGCAGGTTGCCGAACGACGACCCGGACCACTGGTCGGGCGGCGGCAGGACGCCCGCGCTCTCACCCGGCAACCCGACGCCGGTGCGCTGGCCCAGCCCGAAGGCGCGGGCGAAGTCGTACCACTGCTGCTCGCCGAGCTGCTGCGCGACCATCAGGGTGCCGACGTTGGAGGACTTGCCCATCACGCCGGTGAACGTCATCGGCACCGTGCCGTGCGGCCAGGCGTCGCCCACCGTGCGGTCCGCGACCTTGATGCTGCCCGGCACCTGCAGGACCGTGTCGGGCTTGACGACGCCCTTCTCGATCGCGCCCGCCGCGGTGATCAGCTTGGCCACCGAGCCAGGCTCGTACGGGGTGGTCACCGCCGGGTTGCCGGTGTTCTCCCCCCACGAGCCGTTCGGGTCGAAGGTCTTGTCGTTGGCCAGCGCGTAGACCTCACCGGTCCTGGCGTCCAGCACCACGGCGCTGGCGTTCTTGGCGCCCGCCTCGCGGGCGTAGTCGGCGAGCTCGCGCTGCAGCATGAACTGCACGTCGGAGTCGATGGTCAGCTCCACATCGGACCCCGGGACGGCCGGTTCCAACTCCCGGGTGCCGGGGATGACCAGGTCCGAGTTCAGCGCGGTGTCGGAGACCTGCTGGCCGTCCTTGCCGGCCAGCACCGAGTCCATCGAGGACTCCAGCCCGATCTGGCCACGCAGCTTGCCCGGCACCTCGTCCTTGCGCCAGTTCGCCGCACCGATGATGTTGGCGGCCAGGTCCCCGCCGGGGTACTCGCGGGTGGCCTGGTACTCGGCGCCGATCTGCGGGTACTCCTCGTTGATCTGCCGCGCCTTGCTCGGGTCGATCTTGGGGCCGAAGTAGGTGAACCCGACGTCGCGGAACAGCGCGTCGAGCACCTCCTGCTCGCTGATCACCCCCGGCAGCTCCTTGGCGATGTAGCGGGCGATCTCCTGCTTGTACTCCGCCGAGGTGGGCTTGCTGGGGTCCTTGGCGTGCTGCTCGTCGATGGTCTGGGTGAGCTGGCGCGGGTTGGCGTAGAGCTGCCGCGCCTCGCTGCTGAAGGCGAGCACGTTCCCGCCGCGGTCGGTGATGGCGCCGCGCTCGGCCCGGATGACCGAGCGGTCCAGCCGCTGCTTCACCGCCTTCTCGGACAGCGCGCTGGCTTGGAAGCCCTGCACCTGGATCAACTTCGCGCTGCTGAGCACGAGTGCGATCACCATGAGCAGCCGCCCGATACGCAGCCGCCGGTTGCTGCCCGCGACGTTGGTGCGCGCCGTGCGACCACGCATGATCTTGGTCGACCTGCGCGCCATCAACGTCCCCCTGCGGCAGCCTCGGTCGGCTGCTCAGCGGGCGGTTGCTCCCCTGCGGGCGGCTGCTGGTCGGCTGGCGCCTGGTCCGGCGGCTGCTCCACGGACGGCGGCGCGGCGGGCGGCGGAGGTGGCGGGGGTGGCGGGGGCGCGGTTGCCTTCTCCGGCTCGCCGACCACGAGCACAGTGCCGTCCGGCTGCGGCACCAGGTGCGCCGGTGCCGGACCCGGGACCATGCCGAGCTCCTCCACCGCGCGCCGCTGGATCACCGGCGGCGAGTCCAGCGTGCTGACCTCGCGCAGCAGCCGTTCCCGCTGCTCGTTCAGGGCCGCGATCTCGGCCTCCCCCTGCTGCAGCTGGTAGCTGCCGCTGACCGCCGCGATGGACAGCCACAGCGTGGCGGCGAGGCCGACGGCCAGCACCGACATCACCACGACCACCAGCGGCAGCCGCGCGGTGGCCACCCGCTCCTGCAGCTGCCTCGCCCGGGTCTTCGGCTTCGCCGAGGTGGGCCGCCGCTCCTCCGAGCCGGTGCGGATCTGCCGCGGTCGCCGAACCGACGGCTCCCGGGTGGACCGCTCCCGCCGCTCCTCGCGGCGCGCGTAGGCGCGTTCGGCCGCAGCCGACCGAGTTCGCGGCTTGTCCGACTTCGCCGTGGACTTGGTGCCGGTCTTCTTGGCGGCCGACTGCGCCCGCTCCGCGGAACCTGACCGCGCAGCGGACTTCTTGGACCGTGCGGGTGCTGTCATGCCGCCTCCCGTTCCTCGAAGTCCTCGTCGGTGGTCCCGTTCCGCGCGTGGTCGCTCACGTCTGCCCCCCACCGATCCGCTCCGCGGCGCGCAGCCGGACCGACGCGGCCCGCGGGTTCGCCTCCACCTCCCGCTCGTCGGCGACCTCGGCGCCGCGGGTGAGCAGGCGGAACTCCGGCCCGTGGCCGGGCAGTTCCACCGGCAGGTCGACCGGGGTGCGCGACTTGGCCCGCTCGGCGAGGGCGCGCTTGACCATCCGGTCCTCCAGCGAGTGGTAGGACATCACCACGACCCGGCCGCCCACCGCCAGCGAGTCCAGCGCCGCGGGCAGCGCGCGCTCCAGCACGTCGAGCTCGGCGTTGACCTCGATGCGCAACGCCTGGAAGGTGCGCTTGGCCGGGTGACCACCGGTGCGCCGACTGGCCGCGGGCACCGTGTCATAGAGCAGCTGCACCAGCCGCGCGCTGTTGGTGAACGGTTCCTCCTGGCGCTCGCGGACGATCGCCGCGGCGATCTTGCCCGCGAACTTCTCCTCGCCGTAGGTGCGCAGCACGCGCGCCAGCTCGTTCGCCGAGTAGGTGTTGAGCACGTCCGCAGCGGTGCGTGGCGCGCCGGGGTCCATCCGCATGTCCAGCGGGGCGTCCTGCGCGTAGGCGAAACCGCGGTCCGCCTCGTCCAGCTGCAGCGAGGAGACCCCGAGGTCGAACAGCGCTGCGTCCACCTCGGACAGTCCGAGGTCGGCGAGCACTTCGGACCACTGGTCGTAGACCGCGTGCACCAAGTGGACCCGCGAGGCGTGGGGCGCGAGCCGCTCCCCGGCCAGCCGGAGGGCGTCGGGGTCGCGGTCCAGGCCGACCAGCGTCAGCCCCGGGTGCGCGGCCAGCATCGCCTCGGAGTGCCCGCCCATCCCGAGCGTGGCGTCCACGACCACCGCGCCGTCGCGGGACAGCGCGGGCTCGAGCAGTTCCAACGTCCGTTCCAACAGCACCGGCACGTGCCTGTCGCGGGCGGACCCGCCCTGATCACACCGCTGTTCGGCCACGGCGGTCCCCTCCCTCCCGCGTGCCGTTCCCGTCGTGCTCCGCCAACCGGCACGCGCGGGCCCGCAGGCCCGCGCGTGGCGATGTCGGTGTTGCCGATCCGTGCAGGGGCTCGGCGGCGCCGGGATCCGGCTGGACATGTTCTGGCATCCCAGTGTCCCCTGCGGACTTCCGGATCCCGTCAGGTCCCCGCCCGCCCGTCGCGTCCTGGTGCCGGGGAAGATGCACCAGGCGTGCGAAAGCCGAGCGGACCGAGGCCTCACGAAACCCGGGTCCCCGCCGTCAACGCCTGCACCGCTCAGAAGACGCCCGGCAACACCTCCTCCCGTGCCTGCGCATAGCCCTCCTCGTGCTCCTCGAGGTAGCTCTGCCACCTCTCCGACTGCCAGATCTCCAGCCGGTTGATCGCACCGATGACCACGCACTCCTTGGTCAGCCCGGCGTAGCGCCGCAGCTCGGCCGCGATCTTGATCCGCCCCTGCCCGTCCGGCTCCTGCTCGTCGGTCCCGGCGAACAGGTAGCGCTGGTAGGCGCGGACCGCCTCGTTGGTGAACGGAGCCTCGGCGACCTTGCGCGCCATCTGCTCGAACTCGTCGCGCGGGAAGACGTAGAGGCAGTGGTCCTGGCCCTTGGTGACCATCAACCCCCCTGCCAGTGCTTCCCGGAACTTCGCCGGCAGCGTCAAGCGCCCCTTGTCGTCGAGCTTCGGGTGGTGGGTGCCGAGGAACATCCCGGTCCACCTCCCCCGATCCCGAGCCGCTCGTCCTGCGGCCCCGGACCCGCCGCAGCGGTGCTGCGACCCCGACGAGGACCTCCCACCGGTCGTACTCAGCGGTGGCCGGTGAAAGCAGTAGGACCCCCGTTTGCCCCACCTTCCCCCACAGTACCCCACTTCACTCCACCGTCAACACGAATCGCCCCGGTTCGCCCACCCGCGTCGACACCGTTTGCGCAGGTAGTCCCCGGTGGGGGCGAGGTGGGGGGCGGCGCGGGCCAAACCTTGATCAACCCCTTCGGGTCCGCGGTTATGCTCAGTGCGCGCCCGCCCCGCCCCCGACCGCGGCCCGCGCCCGGTGGGGCGGAGTGGGGCGGCGCCGGGATCGGTGCGGGGTGGCCCACCGGGTACCACCGGTTTGGCACACTGCACGTGCACACCGCCCCGGCCCAGCCGCCGGGAGCGGGGTGACCCGCGGACCACGCGGAGGCGTCTTGAGCGGCACCCGCGCGCTCCCCTCCGCGCAGGCGCCCCGCGGAGGACGGCGGCAACCCGCTCGGGCCAACCCGGGCGCCGCGACGAGCAGGAGGTGGCGTGACGCCCAGAGCCGAGTTGTCCGGTGCTCCGACGACCGGTGCCGGCGACGCGCCGGAGGTCCCCGGCGTCGACCAGCTGCACGCGACCATCCAGCGCATCGCCGCCAACGTCGAGCAGGTGCTGGTGGGCAAGCCCGAGGTGGTGCGGGTGGCGCTGGTCACCATGCTGGCCGAGGGGCACCTGCTGGTCGAGGACGTGCCCGGGGTCGGCAAAACCTCGCTGGCCAAGGCGCTGGCCCGGTCGATCGACTGCGCGGTCAGCCGCATCCAGTTCACCCCCGACCTGCTGCCCAGCGACATCACCGGCGTGTCGGTGTACAACCGGCAGACGGAGAGCTTCGAGTTCCGCCCCGGGCCGGTGTTCGCCAACATCGTGGTCGGCGACGAGATCAACCGCGCCTCCCCCAAGACGCAGTCCGCGCTGCTGGAGTGCATGGAGGAGAAGCAGGTCACCGTCGACGGCGACACCTACCCGCTGAGCGCGCCGTTCATGGTCATCGCCACCCAGAACCCGATCGAGATGGAGGGCACCTACGCGCTGCCGGAGGCCCAGCGGGACCGGTTCACCGCCCGCGTGTCGATCGGCTACCCCGACATCAAGGCCGAGCTGGCGATGGTCGACGAGCACGCCGGGCACGACCCGCTGGCCGCCCTGCAGCCGGTCGCCGACGGCGCCGAGGTGCAGGGCCTGCTGCGGGCCGTGCGCCAGGTGCACGTCTCCACCGAGGTCCGCCGGTACGCGGTTGAGCTGGTGGCCGCCACCCGCCAGCTGTCCGAGCTGCGGCTGGGCGCCTCGCCCCGGTCGACGCTGCAGCTGGTGCGGGCCGCCCGCGCGCAGGCCGCGCTGGCCGGGCGCGAGTACGCCATCCCGGACGACGTGCAGGCGGTCGCGGTCCCGGTGCTGGCCCACCGCCTGGTGCTGACCGGCGAAGCCCGCGCCGCCCGCCGCTCCACCACCGACCTGGTCCGCCAGCTGCTCAGCCGGACCCCGGTGCCACGCGGCGACACCGAACGCGAACGCAGGTAAGGATGCTGTCCGGCCTGACCATCCGCGGGCGCTGCCTGTTGGCTGCGGGCGTGGCCGCCGGGATCTGCGCGCTGGTCCTCGACGAACGCGACCTGCTGCGGGTTGCCGCGTTCGTGATCGCGCTGCCGCTGCTGGCACTGCTGCTGACCAGCCGCACCCGGTTCGGCGTCACCGCCCGCCGCGAAGTGGAGCCGCCGCGCATCCCGGTCGGCGGGCAGGCCACCGTCCTGCTGCACGTCAGCGCCAGCGGTCGGCTGCCGATCGGCGGGCTGCAGCTGGAGGACGGCACACCGCACGCGCTCGGCGGGCGGCACCGGTTCCGGCTGGACGCCGTGCCCAAGCACGGCGGCACCGTGCTGAAGTACCCGGTGTCGCCCTCGCTGCGGGGCATCCACCAGATCGGACCGCTGCGCACCCACATCGACGACCCCTTCGGGCTGGCCGAGTTCGAGCGCGAGCTGGCCGGTCGCAGCCGGTTCGTCGCGGTGCCGCACGTCGTCGCGCTCCACGGCCTGCCCGCCGGGTCCGGCCTGGGCACCGGTGAGGACGGCGCGACGCGGCTGCGCGCCGGGCACGGCGAGGACGACGCGGTGGTGCGCCAGTACCGGCACGGCGACGACATCCGCCGGGTGCACTGGAAGTCCACCGCGCGCCGCGACGAGCTGATGGTCCGCGTCGAGGAGCGCCCCTGGCACGCCGGGGTGACGGTGCTGCTCGACCGGCGCTCGGCCGCGCACCGGGGCAGCGGCGCGCGCAGCAGCCTGGAGTGGGCGGTGTCCGCGGTGGCCAGCTTCTGCCTGCACCTGCACCAGCACGGCCAGCAGGTGCAGCTGATCACGGAGGACTGCGCGCAGCTGGCGGCCGGGGCCGAGACCTCCAGCGACGGGCACGACGACGCGGTGCTGGACGCGCTGGCCGCGGTGCGCCCCTCGCCGCAGCGCGACCTGGTGTTCAGCCGCGACCCCGGTGCCGGGCAGCAGCTGATCGCGGTGCTGGGCGAGACCACGGCCCCGGCGGTCGACGAGCTGACCAAGCTCCGCCCGCAGGAGACGCGGAGCCTCGCGGTGCTGCTCGACGTCCCCTCCTGGAACGGCGAGGGCAGCGGCTACGACCCGCAGCTGGCCGCGCGGCGGCTGCGCGCGGCGGGTTGGACCGCGGTCGTCGCCGCTGGCCCGCGGACCTCGATCAACGCGGTCTGGCAGCAGCTGTGCCGGGAGACCACCGCGCCGGAATCGGAGGTGCTGCCGTGACCGAGCGCCGGATGGTGGCTGCCGTCGACACCTCGCTGGTGACGACGGCAGCGGCGGCGTTCGCGGTGCTGTGCGCCTCGACGGCGTTCGGCGGCGTGCTGGCCGACAGCCGGTGGGTGTTCCCCGCCGTGCTCACCATCCTCGCCGTCGCGGCGCTCGGGGTGCTGGGGCGCCGGTTGCACTGGCCGCTGGGCGCCACCGCGATCACCCAGCTGGCCGGGGTCCTGGTCATGCTCACCGCGCAGTTCACCGAGCGGGCCGTGCTCGGGGTGCTGCCCGGCCCGGCGGCGATCGGCGAGCTTGGCGGACTGCTGGCCAGCGCCGCCGACATCGTGCGCACCGGGGTCCCGCCGGTTCCCGCCGAACCCGCCCTGCAGGCCCTGGTCTGCCTGGGCCTGGGCGTGGTCGCGATGGTCGTCGACCTCATCGTGGTGGGGTTGCGCAGCCCGGCGGTGAGCGGACTGCTGCTGCTGTGCGTGTTCGCCATCCCCGCCTCGCTGTCCGACGCCATGCTGCCCTGGTGGACCTTCGTCGTGGGCGGGGCGGGTTTCGCCGTGCTGCTCGCCACGGGCGGCCAACACCGCCGCTGGCGCCGCCGCGAGGACCGCGCGCAGGTGACGAACGCGCTGTTCGGGCCCACGACCGCCGCGGTGGCCGGGACGGCCGGGGTGATCGCGATGCTCACCGGCGTGGTGTTCACCGGGGTCGGCACCGAGGGCCGGTTGCCCGGCTCGGTCCCGGAGCAGTTCGGCGGCACCGACGGGATCGGCCTGCAGCCGTTCACCTCGCTGCGCGGGCAGCTCAACCGGGACCGGGAGGTGGAGCTGTTCCGCGTCCGGGGCCTGCGCGAGCCGACCTACCTGCGCGCGCTGACGCTGCGCAAGTTCAACCCGGAGCGCGGCTGGGAGCTGGAGGGCCTGACCCAGGGGGTGGAGGCCAACGGGCAGCTCCCGCTGCCGGAGGGCACCGACATCGACGAGGGCAGCCCCGAGCGGGTCGAGATCTCCCCGGTCGGCTACCGGGACCCGTGGTTGCCGGTGTTCGGCATGCCCCGCTTCCTGTCCGGGATGGGGGTGAACTGGCGCTACGACCCCGCCTCCGGGATCGTCTTCACCCAGACCAACCAGGAGAGCCGCCCCTACGTCCAGCAGCTGGTGGTGCCCAAGCCGTCGCCGGACCAGCTGCGCAACGCGCAAGGGCCGCTGCGGGTGGCGCCGGAGTACCTGGACACCACCGGCATCCCGCCGCAGGTCGCCGACCTGGCCCGCCGGTTGACGGCGAACGCCCCCACCCGGTTCGACAAGGCGGTGGCGCTGAACCGGTTCTTCACCGATCCGCGCAACGGGTTCCGCTACGACCTGCGGACCGCTCCGGCTGGTGGCGGCGACGCCCTCTCCGAGTTCCTGTTCCGCGGCAAGCGCGGGTTCTGCGAGCAGTACGCCTCGTCGATGGCCGCCCTGCTGCGCTCGGTCGGCATCCCGTCGCGGGTGGCCATCGGGTTCACCGCGGGCTACCGGGACGGCGACGAGCGGGTGATCACCACCGAGGACGCGCACGCCTGGGTGGAGGCCTACTTCCCGGGCTGGGGCTGGCAGACCTTCGACCCGACGCCGCTGAGCGACGGCCGCACCGCGCTGCCGCAGTACCTGGACAGCGAGCTGAACCCGGCCCAGCAGCCCGCACCGCCCGGGCAGGAGCTGCCGAGCACGCCGCCGACCGCCGAACCGACCCCCGGCGGTGAGCGCCCGGAGGACCACACCGGTGTCGCGCCCGTGGACCCGCGGGAGACCGAGCCGGGCAACCCGTGGCCGATCGCGACCGGCGTGCTGGTCCTCGTGCTCGCGCTGCTGGCCGCCCCCGGCGCGGTGCGGGAGGTCCGACGGCGCCAGCGCCTGCGCGCGGTGGCCGGTGGAGCGGCGGGCGCGGCCGGTCTGGCCTGGCAGGAGGTGCTCGACGAGTTCCGGGACCGCGGTGATCGACCAGCAGCAGCGGACACCGCCCGCCAGGTCGCGACCAAGCTCCTCGAACACCACGGCCTCGACGAGTCCGGCGCCAAGGCCATGCGAGCCCTGGTGACAGCGGTGGAACGGGAGTGGTACGCCCCACCAGGCGCCGAACCAGACCCCGCCCTCCCAGAAACCCTGCGAACGGTCCTGACGAGCCTCCGCAGCGCGTCCCCCCTGGACCTCCGCTCCCGCCTCTTCCCCCGCTCAGTCCTCCACCTCACCCCCACCACATGAGCCCAGGCCCCGAGCGGGCAACGCGAAACCCACCACCAACCCAGACCCCAAGGTGGTTTCTTGGCGGCCGCCGAACGCCGACCCCACCTCAACCGGGAGAGCCCACACACCCAAGCACACGCGCCCACAAGACAACGAAAATCCGGTGCACGACCAAAGGCCGTGCACCGGATCCACAAGTATCAAGCCCTGCTCAACCGCACCTCAGGGGACCGTGACGCAACCCAACCCCGGAAACCCCCGAACCGCGAAGCCACCTCGAAAGCGCAACCACCACTGAAAAACCCGGAGAGGCGGTACTGAAACCCCGGAGAGGCGGTACTGCGGTACAGCTACTCGAAGCGTTTGCGGAAGCGCTCCTCCATGCGCTGGGCGAAGGAGCTGCGTCCGGCGGTGCCCCGGTTCGAACCCCGCTTGGGGCGCGCGCCGCTGCTGCCCTCCTCGGGCCCCGACTCGATGTCGTCCCCGCCACCGCGCAACGCGGACAGGACGATCACTGCTCCGCCGAACATCACGAGGAAGCCGACCACGCTCAACACGGGGATGGCGGCCGGCCGCAGAGCCGGGATCACCGCACCGATTACCAGCAGGGCCAATCCCAGCACGAAGACGGCGATGCCCTGCAGCCGCCGACGTCGGGATGGGCGTTGCAGTCGTCCTCCGCGCACGGTGGAGGCGAACTTGGGGTCCTCGGCGTAGAGCGCGCGCTCGATTTGTTCGAGCTGTCGCTGCTCGTGCTCGGAGAGTGGCATGACTCCTCCTCCGGCACAGGGTCTCAGTGGCACCGGAGACCGGGATGATCATCTCACCCTGGTCGGGGACCGGCGAACGCTTGGGGGCGTCACCACTGAGGATACGGTTCCCGCGACGCGAGTACTACCCGGTCCTGCCAGCTGGCTGTGCGAGGTTGCCGACATCATCCCCTCGGGGCAGTGATCGTCCCGCGCCTGGACCCGCCCCGGGACACATTGCCCCTGCTCACCCGGTCGAGTGCGGGGCACATCACCGGTCCGGGCGCACCGGTGGTCACACCGAGTGGTCGGCGGTCAGGCGCGGGCGATCGCGTGCAGGCGGGTGGCGATGTCGCGCATCGGGGACCGCACGGCCGCGAGCCGCTCCAGCTCCGCCATCTCGTCGGCCGCCCTCGGGTTGTTGTCCAGCACCGAGCCGGGCACCAGGTCGCTGAGCACGGCCTGCCCCTGGACCAGCTCGACCCGCAGGCCTCCGGCGGTCAGCACCTGTTCGAGGCCTTCGGTGTCGAAGCGCCGCAGGAGGGTGTCCGAGGCGGCGTCGAGCCGACCGTCGACGTCCTGCATCAGCTGCAGGGCGTCGGTGACCCGACCGGCCAGCGCCCGCCCGAGGACCGCCGCGTACCTGTTGGCGACCAGCACCGAGAGAGCACCGCCCGGGGCGGTCGCCGCGGCCAGCGCGGAGACAGCGGCGGCGACGTCGTCGACGACCTCCAGCACACCGTGCGCGAGCACCAGGTCCGCGCCGTCGTCCGGGCTCAGCGCCGCGAGCGCGTCGGTGTCGCCCTGCAGCGGCGTGATCCGGTCGGCGACCCCGGCGTCGACCGCCCGCCGCTGGAGCGTGGCCAGCGCGTTCGGGCTGGGGTCGACCACCGTGACCGCGCAGCCCGCGGAGGCCAGCGGCACCGCCCACACCCCGCTGCCGCCACCGACGTCGAGCACGCGCGGAGGTTGCCCACCGCGTCGCCGCCGGACGTCGGCGAGTTCGGCTTCCAGCACCTGGTGGACGGCGTCGGATCTCATGGTGAGCAGCGTAATGGCCGGTCGCAGGCACCTCCCAGCCACGTGGCGATCGTCTCGGCGCCCCGCACCCGATCCGGTCGCTCAGCTGATCAGCCGAAGCCCGCACCGCCGGGCGAGCCAACGGGATCCGGCGACCGGACAGCCCCCGCCGTCCGCACCGCGGCGGAATCATGGCGAACTCCAGGGACGAGTTCTGAGATGGTCTCCAATTCCGTAGGCTACGGGCGTGCAGACCGTGGCAGTGCTGAGCCTCAAGGGCGGCGTGGGGAAGACGACCGTGGTGCTTGGTCTCGCCTCGGCCGCCATGCGGCGCGGCGTCCGGACGTTGGTGGTCGACCTCGACCCACAGTGCAACGCGACCTCGTGCCTGGAACCGGAGGAGACCACCAAGGGGCTCAGCGACGTGCTCGCCGACCCGCGCCCCGAGGTGCTCCGGGAAGCCGTGACCGGGAGTTCGTGGGGCGAGGAGGTCGACGTCCTGGTCGGCTCCGAGGACGCCGAGAGCCACAACGGCCACCACGACGAGGAACACCTGTCCCGGCTGACCACCGCGTTGTCCGAACTGGACGGTCTGATCGCGGACGGCGAACTGCCCTACCAGCTGGTCCTGCTGGACTGCCCGCCCTCGCTCGGCCGCTTGACCCGCTCGGCGCTGGTCGCCGCGGACCGCGCGCTGCTGGTCACCGAGCCGACGATCTTCGCGGTCTCGGGCGTGCAGCGCGCCTTCGAGGCCGTGCAGGCCGAGCGGAAGACCACCAACCCGAAGCTGCAGCCGCTCGGCGTGATCGTCAACCGGGTGCGCCCCAGGTCCCACGAGCACCAGTTCCGCATCGACGAACTGCGGGACATCTTCGGCCCCCTGGTGCTGCCCGTGGCGCTGCCCGACCGCCTGGCGGTCCAGCAGGCCCAAGGCGCCTGCATGCCGATCCACCAATGGGGCACCCCAGGCGCGCGAGAAGTAGCGCTCGCGTTCAACCTGGTCCTCGCCCGCACCCTCCGAGCAGGCCGCCAACGCCGCCCAGAAGAAGACGAAGACCTCCTCGAAGAAGAAGCCTGACGCCAAGCAACCGGAGCCAACCGGCAGAACCGCGATCACTACCGCCGACGGCACGGGAACTCGTCGAGACCCGCCCCAGGCCTGACGGCGAGCACCAACTCCTGCCTAACCAACCAAGCGACCAGCAAGCTGAACCACGCACACCGAAGAACCAGAACCACCAGCAGCAAGGCGCTCACCCAAGCGCAACCACGTGGTACCAAGCAGTGGCGGAACCACCAGGACCCACCCCTGCTCAACCGCACCTCAGGGGACCGTGAAGCAACCCAGCCACGGAAACCCCCACACTGCAAGCTCACCGCAAAAACGCAACCACCACTGATAATCGCGGAGAGGCGGAACTGGAGGCGGGACCGTGAGTGCTGGGACTTTCACTGCTTTTGCGTTGGTCGCCCTGGTGGGTGTGCTGACGCCGGGGTTGGACACCATGCTGGTCCTCCGGCACTCGCTGCTCGGCGGGCGGCGGGCCGGGGTGGCGGCGTTCCTGGGGATCAACCTCGGCTGCCTGGTCTGGGGCACCGCCAGCATCGCCGGGCTGACCGCGCTGCTGACGGCGTCCCAGCTGGCCTACGACGTCGTGCGGGTGGCCGGTGCGGCGTACCTGCTGTGGTTGGGTGGTTCGGCGCTGTGGAAGTCGTTGCCGCGCAACCAGTCCCCGCAGCCCGCGGACCTGCCGGTGGCGTCGACCGGCGGCTGGGCGGCGCTGCGGGCCGGTCTGACCACGAACCTGCTCAACCCCAAGGTCGGCGTGTTCTACATCAGCCTGCTGCCGCAGTTCCTGCCCGCTGGTCCGGCCGCGTTCGCCTGGGGTCCGCTGCTGGTGGCCACGCACATCTCCATCGGCCTGCTCTGGTCGACCGCGCTGGTGTGGGCCGCCGGTCGCGCGCGGGCGCTGTTCCAGCGGCGGCGGGTGCGCGCGTGGCTGGACCGGATCACCGCGACGGTGCTGGTCGGCCTGGGCATCAAGCTGGCGGTCGAGGGGTGAGCTGACCCTGCCCGAGGGCGACACCGTCTTCCTCACCTGCCACCGGCTGCACGAGGCGCTGGCCGGGCAGGTGCTCACGCGCGGCGAGCTGCGCCACCCGCGCCTGGCCGCGTTGGACCTGTCGGGCCACCGGGTGCGGGAGGTGCGGCCGGTCGGCAAGCACCTGCTGATCCGCTTCGAGGACGGCCACACCCTGCACAACCACCTGCGGATGGACGGTTCCTGGCACCTCTACCCGCCCGGCGCGCGGTGGCGCCGCCCGGCGCACCAGGCGCGGGCGGTGCTGGCCACGGCGGAGCGCGTCGCGGTCGGGTTCAACCTGCACGACCTGCGCTGGCTACCGACCGCGGCGGAGTCCCGGCTGGTCGGCCACCTCGGCCCGGACCTGCTCGACCCGGACTGGGGCGAGGCGCACGAGGCGGAGGCGGTGCGGCGGCTCACCGCCGACCCGGACCGGGAGATCGGCCTGGCGCTCCTGGACCAGCAGGTGGTGGCCGGGGTCGGCAACATGTACCGGGTCGAGGTCTGCTTCCTGCTGGGCCGATCGCCGCGGACGCCGGTTGCCGAGGTCGACGCGACCCGCACGGTCCACCTGTCCCGCGACCTGCTGCTGCGCAACGCCTGGCACCCGGAGCAGTCCACGACCGGACGGACCCGCCGGGGTTCCGAGCACTGGGTCTACGGCCGCCGCACCTGCCTCCGCTGCGGCGGCCCGGTCACCCGCACCACCCAGGGCGAGGACGTCGAAGCCCGGGTGACCTACCACTGCCCCCGCTGCCAACCTTGACCCCGCCGCGCCGGACGCGATCCCCATTGGGCTGATCTCAGTGGAATTCCCCCGGCGCACCACCGGCGTGTCGGCACCCGACACACCAGTAGTGCACAGTTTCAACTGAAACCGTGCCGACAGGTGACTCGCCCGAGAGCTCTGGTGAGATCACTTCGTGGAAATCGCCTGCGGTACGTCGGTGGATCAGGGTTCTCGGGACCTGTCGCGGAAGTCGGCGATGCTGCGGAGCAGCGGGTAGACCAGGACGATGCCCACCGAGCCCCACACGATGCCGGTCACCCGGAGGTCGCCCAGGTGCAGGGTCAGGTCGCCCACCCCGGCGATCACCGCCGTGCCCAGCACCACCAGGTTCACCGGATCGGAGAAGTCGGTGCGCGCGTCCAGCCAGATCCGCACGCCCACCAGGGCCAGCATCCCGAACAGCACCAGCGTCGCCCCGCCGAGCACGCCCAACGGGATGGTGTTGATCAGGGCAGCCAGCTTCGGCGAGAACGAGAGCACGATCGCGGCGATCGCCGCGACCATGCAGGCCGCCGTCGAGTACACCCGCGTCGCCGCCATCACCCCGACGTTCGCCGCGTAGCTGCTCAGCGACGAACCGCCCGCCGATCCCGCCAGCGTGGTCGCCAGCCCGCCGCTGATCAGCGCGTCGCCCACGTGCGGGTCCAGGTCGCGGCCGCTCATCGCGGCCACCGCCTTGAGGTAGGCCACGTGCTCGGCGACCAGCACGATCACCAGCGGCAGCACGAACGGCATCACCGAGACGTGCACCTGCGGCGCGATGAGCTGCGGCAGGCCGAACCAGGGCGCGTCGGACAGCTCCGCCACGCGCTCCGGCACGAGGTACCCGGCCAGCGCCGCGTAGCACCACCCGACGAGCACGCCGATCAGCACCGCGATCCGGGCCGCCATGCCGCGGCTGATCACGATGAGCAGCACGACCGTGCCCAGGGTCAGCGCGGCGGGCACCCGCTGCTGGTCGAAGGACGACACCGACTGCGGGGCCAGGCTCAACCCGATCATCAGGATGATCGCGCCGGTCACCACCGGCGGCATCGCCGTCTCCAGCAGCCGCACGCCCAGCGCCTTGACCGCCACGCCGACGCTGAACACCACGATGCCGACCACCACGATCCCGCCGAGCAGCGCGGCCGGGCTCGCCCCGGCTTCCTTGGCCGCGGCGTTCAGCGGGACCACGAAGGCCACCGAAGCGCCGAGGTAGCCCGGCACCCGGTTGCGGGTGAGCAGCAGGAACAGCAGGGTGCCCAGCCCGGACATCAGCAGGGTGGTGCCGACCGGGAAGCCGGTAAGCAGCGGGACCAGCGTGGTGGTGCCGAACATGGCCAGCAGGTGCTGCACGCCGAACCCGATGGTCAGCGGCCAGCTCAACCGCTCTTCCGAGGCCACGACGGCATCGCGCACCGGGCGTCGACCGTTGCCGTGCACGGTCCACAACGCCACGTCGCCTCCCCCGACCACCCGTTCAGGCGGGTCTCATGTCACGGCCTGTGATGATGAGGGAAGATTACTATTTCGCATCGCACAATCAAGCCCGCACCAGCAGAACCACTGCTACCAGCGGTGATGGCGTGTCGCGGCGAACTACCGACGTCCCCCGGGGCCGAACAGCTCGCGCAACCCATCGGCCAACCCGGCCAACCGGTCGGTCGCGTCCTGCAACAGGTGCTTCTGCTCCGAGGCCCCGCTGGCCGCGACCGCGCGCCCCGCAGCGGCCACCAGGGCGCCGTAACCGTCCACGCCCTCGTCCAGCTCCTCGCGGAGCCGCTCGACGTCCGCGCGCAGCGCGGCCTTCTCCGCCGCTGGCGCGTGCGGGATCGCCGCCTCCACGGCCATCAGCCGCTCCGCGCCCCGCCGCAGCTCCGCAGCGGCGCCGTCCGCGGTCCCACGCGCCTCCGCTGCGGCGCTGCCCGCGCCCGCGGTGGTCAACTGCCCCACCGCCGCGTGCAAGGTCTGCTCCGCGTCGCGCAGCCGCTCCATCGGTTCCCGCGCCGCCGACCCGAACGGCGGCAGCGAGACCGGTTCCGGCGGCGCTTCGGGCAGCGGTGTCCGCTTCAGCCGCCGGTACTTCACCCCAGCTCCGACCGCGGTGGCCCCGCCGAGCACGGCGAGGCCACCCAGTCCGAACGTCGTCACGTCCTGCAGGAGGAACCCCGCAGAACCGCCCCACTCCCACAGTGAGGAGACGGAGGCCGAGGTCACCGCCCCGGCACCGAACACACCCGCGGTCGCCGCGCTGCCGGTCGCGGCCCGCCTGGCCCGCTTGCGCTGCCGGATCGCCCGCGCCCGCGGGTCCCGCCACTTGGCGATCGTCCGGCGCACCGCGGCCATGCCAGGACCACGCAGCTGCTCGAGAGCGGCCTCACCCAGCTGCGCCAGCTCCTGCTTACGGGACGAACTCACCCGGCACCTGCTCAGGCCTGCCCGGCCTGCGGGTTCTGCTGCTGCTGGGGCTCGGCGGGCGTCTGCGCACCGCCGGAGATCTGCTGCTGCTGACCACCGGACACCTGCTGCTGGCCGGTGCCCATGGAGGCGCGCAGCTGGGCCAGCCGGCTGGCACCGGCGGCGTCGATGGACGCCTGCTCGACCTCCATCATGCGGCCCTGCACGCTGTTCTGCGCCAACTCGGCCTGCCCCAACGCGGTGGTGTAGCGGCGCTCGATCTTGTCGCGCACCTCGTCCAGGGACGGCGTGTTGCCCGGCGCGGCCACCTCGGTCATCTGGCGCATCGAGGACGAGACCTGCTCCTGCATCTTCGCCTGCTCGAGCTGGCTGAGCAGCTTGGTGCGCTCGGCGATCTTCTGCTGCAGGACCTGGGCGTTGCGCTCGACAGCCTGCTTGGCCTGCTCGGCGGCCCCCAGCGACTGGTCGTGCAGCGTCTTGAGGTCCTCGACGCCCTGCTCCGCGGTGACCAGCTGGCTGGCCAGCTGGGTGGCGGTCTCCTCGTACTTCTGCGCGTTGGCCTCGTCACCGTTGGCCCGCGCCTGGTCGGCCATCACCAGCGCCTGCTTCGCCGACGCCTGCAGCTTCTCGACCTCGCCGAGCTGCCGGTTGAGCTTCATCTCCAGCTGCCGCTGGTTGCCGATCACCGAGGCGGCCTGCTGGGAAAGCGCCTGATGCTGCCGCTGGGCTTCCTCGATGGCCTGCTGGATCTGCACCTTGGGGTCAGCGTGCTCGTCCACCTTCGACGAGAACGATGCCATCAGGTACTTCCACGCCTTCACGAACGGATTGGCCATCTCCTCCGCCTGCCTTCTCTGCTGCTGCTCGGCTGCCCCACTGCCGACACAACGCACCGGGCGTGTCGGCTGGTTCCATCGTGTCAGGTAGTTGTGTCCGCTTCCACCAAACACTGCAGATCTCCGGGATCACCCGGAGTCACGCCTAAGATCGAACCAGCTCGCCACCAGGCACCGCGCACCGGGTACCGAAAACGGTCGTGAGTGCTGATTCGGGCTTACCCGTTCCAGCACCCACGACCAGACTCCTGCTCCGCCGCGCACCTCAGGCGCGTGCGAAGCCTCGTTCCGCTACGGCCTGAGGCTACGCGGCGACCACCACACCGCCCGGCTTGCGCACCGGGGCGCTGATGCGCTGGCTGAGCATCGGCTGCAGGCGGTCCGCGCAGGCGCGCGGATCCGCGTCCGCGCCCGCTTCGGCCCCGGCCAGCTGCTGCTTCGCCAGCTCGGTCTCGCTGAGTTCGGTGCCGAGCAGGCTGGGCACCAGACGGTCGCCCTCCAGCTCCGCGGCCCGGTCGACGCCGGACGGCACCATCAACGTCTCATCCAGGTCACCGGCCACGGTCACCAGCAGCTCTGGCAACGGCAGGTCGAGGGCGTCGCAGATCGAGGCGAGCAGCTCGCTGGACGCCTCCTTGCGGCCCCGTTCGACCTCGGAGAGATATCCGAGGCTCACCCGGGCAGCGCGCGAAACGTCCCGCAAGGTCCGAGACTGTGCGGTCCGGGCGCGGCGCAGCCGTTCACCGACCGCCTCCCGCAACAATACGGTCATCGCGCGCCTCCCTTCCTTCGTCGCCTACCGCGTGCACCACGCGTGAACGCCCCCTACGTTACTCATCCCACGGCCCGAACGAGAACGATCGTGGACAAGTCCGCCGAGGGCGAACGTCCGGTGCTCGACCGGCCCCGTCCGGGACGACACCGCGTTCCGCCAGCGCACGGCATCTTCCTGGATCAACGCAACAGGTCCGCGAAGTGTTCCAGCGCCACCCGAACGGCCGCAGCCCGCACGCCGTGCCGATCACCCGGCAAGCGCACCGTGCGCACCGCCGCGCCGCCCGGCCCGGCGAACCCCAGGTGCACGGTGCCGGGTGCCACGCCGTCCTGCGGGTCCGGCCCGGCGACCCCGGTCAACCCGATGCCCCAGTCCGCCCGGCACTGGGTGCGCGCGCCCTCGGCGAGCATCTCCGCGACCCGCGGGTGCACCGCACCGCGCTCGGCGAGCAGGTCGCGGTCCACGCCCGCCAGCTCCGCCTTGAGGTCGGTCGCGTAGACGACCAGCCCGCCGCGGACCACGTCGCTGGCACCGGGCACGTCGGTCAGCGCGGCGGCCACCAGTCCGGCGGTCAGCGACTCCGCGGTGGCGACCGTGAGGTCACGGGTGCGCAGCGTGTCGAGCAGTCCCGCCACCTGCGAGAACGGCAGGCCGACCAGCTCCAGGATCATGCGTCGGCCTTCGCCCGCCCGGTCGCGCGCAGCCGGATCGCCCGGACCACGTAGTCCAGCCCGGTCCCGACGGTGGCCACCAGCGCGGCGCCCATCACGATCCAGCGCGGCAGCTCGGCCCAGTCGCCGAAGGGCATCAGGTAGAGGCCGATCGCGACGGCCTGCAGCAGCGTCTTGACCTTCCCGCCGTAGCTGGCCGCGATCACGCCGTGCCGGATGACCCAGAACCGCAGCAGCGTGATGGCCAGCTCGCGGCCGATGATCACCCAGGTGACCCACCAGGCGAGGTCGCCGAGGAGGCTGAGGCCGACCAGCGCGGCGCCGGTGAGCGCCTTGTCCGCGATCGGGTCGGCGACCTTGCCGAAGTCGGTGACCAGGTTGCGGCGGCGGGCCAGGTCGCCGTCGATGCGGTCGGTGATCGAGGCGACCACGAACACCCCGGTGGCGATCCAGCGCCACAGCTCGTCGTGCCCGTCGTTCCAGAACAGCGCGACCAGGAACACCGGCACCAGCGCCAACCGGGACACGGTCAGCACGTTGGCGATGTTGAGCAGGGGCGCCGGCTCGGGCCGGACCGCCTGCGGGTTGGATGCCGCGCCATCGGCCGTCATGGTTGCTCCCCGGACCGGTCCTCCGCGGGCGCGCCGCCCACCGGACGCACGACGAGGTCCACGCCCTCGCTCGCCTCGACCCGGCAGCGCAGCACTTCACCCACGCCGACCTCTCCAGGATCTGCGACGAGGCACTCGCCGTCCACCTCCGGCCCCTGGTGGTCGGCACGCCCGATCACCTCGCCGTCGTCGATCCGCTCGACCAGGACCCGCACCTCGGTGCCGACGCGGTCCTCCGCGCGCTGCGCGATCAGCTCGTCGACCAGGTCGGACAGCTTCTCGACGCGCTCGTCGACGGCGTCCGGGTCGATCTTGTCGGCGAACCCGGCCGCCTCGGTGCCGTCCTCGTCGGAGTAGCCGAACACGCCGACGGCGTCCAGCCGGGCCCGGGTGAGGAAGTCCTGCAGCTCGGCGAAGTCCTCCTCGGTCTCGCCGGGGAACCCGACGATGAAGTTGCTGCGGATGCCCGCCTCCGGCGCCAGCTCGCGGATCTGCCCGATCAGCTCCAGGAAGGACTCGGTGGAGCCGAACCGGCGCATCCGCCGCAGCACCGACTCGCTGGAGTGCTGGAAGGACAGGTCGAAGTAGGGCGCGACACCGGGCGTGGTGGCGATGGTCCGCACCAGGCCGGGCCGGGTCTCGGCGGGCTGCAGGTAGGAGACGCGGACCCGCTCGACGCCCTCGACCGCGGCCAGCCGCGGCAGCAGCAGCTCCAGAGCCCGCGGGTCGGCGAGGTCCTTGCCGTAGGAGGTGGAGTTCTCGCTGACCAGGAACAGCTCCTTGGCGCCGTGCTCGGCCAGCCACACGGCCTCGCCCAGCACCTCCTCGGGCTGCCGGGACAGGAAGGAGCCGCGGAAGGACGGGATGGCGCAGAACGAGCAGCGCCGGTCGCAGCCGGAGGCCAGCTTCAGCGCGGCCACGGGCGAGTCGTCGAGGCGGCGGCGGGCGACCGCGCGCGCGGCGGGCACCCAGCCGTGGCCGGGCACCGCGACGTCGGCGGCCGCGGCGGGACGGGACACCGGCGAGATCGGCAGCATCTTGCGCCGGTCACGCGGTTCGTGCGCCTGGATGGCCTTGCCCTCGAGGACGTCGTCGAGGCGGTCGGCGAGCTGGCTGTAGTGGTCGAAGCCGAGCACCGCGTCGGCTTCCGGCAGGTGCTCGGCCAGCTCGGCGCCGTAGCGCTCGGCCATGCAACCCACCGCGACGACCTTCGCGCCGGTGTCGGAGGCGGCCAGCAGCGTGTCGACGGAGTCCTTCTTGGCCGACTCGACGAAGCCGCAGGTGTTCACGACCACCACGTCGGCGGCGTCCTCGGCCTCGACCAGGTCCCAGCCGCGGCTGTGCAGGTTCCCGGCGAGCTCTTCGGAGTCGACTTCATTGCGGGCGCAACCGAGCGTGACCATGGCGACTCGGCGGTGATTCTGCTCGGCTGACATGCGTCGAGCCTAACCTCTGGGCCTCCGGCTCCTGCCTGAACCCGGCCCTGCGCACCGCTGCCGCCGTCACCCGGGGTGGTGCCGATTTCGCGAGTATTCGCCGGTTCACTCGGGCGGCGGTCGACCGCGCGCCGGAACGACCCCCACCCACGCGCCTGACCTGGGACAGAGCCGAGCAGTGGGCGAGATTACGACCGCGGGTCACTCGACCCCCACCTCTTTTGGTTAGGCTTACCTAACGTGAATGCTCCGGTAGAGATCCGCCCGGCCCGAGTGCGCGACGTCCGCGACATCAAGGCGCTGATCGACCACTACGCCGGGAAGGTGGTGCTGGGCAAGGACCTCGTCACCCTCTACGAGGACGTCCAGGAGTTCTGGGTCGCCGAGTCCGGTGGCGAGCTGGTGGGCTGCGGCGCACTGCACGTGCTGTGGGAGGACCTCGCCGAGATCCGCACCGTCGCGGTCGACCCGGTCTGCAAGGGCCGTGGCGTCGGGCACGCGATCGTGGCCCGGCTGGTCGAGGAGGCCCAGGAGCTCGGCCTGGCCCGGATCTTCGTGCTGACCTTCGAGACGGACTTCTTCGGCAGGCACGGCTTCCTGCCGATCGCCGACACCCCGGTGCCGCCCGAGGTCTACGAGGAGATCCGGCGGTCGCCGGACGAGGGCGTGGCCCAGTTCCTGGACCTGGCCCACGTCAAGCCGAACACCCTCGGCAACACCAGGATGCTGCTGCACCTCGGCGCGTGATGCACACTCCCCCGAGCCGCGGCGCTACGATACCTGCATGAATGACTATGCATTGTCGGCGATAGCGATTCGGCGGGCGCGGATTGCCGACGTCCCGTCGATCAAGGCGCTGGTCGACACCTACGCCGGCGAGGTGCTGCTGGCCAAGAACCTGGTCACCCTCTACGAGGACGTCCAGGAGTTCTGGGTCGCCGAGCTGGCCGAACCCGACCAGGCGACCCGCGTGGTCGGCTGCGGTGCGCTGCACGTGCTGTGGGAGGACCTCGCCGAGATCCGCACCGTCGCGGTCGACCCGTCGGTCAAGGGCGCCGGCATCGGGCACCGCCTGGTCCAGCAGCTGGTGGCGCTGGCCCGCGAGCTGGGCTTGGCCCGGCTGTTCGTGCTGACCTTCGAGACGGATTTCTTCGGCAAGCACGGCTTCCGCACCGTGGACGGCGCCCCGGTCAGCCCGGAGGTCTACGCGGAGATGCGCCGCTCGGTCGACGCGGGCGTGGCCGAGTTCCTCGACCTGGCCAACATCAAGCCCAACACCCTCGGCAACACCCGAATGCTCCTCGACCTCACCTGATCCCGGACTCCGGCGGAACGACCTTCTCCACAAGGCGCCACATGCCGCTGGACGGGTTGCGGAGGTGCTCCCTGCCGAAGTCACAGCGCCGCTTCGCGCGTGCGACTGCTTCGCACACGCCGGACTCGAAATCCACGAACCTCACATCGGTCTTGTCGTAGTCCGGGAGGTGCTTGCGGAGGCGCGCATCCACATCCGCCGGGGTCCGGAAGGCGGTCTCGCAGTCCTCGAAGTGGAGCAGCAGCCAGTACTCGAAGCACAGGTTCGACACAGCGATGTTCACCCCCTCCTCCTCGGCGAGGCGGACGGCTGACTGCACGTCGAACTCATCGACGTCGACCACGCACCAGACCTCGTCGAACTCCGCGGGATGCAGGTCCCGAATCTTGGCGGCCTTGCGCACCAGCGTTCGTGGGTCGACCCCATCCGTCATCACGACCAACCTGGCCGAACGGCCTCGGTACTTGCGGTTCAACGCACGCAAATACTGGCTCTCCGTGCAATTCGCGCCGCACACCACGAGCAGACATTTGGCCGAATCGAACTTCGGAGCTCCGCGCCTCCTCCTGTTCTCACGCCTGGTGAGGCCTCGCCTAGTCACGTTCTCCCCGGACGGCCATCACGAACTCGTCGTGGTCGACGAAGGGAACCGCGCCGTAACTGCCCCTGAGGTACCGACGTTCCGCGTTCTCCCCTTGGCGGGGCTTGAAGTCGCTGAGGGCGTACAAGCTCGTGTCGCCGCGTTCCTCCTTGCTCACGAACCACACTTCGTCGCGCTTGAGCACCTCGTCGCCGAGCATCGTCCCGAGGAGGCTCGTGTCATGCGTGGTGAAGATCAACTGCGCACCGTTCGGGTTGGTCCGCTCGTCGCGGAAGAGGCCGACCAGCCTGGCCGTCAACAGCGGGTGCAGGCTGGAATCGATCTCGTCGACGAGCAGCACTGATCCCCTGTCCAAGGCACTCAGCGCAATGGGGATGAGCCGCAACCAGGACCGGGTTCCATGCGATTCGTCCGAGATGTCGAATGGTGCACCAAGATCACCGTGAACGGTTTTCAGGCGATATACCTTCCTCGGCCCAGCACGGCGCAGGTCGTCCAACCGACTGCGAACCACGTTCCGGTACTCCTCGTCAACGTCACCCGCCTCTTCGGACCTGGCTACCCTCTTCCACTCCGCCTCAGTTCTCTCGAGGTAACGCGACCACCTCGGATCTTCGCACTCCTCCACCAACAAGTCGGTGATTCCCAAATCGGCAGCACGGAGCAGATCCACCACTCTGCTCCGGTTGCCGGGATCACGCGCGACGAACCGACCAAGCGCTTCATTCCCAAGGCGCGACAGCCCTTCGGATTGCGAGAACACCAGGTCACGGGAGATGAAGCTGTACGCGGGCATGGCGAATTCGAGGTTCAGCTGCACAGCAACGCTCAGCAGGAGGGCGTTGCTCCTCGTCATCTGCCCGAGCACACCCAACTCCGCCTTGGAATCCCGCAGCGTGCTGCCGAACTTGACCTCGCCCCCGGCCCTCTCGAAGACGACCCTCTTCCGCTTCTCCGGATACGAGTACAACCACTCCTCGAGGACCCGTTCGTCGTCCAGCGCGAACCCGTAGGTGTAAGCCACGTCGTCCGTCTTGAACTCCACGACGAAGACGGACGGAGCCCCGGCCGCATCCGGCGCGAGCCTGAAGGGAACTCTCGGCACCCCTTCGAGGGCGTCCCAGCGCTGGAAGGACGACGTCACAGCCGACTGCATGAACTCCAAGCCGCTCAGCAGGTTCGACTTCCCCGACGCGTTCGCCCCGTAGACCGCGGTCACCGGCAGCACGTAGCGGGTCTTGTCGCGGCTGGGCATCAACAGCAACTCCTGCTCGGTCAGGAAAGACCTGTGGTTGCCCAGCCGGAAGCTTCGAAGCACGCAGACACCTCCCACGGACAGCTTCGCCGTCTTGTCTGCAAGTAAACCGCACAGAACGGGCTGTGGACATGGTCAAGCTGACAGTTGGCTGAAGATCACCAGGTGGTGTGGTCCACGTGCCCCGCTCCGCACATCCACTCTTCCGGTGGACCCGCCGCAACTGCACCGCGAGCACCACGTGCACCGGCTATAACACGGGGAGTGATCACACCGGATCCGAGGAGACCTGCCGTGCACCGATCCCCCGCTCGCCGCGGCGCGTTCACCACCGCCGTCGCCGCCGGCGCGCTGCTGCTCACCACCGGCACCGCCCACGCCGACCTCAGTCCCGGCGAACTGCGGGCCACCACCGACCAGTACCTCTTCGAGCTCTCCCTCGACGACTTCACCCGGACCAGGGCCCAGCAGCCGCACGCCGACCAGCTCGACTGGTCCTCCGACGGCTGCTCGCTGTCCCCGGACGAGCCGCTGGGCTTCAAGTTCACCACCAGCTGCGACCGGCACGACTTCGGCTACCGCAACTACAAGAAGCAGGAGCGGTTCACCGAACCGAGCCGCAAGGAGATCGACGACAACTTCCGCGACGACATGTACACCGCCTGCGGCGACAACCTGGTGTGCAAGGGCACCGCGAACATCTACTACTTCGCGGTGCGCGAGTTCGGCGGCATGACCGGCTCCACCGCCGAGGCCGTCGAGCACGCGCAAATCCAACTGCTGCCCTCCGCCCCCGGCGAGCTGCGCTACCAGGCGATCAACTCCGCGGGCCAGATCGTCCAGCTCAGCGTGGCCGGATGACGCGGCCGGGGGGCGTGCCCACCCCGGGCACGCCCCGCTCGACCGCGGAGTTCGGCCGGAACCTGGTGCCCTGCCGAGCTGACCGCTGCGACCGGTGGTCGTCCGAGCTCCCGGATCCGCGGCTCCTTCGCGGAGCGCGGAGGTAGTGTCGCCTCGCGACGAAGGGAGCTCGAATGGTCAAGCGGCAACTTCCGCGCTGGTCCGAACTGCGTCCCCTCCTGCGGGTCAAGCCCCCGCAGCTCAACCCCACCGCGCGTCGGCTGTCCGCCGCGCACTCCATCGCCGACCTGCGGACCATCGCCCGCCTGCGCACGCCGCGCGCCGTGTTCGACTACACCGACGGTGCCGCCGAGGCCGAGATCAGCCTGCGCCGCGCTCGGCAGGCCTTCCGCGACGTCGAGTTCCGCCCCTCCGTGCTGCGAGACGTGTCCAAGGTGGACACCTCCACCCCGATCCTCGGCAAGCCCTCGGCACTGCCGTTCTCCTTCGCTCCCACTGGGTTCACGCGGATGATGAACCACGAGGGCGAACCGGCGGTGGCCCGCGTCGCCGAGCGCACCGGCATCCCCTACGCGCTGTCCACGATGGGCACCACCTCGGTCGAGGACCTCGCCACCGCGGCCCCGGACGCCCGCAAGTGGTTCCAGCTCTACCTGTGGAAGGACCGCGAGGCCAGCCGCTCACTGGTCCAGCGCGCGCAGGACGCCGGTTACGAGGCGCTGATCCTCACCGTGGACACCCCCGTCGGCGGCGCTCGGCTGCGCGACACCCGCAACGGCCTGACCATCCCGCCCGAGCTGACGCTCAAGACCATCGTGGACGGCGCGATGCACCCGGCCTGGTGGTTCAACCTGCTCACCACCGAGCCGCTGACCTTCGCCTCCTTCCACCACTGGTCGGGCACCGCGCACGACCTGATCAACGCGATGTTCGACCCGTCGCTGAACTACGCGGACCTGGAGTGGCTGCGGGAGCTCTGGCAGGGCCCGCTGCTGGTCAAGGGCATCCAGAACCCCGACGACGCCCGCCGCGTGGTCGAGCTGGGCGCGGACGGCGTGATCCTGTCCAACCACGGCGGACGCCAGCTGGACCGCGCGCCGACCATGCTGGAGCTGCTCCCCGCGGTGCGCGACCAGGTCGGCGACCGGGCCGAGATCCTGCTGGACACCGGCATCACCAGCGGCGCGGACATCGTCGCGGCGATCGCCCTGGGCGCCGACTCGTGCCTGGTCGGCCGCGCCTACCTGTACGGCCTGATGGCGGGCGGCGAGCGAGGCGTCCAGAAGGCGGTGGACATCCTGCGCACCGAGATCGTCCGCACCCTCCAGCTGCTCGGCGTCCACTCGATCTCCGAGCTGAACAGCACACACGCGGTGCTGCGCCGCTGACCTCGTGAGCGGCGATGGTCGCAAGAGCAACCATCGCCACTCACAACCCCCTCGTGAGCGGCGATGGTCGCAAGAACCACCATCGCCACTCACGAGTCGGTCAGCGGCCCGGGCGCGGGTCCAACGGGCGGACCTGGGGTGGCGCGGCCGTGGTGGCGCCGTCGATCGGGCCGGTGGCGTGGAAGGCCTCGCACGGGCCGCCGATGTACTTCTCGAAGTCGGTGGTGACGTGGATGACCGACTGGCCGTCGCGGGTCGGCAGCAGCGTAGGGCTGAAGTTGCGGCACACGCTGCCCTTGTTGTAGCTGATCTGCACCGGCGACGGGATCTCCCGCCACCCCCGCGCCAGGTCGGAGGGGTTGTCGTTGACCATCAGCGTGCGCCCGTTGCCCGGCGCCCAGCCGCCGTTGTCGTTGGCCAGCATCTGGTAGGCCAGCAGCAGCCTGCCGTTCGGGTTCGGCCCCGGTGCCCAGGCGATGGTCGGCGTGCCCAGCGGCTGGCCACCGGTCTCCGACACGATCTCGGTACCCAGGTCGTACGGGTCGCCGAAGTCCCAGCCGTCCTGGGAGGTGCGCATCCAGACCGTGCAGATGTGCACCGGGTCGTAGTTGCAGACCTCGTAGACCATCACGTAGGTGCCGTCCGGCAGCTGCCGCACGCCCGCCATCCCGGGCCGCACGGTGAACTTGTCGTTCTTGATGGTTTCCCGCAGGTCGGTCCAGCTCCGGCCGTCGGCGGAGCGCATCTGGACCATCTTCTGGTCGTGCTCCGGGTCCCCGTCGTCGGAGTAGAACACGACCAGCTCGCCCTGCGCGGAGACGGTGAATTCCGGTTCCCAGACACCCGGCCCCTGCGGGGCCTGCACGATGGTGGACAGGAAGCTCCAGGTGCGGCCGTGGTCGTCGCTGCGCCACAGGCGGATGCTGCTGCGCCGCTCCTCGGGGTCGGCGCCGACGCCCGCGGTGCCCGCCCACAGCAGCGTCCCGGCGGGCATGTCCCCGACCTGCCGCGGCAGCTCGTACAGCGTCGAGCAGCACATGCCCTTCTCGTCCGCGCCCTCCGGATCGCGGATCTCGCCGACCGGTTGGAACGTGGCGCCGTCGTCCTGGCTCTCGTGGATGACCGCGAATCCGGTGCGGTCCGCGTAGGTCGTCATGCTGACCAGCACCCGACCGTTGGCCGCACCGGAGTTCTGCAACCGCACGAGCCGGGGATAACTGCTGCCGCCGGTGCGCAACAGCTCACCCCGGTCCACATCGGACGGACCGGTGTCCCCGGCCGCGACCTGCTGAAACCCGACCAGCAGCAAAACCGACAGCGAAATGGACAGAACAGCGCGTAATTTCCGGACGAGCATGCGCGAACCTCACGACATCGCGGGCGGACAAGAACCGTCAGCGGGCCGGAGACTATCTCAAAGATGTTGAAATTCGTCCGGTTCGACAATTCCGTTCAGCGCAATTCCACCGCGCAAACGGAGCAGTGCGAATCGAGGTTGAACGAGCGCGGAAATACTGGTGAAAACGCGTGAGCGGCGGTGCCCCCGCACCGCCGCTCACCGCATCACTCGTCGTCCGGCGGTGGTCCACCGCGGATCGAGTACAGGGCGTTCTCCAGCTCGTCGGGCTTGACCAGGACCTCGCGCGCCTTCGAGCCCTCGGAAGGACCCACCACGCCGCGCGACTCCAGCAGGTCCATCAACCGCCCGGCCTTGGCGAATCCGACCCGCAACTTGCGCTGCAGCATCGACGTGGAGCCGAACTGGCTGGTCACCACGAGCTCGGCGGCCTGCAGCAGAACGTCCAGGTCGTCGCCGATGTCGGAGTCGATCTCCTTCTTGTCGCCCGCCTTGGCCGCGGTGACCCCGTCGGTGTACTCGGGTTCGGCCTGGTCCTTGGTGAACGAGACGATGCGGTGGATCTCGTCGTCGGAGACGAACGAGCCCTGCACCCGCGCCGGGCGCGACGCGCCCATCGGCAGGTACAGCGCGTCGCCCATGCCGATCAGCTTCTCCGCACCGGGCTGGTCCAGGATGACCCGCGAGTCGGTCAGCGACGAGGTGGCGAAGGCCAGCCGGGACGGCACGTTGGTCTTGATCAGGCCGGTCACCACGTCCACCGACGGCCGCTGGGTGGCCAGCACCAGGTGGATGCCCGCGGCCCGCGCCTTCTGCGTGATGCGCACGATGGCGTCCTCGACATCGCGCGGCGCGGTCATCATCAGGTCGGCGAGCTCGTCGACGATGGCCAGGATGTAGGGGTAGGGCCGGTACTCCCGCTCACTGCCCAGCGGGGCGGTGATCTCGCCGGACTTCACCTTCCGGTTGAAGTCGTCGATGTGCCGCACCCGGTTGGCCTGCATGTCCTGGTAGCGCTGCTCCATCTCCTCCACCAGCCAGGCCAGCGCGGCGGCGGCCTTCTTCGGCTGGGTGATGATGGGCGTGATCAGGTGCGGGATGCCCTCGTAGGGCGTCAGCTCCACCATCTTCGGGTCGATCAGGATCATCCTGACCTCCTGCGGCGTGGCCCGCGCCAGCAGCGACACCAGCATGGAGTTGACGAAGCTGGACTTGCCGGAACCGGTGGAACCAGCCACCAGCAGGTGCGGCATCTTGGCCAGGTTCGCGGTGACCATGTGGCCCTCGATGTCCTTGCCCAGGCCCATCACCAGCGGGTGGCTGTCCTTGGCTGCCTCACCGGAGCGCAGCACGTCGCCGAGGCGCACCATCTCCCGGTCGCTGTTGGGCACCTCGATGCCCACCGCGGACTTGCCGGGGATCGGCGCCAGCAGCCGCACGTTGTCGGTGGCCGCCGCGTAGGCGATGTTCTTGGTCAGCGCGGTGATCTTCTCGACCTTCACGCCGGGCCCGAGCTCGACCTCGTAACGGGTGACGGTCGGGCCGCGGGTGAAGCCGGTGACCTGGGCGTCGATGTTGAACTGCTCCAGCACCGCGGTGATCGCCTCGATCATCGCGTCGTTGACCCGGCTACGGCTCTTCGGCGGTTCGCCGTCGGTGAGCACGTCCAGCGGCGGCAGCTTGTAGTCGCCCTCGACGCTGCGGCTGATCTGCGGCTTCTCGCTCTTCTTCAGCTTCTCCGGCGCGGGCTGGTTGGCCGGGACCACGGCGGCCTTCGGCTTGGGCTTGGGCTCCTCGGGCACGTCGTCGAGCGACAGCTGCGCGTCCTCGTCGGCCATCGCCGCCTGGCGCCGCCGCGACGGGCGGCGCAGCTTGACCTCGGTCGCCTCCGCGTCCTCGGCCTTCGACCCGGCCTTCGACCGGGGCTTCTTCGGCTCCTCGACGTCCTCCTCGTACTCGCCGCCGCGCAGCCAGTCGCCGATGTCGCGCACCGAGGTGCCGGTGAGCACCAGCAGTCCGAACAGCCCGACCAGCACCAGCACCGGCACGGCGACCCACGCGGTGAGCCCGTACTCCAGCGGACCGCCCGCGACGAAGCCGAGCGCGCCACCGGCCTGCGGCCAGCTGTCGGGCTCCAGCGGGGAGCCGTTGACGATGTGGATCACACCGAGCGTGGTGAAGATCAGCAGCATCGAGCCGATCACCACCCGCGGCCGGGCCTCGGCGGTGCTCTCGGTGCGCATCAGCAGGACCGCGGTGCCCAGCAGCACGAGTGGCAGCACCACGGCGGCCGAGCCGATGACCGAGCGCAGCGCCAGGTCGAACCCGTGCCCGACCGGCCCACCGGCCTGCCACCAGACCCCGGCGGCCGCGATCACGGCGGTGGCCAGGAAGAACAGTGCGAGCCCGTCGCGCCGGTGCGCCGGGTCGAGCTCCCGGGTCCTGCCCATCGCCCGCACCACGCTGCCGACGCCGCGGCCGACCCCGCCGCCGCGGGACTTCGCGGGTCGCTTCGCCGGCTGCCTGCGCGGTGCGTGCGTCGAGCCGCGCGGCTTGGCCGAGCTCCTCCTGCTGGTGCCCGACTTCGCCCGGGGCTTGCCCTGGGTCGATCCGCCACTGCGGGAGGTGGCGCCGCTACTCTTCGTGGCGCTCTTGCTGCGCGCCGAGCCACGCCCCCCGTTCGATGTCCGGCTCGCCATACCCCACACGGTATCCGCACCCGCCTCTCCCGTCACAACAGCCACGGCGGACGCGGGCTCGGACGCTTTCTCGGGCGATGCGCCCCGATCGGGGCATCAAGCGTGAGATCCTCAACCATCATGGTTGCCCTCCCGACCGGTCCGCACGAGCCGACACGCCGAACCGACCGCGAGACGCTGTTCCGCGGCGCGCCACTGCTGTGGCGCGCGCTGACGCGGGTGGACCGCGCGATCATCGGCGCCACCGGACGGCTGGAGGTCACCGGAGACGTGCCGGACGACCTGTGCGGCAAGCCGCTGCTGCTGGCCGCCAACCACATCGGCAACCTGGACGCCCTGGTGCTGATCGCGGCCTGCCGCAGCCGTCGGCTGGCCCCCCGCTTCCTGGCCACCGGCGGGCTGTTCGACGCACCGGTGCTGGGCGGGGTCCTGCGCCGCTGCCGCCACGTCCGCGTGGACCGCGGCAAGAGCACCGCGGGCCAGGCCATGGCCCGGGTGGTCGCGGCGCTGACCAGCGACCACCAACCGGTGCTGGTGTACCCGGAGGGCCGGATCACGCTCGAACCGGACATGTGGCCGGAGCGCGGGAAGACCGGCGTGGCCCGGATGGCGCTGGCCTCCGGTGCGGCCGTGGTGCCGATCAGCCAGTGGGGCGCGCACGAGGCGATGTGCTACGGCATGGTCCGCGTGGAGAGCGCCCGCGACCTGTGGGTCCTGTTCGCCTCGTGGCTGCGCGCGGTGCGCCGCCGCCCGACGCTGCGCGTCCACTTCGGAGCCCCGGTGGACCTCAGCGACCTGTCCGCCGACCGCGTCGGTGACGCGGTCCGAGCCCGCGACCGCATCATGCGGGCCATCACCGACGGCCTCACCCCGCTGCGCGCGGGGGAACTCGGCACCCCGCACCACCTCGACCCGACCCGCCCGGTCACGGACAAACCCAGCCCCTGGCGGCCGAGCGCGAGCTGACCAGTCGGGCGCGACTCCGCGGCCAGGTGAGGCCACCCAGCCGCGGAGCGCGAGGCGGAACCGGGTCGCCCGGGCAGACCATTTCTCGCCAACCAGGCCGCTTTGGCGCGGACCATCCCGTTTACTGTCCACATTGCTCACCGCCCGGTGGGCGCCAACCGGACGAACGGGGGGCTTCAGTGCGAAAAGTCGTCACCGCCGCGCTGGCGGTCGGAATCCTGGCGGGCGCGGCACCCGCGGTCGCGAACGCGGCACCGGAGTACGACCCGCCGCCGGTCCAGTGGGGCCCGTGCACCGACGAGGCGCTGCAGAAGGCGGGGGCGGAGTGCGGGATGCTGCGGGTCCCGCTGGACTACGCCGACCCGGCGGGCGAGCACATCTCGCTCGCGGTGTCCCGCATCAAGCACACCGTGCCCGAGGACCAGTACCAGGGCGTCATGCTGGTCAACCCGGGCGGACCGGGCGGATCCGGCCTGACCCTGTCCGCACTCGGCGCGTACGTGCCCAAGAACGCCGGGGCCGCCTACGACTGGATCGGCTTCGACCCGCGCGGCGTCGGCGCCAGCGAACCCGCGCTCTCCTGCGACCCGGACTACTTCTCCTACGACCGGCCGCACTACGTGCCCACCACGCCGGAGCTGGAGCAGACCTGGCTGGACCGCTCGGAGGGCTACGCCCGCGCCTGCGCCGACTCCGGCGAGCTGCTCGACCACATCAAGACCACCGATGTCGTCGAGGACATGGACAGCATCCGCAAGGCGCTGGGTGCCGAGCAGATCAACTACTACGGCTTCTCCTACGGCACCTACCTCGGCCAGGTCTACGGCACCCTGCACCCGGATCGGATGCGCCGCGTGGTGATGGACGGCGTGGTGAACGTCGAGGACGTCTGGTACCAGGCGAACCTGAACCAGGACGTGGCCTTCGACCGCAACATCAAGGTCTTCTTCGACTGGATCGCCGCGCACGACGCGACCTTCCACCTCGGCGCGACCGGCGCGGAGGTGGAGGCGCTGTTCTACCAGCAGCAGGCCGAGTTGGACCGGGAACCGGCGGGCGGGGTCATCGGCTCCGACGAGTGGACCGACCTGTTCCTGACCGCGGGCTACTCGCAGGCGGCGTGGGACGGCCGCGCCCAGGCGTTCGCCAGCTGGATCCACGACGGCGACTGGCAGGCGCTGAAGAAGGTCTACGACAGCGCGAACCCGCCGGGTGACGACAACGGCTTCGCGGTCTACCTGTCGGTCCAGTGCACGGACGTGCAGTGGCCGCGGAGCTGGCCGAAGTGGCGCCGCGACAACTGGGCGACCCATGAGAAGGCCCCCTTCGAGACCTGGGCGAACGCCTGGTACAACGCCCCCTGCCTGTTCTGGCCCGCGAAGCCGGGCAAGCCGGTCGAGGTGGACGGCAGCCAGGTCGACAGCGCCCTGCTGATCAGTGAGGAGCTCGACGCGGCAACCCCGTTCCCCGGCGCCCTGGAAGCCCGCGACCGCTTCCCCGGAGCCAGTCTGATCAGCCTCCCCGGCGGCACCACCCACTCAGGTTCGCTGAGCGGAAACACCTGCCTGGACGACCAGATCGCGGACTACCTGCTCACGGGCGAGCTCCCATCCCGCAAGCCCGGCCGGGGCCCGGACGCGACCTGCGAACCCCTCCCCCAACCCACCCCGGAGGGCCTGGGCACCCTGTCCAAGCGCCCACACCAACCTGAGTTCCTCCAGGAAGCCCTCCAAGCCAACTGGCGCTGACCCCGGATCGCGCGACGGCCCGGCACTGCGGTGCCGGGCCGTCGTGCGTGCTGGTCAACCGTCGCCGTTGAGCACAGCGGCGGTCAGCACGGTGCCGCCGACACCCCAACCACCGTCGATGACGTCATCGACGAGGACGACCGTGGTCGCGCGGGCTCGCTCCCCGTAGACCTCGGCGAACAGGTCGGTGGTGCGCTCGATGAGCTTCTGCTTGTCGGCCGCGGTGATGGTGCCAGCCGGGACCTTGAAGTGGGCGAATGGCATGGTTGTACTCCTTCTGCAGGGGCTCGGGCGTCACACCAGGCCGCCGTTTGCCCGCAGGACCTGACCGTTGACCCAGTGCCCCTGGGCGCTGGTCAGGAATGCGACGACCGCGGCGATGTCCTCCGGGGTGCCCAGGCGCTCCAGCGGCGGGATCTTGGCCAGTTCCTCGACCCGCTCCTCGGTCTTGCCCTCGAAGAAGAGGGCGGTGGCGGTCGGGCCCGGCGCGACGGTGTTCACGGTGATGTCGCGTCCGCGCAGTTCACGCGCCAGGATCAGGGTCATCGCCTCGACGGCCCCCTTGCTGGCGGCGTACGCCGCGTAGGTGGGGAACTGGGTGCCCACGACGGAGCTCGAGAAGCCCACGAAGGAACCCCCGTCCCGCAGGCGCCGAGCGGCCAGCTGAGCGACGACGAAGGCCCCGCGGATGTTGGTCCGGTGCAGCTGGTCGAGGACGTCCAGGTCGAGTTCGGCGATGGGCGAGAGCGCCATGCGCCCAGCGGCGTTCACGACGACGTCCACGCCCCCGAAGGCGGCCTCGGCCTGGTCGAAGAGCGCGGCGGCGGCCTGCTCGTCGGCGATGTCGGCCTGGACCGCGATGGCCTTCCCGCCAGCGGCGGTGATCGCGGCCACCGCCTCCTCCGCGGCAGCGGCGTCCCCGACGTAGTTGACGACGACGGCCAAGCCGTCAGCGCCGAGCCGACGGGACACGGCCCGGCCGATGCCGCGCGAGGCCCCGGTGACGACGGCGACGCGGCCACCCGCCCCGCCGGTGGTGTCGGTTGAAGTCATGCCTCCACGATGCGGAGCGTCAGCGGGCGGAGCGAGGGGATGTCGTCCCCTGTGTCCGCGCCCCCAGTGACCGCACACTGGATCCATGAAGGCCTCGAAGCACGCCGAGCTCGGCGCGTTCCTCCGGTCCCGGCGCGAGCGCATCCGCCCCGAGGAGGTCGGCCTCGTCCGCGGGCCGCGGCGCCGCGTGCCCGGCCTGCGCCGCGACGAGGTGGCCCAGCTGGCGGGCGCCTCGGTGGACTACTACAACGAGCTGGAACGCGGCGCGGGGTCCCAACCGTCCGAGCAGATGCTCGCCGCCCTCGCCCGGGCGCTGCGGCTCACCGCCGACGAGCGCGACCACCTCTACCACCTCGCGGACCGCCCCCTCCCGGTCCAGGGCGGCCCCGCCTCGCACGTCCACCCCGGCATGCTCGACCTGCTCACCCGGCTGACCTCAACCCCGGCCCAGGTCATCACCGACCTGCACGTCACCCTCGTGCAGAACCCGCTCGCGGTCGCGCTGCTCGGCGACCACTCGCACTTCCACGGCCAGGAGGCGAGCTTCATCCACCGCTGGTTCACCGACCCGGCGGCGCGCTCGATCTACCCGGAGCAGGACCACCCGGCGCACTCCCGGGCCTTCGCCGCCGACCTGCGAGCCGCAGCAGCACGCCGGAACGCCCGCGACACCGAAGCGCGCACGATGATCGACGACCTCCTCGCCCGCTCACCGGAGTTCACGGAGCTCTGGTCCGACCACGAGGTGGCAGTCCGCCGCAACGACCGGAAGCGCATCATCCACCCCGAACTGGGCGTGCTCGACGTGAACTGCCTCAACCTCCTCAGCGAGGACGGCCGCCAACGCCTCCTCTGGTTCACCCCCGCGATCGGCACGGACAGCGCCAGCAAACTAGACCTCCTCACCGTCCTCACCACCGAGCAATTCACCCCCCACAAGAGCTGAACCCATTTCGTTTCGATCAGTTGGTCATCCTGCTGCGCAGGTGAGCACCGATGTAACCGATGTAAATTTTGCCGGTGATGCTGGTCGCGTCGTAGTAGTGCATCCGGGGCTGATCATCCCGGAGTTCGCGATTTTGAAGTGGGCACCCATGAAGATCTGCCCTTCGGGAGCGATTTCCGGAGGCACCGGGAATGTCCTAATTCGAGAAAGCCTGGTGTTGCTACGCACGTCGTTGCTCTCATCCCGCGCGTGCCGATTTACGGAGAAGCCACGGCAATTGTCCGGCAAGTGGCGCAGGTAGTCGTCAACTCCACGCTCGCAGCGGCCTTCCGCTGACGCTCGCGCATAGTCCTTTAAGGCGAGCAGCGCCTCCCACGTCTTGCCCGCCCAAACCCCGGCCCGGTCACGTTCTTCCAGCTTGAACGTCGGTTCATCGTCCCCGGTGAACACGACGTGCTCCAGCTCCTCGATCATCGGCAACACGTCCAGGAAGGAGTCCGGCAGCTTGTACTCGGCTTGGGCCGGTTCCGACCAGGCGTCCGCGTATCGGCGCTCCACTTCGAGCAGACCACGGAGATGCCTGGTGATGGCCTTTCCTTGGCCAGGTCGGCGTTGGCTTCGGCGAGTTCCAGCGTCTCGTCGTCGAGTTGCTCGCTCACTTCGTCGAGCGACTGTTGCAGTTCGGCGGTGCGCTCCTGCAGTTCCTCGAACCGGTCCGTCAGACCCTGCCGCTTCACCTGTTCTCGCTGGCCAATGCGGGCGAAGGCGACGAGCTCACGCAGCCGGTCAGCGGTGAGCTCGGACTCGTCGAGCTCTTCCCGCAGGACCTGAACGATCGCCACATCGCGATCCAGGATCGACGGAGACGCTTCGTCGACACGGGGTGCGACGGAGGCTGCATCCGAAGCTTCACCCTCGACGAGCAGCTGATCGAGTTGCTTTTCGAATTGCCGATCCAGCCGCACCGCGGTATTGGGCAACCGTTGTTCGATCACGATGTCTCGCGCTCGCCAACCGAGGAGGCGGGGCAGCCTCGGCTGCTCGTCCTTGAGAATGCGGCCGGTGCTGAGCACCCGGTGCCGCAGAGCGTCGGTGGTGTCACCTGGCTCAGCGCCCGGCAGGAACGTCCGCATCGTTCCCGGCTTGACCTCGTGACTCTCACCGACTGCGCGCGCGAAGACCCTGGTGGCCTCCGGATCCAGCAAGTAACCGGCACCGATGCCAACGGTCTCGTAGAGCAACCTGCGCGCCAAGTCGAACCAGGGTCCTTGCGGAAGTGATTCCTGGCTGCCAACGACGTAAACCGGCCCCCGGCGTGAGGGATCCCGGATGATGCCAACGAGATCCTCGGCGTCCTCACCTGATACCCGCCACGGTCGGGAATCCAGCCGCGCTGTGCCGTCCGCTGCGGGCAGCACCGTCAGCAGGTCCCGCACCAGTTTCGGTGTCGCCGTCCACTGCCGCCGCCGCGCGGGCTGGTCAGCATCGTCGGAAAGCACTTCGGGGTTGACAATGTCCACCCACACCATCGCCGGGTCACCGCTGCCCGGCACGTGCACAGTCAGCTGACTGGTCCAGATACCACCGGGCTGCTTCTCGGTCACCCGCACCCGAAGCGCGTTCGAGCCGTCTTTGCCCGCCTTTTCCAGCAGCACGCCGTCCGCGTTCGGCCCCAAACTCACCAACGCATCCGGCTTCACTGCATCGCTGTCGTAGTGCTTGCGCCGCAACCACGAATGCAGCTGTTCTCTGACCCGAGCAAGGACGTCGATGCTTCCCTGTTCGACCTGAAAGACGCTGCGATAACCCAGCATGCAGTTTCCCGGCGCTCTCGATCATCGGTGAGATTTCCGAATACCCTGAATGCACCAGGGCCGGTCCGGATATCTCAGCAGGACCGAAAACGCCGGCGGCCGAACGTGATCACCCTGTGACGACTATTCACACGACGAGAGCAACGCCGACGCATCAGCTTTCGCTCGACGCGCCACCCAAGGCTTCAGCCACCGCAGCGAACTCGGACAGCGCAGCCTGCAGATCTTCGACGATCTCAGCGGCAATAACCTCGGGCGAGAGCAGCTCGTCCGCATCGTCGACGGATTCGTCCTTGACCCAGCCGATCAGGTCGAGGTTGATCTTGTCCCGCGCGACGAGGTCGGCGTAGTCGAAGAGCTTGACCCGGTCGTTGGGCTTGCGGTCCTCCGGCCGGTCAGCGGACAGGTACCACTCGACGAAGTCATCAAGGTGCTCGTCGCGCAGTGCCTTCGTCTTGAGCGTGAAGTGCTGGTTGGTCCGGAAGTCGTAGACGGCGAGTTTGCTGGTCAGCGGCTGATCCGCACCGGCAGGCGGTTTCGCCTCGAAGAACAGCACATTCGCCTTCACACCCCCGGCGTAGAAGATTCCGGTGGGCAACCGCAGCAAGGTGTGCACGTCGTAATCGCGCAGCAGGTTCCGGCGAACCGTTTCGCCCGCACCGCCTTCGAAAAGCACGTTGTCCGGCACGACCACTGCCGCCCGGCCGGGAATGTCGAGCTGAGTGGCGATGTGCTGAACAAAGTTGAGCTGCTTGTTAGTGGTGGTGACCCAGAAGTCATGGCGCTTGTACGCGACTTCCTCCCGGGAGGCTTTACCATCCTCATTGACAACCGTGATCGAGGATTTCTTGCCGAACGGCGGGTTGGCCAGCACCAGGCTCGCCTTCCGCCCATTCCTGGCCAGCGCGTCCTCGACCTGAATTCCCGGCTGCTCGCCCCAGGAGCCGATACCGTGCAGCAGCAGGTTCATGGCCGCGAGGCGCGCAGTTCCGTGCACCAGCTCGGTGCCCCAGATGTTCCCAGAGATCTTGCGGAGCTTCTCGCGATTCAGCCCGTTCGGCCGGACATGGGTATCGACGATGTAGGAATGCGCCGCCAGTAGGAAGCCACCGGTACCACAGGCGGGGTCGGTGATCGTGTCGTCTGGGGTCGGCTGCGTGCAGCGCACCATGGCGTTGATCAGCGGACGCGGGGTGAAGTACTGGCCAGCACCCGATTTGGTGTCCGCCGCGCCACGAGACAGCAGCTGCTCATAAGCGTCACCGTTGACATCGGTGCCGTGGATCGACCACGTCTCACGCTCGATCAAATCGTTGATCAGCCGGGAGAGATTCGAGGCGTTCTGGATCTTGTTCTGCGCCTTGGCGAAGATGAGGTGGTGCGGCGTGCCCGGCGCCTGGTCGCCGAGATCGGCGAGCAGTTGCTCGTACCGCCGCTTCAGCTCAGTGCCCTTCTGCCCGACCAGCTCCGACCAGCCGCGCTCCTGCCACCCCTGTGGGAGCAGGTGCTCGGAGACAATCAGATCGTTCTTCTTCTCCTCGGCGATCTTGAGGTAGAGCAGGAACGTCAGTTGCTCGACGTAGTCGATCGTGGAGACACCCTCGTCCCGGAGGACGTTGCAGTAGCTCCACAGCTTGTCAACCAGCCGCCGCGTCTCGGCCTGGCTCTCCGCAGCGTTCACAGCTCACCTCGCAACCCCCACGACAACCCGGCCACTCTACCGACCGGCTACCCGTTGAGGTCGCGGAGGATCTGCTGCGTGATGGGGACCGCGCGGTCCCGGAAGGTGCGCGGGTCCTCCCCTTCGTTCGCCGGGAGCGAGAATCCGGCCCGCCCGGACCGGAAAAGCAGCGTCGACGAGTCCAGCACGGTGGAGATGCAGCTCTGCCCGTCCCCCACCGCCGTGTCGAGACCCAGCACGCCGATGTCCGTGGACGCCTTGCAGAGCTCGTCGTGCGCGGCCGCCTCCCGCTCGTTCCGGTAGTAGGTGACGGTCAGCTCCTTGCCCGTCGTGGGGCCAGACTCGTCGAGCGCCGCGCGGTCCACCCGTCGGCAGGTGTACTCCAGGTAGATGTAGCCGCCCACGCGGCTGTTGAGGATCTGCCGCTCATAGCTGGGAATCCGCTCCTCCACCCAGCCGGAGTCCTGCTTGCCCGTCACCAGCTCGAACGCCGCTGGGCTGAAGACCGCGCAGGCCGACGGCGGCGTGCCGTAGGGCTCCTGGTAGCGGAAGCCCTGTACACCGGTGGCGCCACGCGCGTAGTTGTCCAGCACGGTGTCCACGATCTGGTCGAACAGCTGGCTGGTGGGCACACCCCGGTAGGACTCGAGCGGATCGCTCAGCGTCACCCCGATCAGCTTGCCGTCCCCGAGGGGGACCTTGGCGCGGAAGTCGTACGAGGAGCCAGGTTCGGGCCGGTCAACGTAGAGGACGAGGTCACCCTTGGTCCGGTGCTCGTACCCGTAGTCGAAGACCCGGACATCGTTCTCATGGCTGAACGGAACTGCGTGGAACTCCACCCGGACCGAGGGGAGGATGCCGTCCTCCCTGCCCTGGATCAGGATTAGGCACTCCGCAGGCGCTTGCCGCGAGCGACTGTGTACCTGCGGGTCGGTGACCTGCGGATCGAGGTAGGTGTGCTTGATGTCCACCGGGTAAGCGATGGGAATCCCCAGGCGTTCGAGATCGGCGGGCTGCACCAGCGCACAAGCGTCGGGGAGCGGCTGCCCGCCGAAGTTGACCGCAGGAGCCCGCTCGAACGACCCGGCCAGCAGGTTCGTGCGCGGCTGAGCTGGTTTCCCCGCGTCGTCGTGAGCAGCGGGTTCGGAACTGAGCAGCGGCAGCAGACCGAATCCACCGCCGAGGCCGATGACGAGCCCGGCGACCACCGCGATCACGACCCGCAGCCAAAGCCGCTTCTTCCGAGGTGGTGGAGCGCTCGGCGGTTGCGGCGCCATCCCCTGGATCGGGTACGGCGGCGCGCCTGGCGCCCCTGCTCGGTGCTGACCAAATCCCCCTGCGCCGTACGGGCTCGACAACACTTCTCCCCAGTCACGAGCGAAATCAACCTGGGCACCTTACCGACCGACCACCGCCGACCGCCGGCACTCCCCTGAACCACGCACTGCGACATCCGGGTGAACTCGGGGACACCGTGGGAGCCGCGATAAGGTGACCAGCGCCATAGTGTTACCCGGTCCGATCTGCTGTAGTCACGCGCGGTGATTACAGAGAATGGATCGGCAACACCGAAGGCGTCACAAGAAGGGGGATATTGACGTGAGTGGGTTCCGGGTAAATCCCGATGCGCTCCAGGCCGCGGTGGACGATCTGCGGGGTGCGCACGAGCAGGTCCTGGACATGATCCTGAAAGCCAGGAACATCGACGCTGGAGAACTCACCGCTGGCGATCGAGCCACGCAGGCTTTCAAGGATGAGATCCAGAAGCGAGCCGTAGGAGACGCGGGCTCGCTGGAGACCTTCGCCCAGGCGCTTGCTGACAAGCTTAAGGTGAAGATCGAGGGGTACGAAGCAACGCTCAGGGAGTACGGCGCGCTGGACGAAGCTGCCAGCGTCGACCAGCTTCGAGCCAACCCGCAGGCGTGAAAGTCTTTGTTGATCGCGAGGAGTGACGTGTTGAAACGCGGTGCCGTTCTCGGCGCAAGCCTGGCCATGACCGCCCTCCTGGCGGCATGCGGAAGCCAAGCACCAGATCCCGAGGAGGGGTCTCCACAGACCACTCAGGCGTCGTCCGGACCGCAGATCAACGACCCGAAAGACGCCGCCGCGATCCCGCCCTGCGACATCCTTCCGGAAGGTACCGCGGCGAACCTTGGACTCAAGCCACAGGGGCGAGAGGTTGAAGACTCCTCCAACCGGGTCTGCTCATGGAGCTCACCGGACGACCGTGACCGCCTGGGCTTGTCGGCGATCCCGAACCGCTCCCTGTCTTCCTATCTGGACAACCGGTCGCAGTACGCGGACTTCGCAGAGCTGACCATCGCTGGTCACCCGGCCGTCCGTGCGAACCGAACCGACCCGAAGCAGATGGGCGGCTGCGCCATCTTCCTCGCCACCAAGAACGACCAGGTCTTGAGTTCGCAAGTAGATTTCTTCGACAAGACCAAGGACCCGTGCGGCCTCGCGCAGCAGGCGCTCGAGGCGGCCGTGTCTGCTCTTCCCGCCGCGAAATAAGAATATTGGGGGATAAGAATGTCCACGCCGAGCTTAAGCATGGAGCCGTGCTACCTCAGCGCGGCGAAGGAGTACCGAACCCAGATGGGCGGGGCGCCCGACGCTACTGCGCTGCCTGCTCCGACGGGAGACGGTGCACGACAGTGGGGTGAAGTCGCCGACAGCTTCCAAGAACTCGTTGGCCGGGTCGAGACATCGCTACGCAAGGCCGAGGCCGCGCACGAAGGTAAGGCTGCGGAGGCTGCTAACGCCTCGATCGCCGAAGTTATGCCGATGGCCGAGGCTGCGGCTGGCACTTCGCAGGGCATCCGCAAGGCCGTAGAGCTGCAGGATGCCAACCAGCGGCAGACCTTCACCGCGCTGCCCGCTCAGGGCGAGACGCTGCCGAGTGGCAAGGAGGCCATCCTCGACCCGCCGGAGAAGGGGTGGGTCGAGGACTGGGGGTTGGACTCCAACCCGATCACCGGCTGGATGAGCGACTACGAAGACCGCCAGCAGGCCTTCGCCGAGACCAACCAGCAGGCCAACGACGCGATGACGCAGTACCGGTCGCAGACCGAAGCCGCCATCGCGCAGATGCCGGAGTTCAAGCCTGCTGACCAGCCGCCGCCTCCGCCGCCGCAGAACTCGACGCCGTACCCGAGCACTCCCAGCGGATACTCCAACACCCCCTCCGGTTACACCAGCGGCAGCGGGATCCCGTCCGCCCCGTCGGGCACTTCGTCCGCGTGGGCCGGGTCGCCGACCCCGACGCCGTCGTACACGCCGACCCCGTCGGCTCCCCCGGCCGGGACGAACGCGGTGTGGGCCAACCCGATGCCCTCGCCCGGGCAGGGGCAGGGTCTTCCTCCCGGCGTCCAGCGCGGCCCGGACGGGACGCTCTACCGGCAGAACCCGCAGACCGGTGCGTGGGAGCGGCAGAACCCCTACAACGGTCGCTGGGCTCCGTCGCCGAACGGCGGCCCCGGTGGTACCCGCGGTGGCACGGGCAACGCTGGCGGCATGAGTCGCGGCGTCGGTGCCGGAGGTACCGGGCAGCTCGGCGGCGGGGGTCGTGCCGGTGCCGGTGGCCTCGGCGGCATGGGCTCGGGTTCTGGTCCGGGTGCTGGCGGCTCCACCGCCGCGGGTGCCGGTGGCCGCGGTGCGGCTGGCGGCATGGGCGGCGCCGGTGGCGCTGGCCGCGGCAAGCAGGGCGAGGAGGACCAGGAGCACGAGCGCCCCGGCTGGTTGACCGAGGACGACGACGTGTTCACCAACGACATGGAGAAGGTCGCGCCGCCGGTCTTCGGTGACTGGTCCAACGGGGGCCGGTGATCGTGGCAGGGCGTGAACTCAGCCTTTCCCCCACGGCGGCGACTTACCTCTGCACCAAGTTCGACGTGCAGTTGCACCCGCTGCTGCGGGTTGGCTGGCTGCCGGTGGAAGCCACCGACTCCGATCGCCGCGAGGCGGCGGCGCGCGGGCAACAGGAGCTGACCCAGCAGGGCCTGCTCGACGCGGACGGCCTCCACCCGTTCCTCGAAGACGCCATCCACCTACTGGCCCGGCCACCGCTGGCGGTCGGGCTCGCGGTGAACTCCCGCGACGGCGAGAGCTTCAACGCCGTCCTGGTGGAGCACGGCCGCAGCACGATCCAGGCCTACCAGCCCGATGGTGAACCGCAGAGCCAGCTGCGGGAGATCCGCATCAAGCGCCACGAGCACGGTGGCCCCGCGGGCAACGCCGTGAACCTGCTCGGCCGGATCTCCGCCGGGGAAGGCGCTTCGGTGTCGGTGCCTTACGAGCAGCTGGACCGAGCTGGCAAGCGCATGAGCGGCGGCGACACGAACTTCGGGGCCGCGCTGGCCGCCAACGGGATTCGCGGCAACGACGCCAAGGTCCTGGCGCAGGCGTTCTCCGCGAAGCGGACCCTGGAGGGGCTGTTCACCGTCCGCGCGTACGACCAGAAGGTGCGCCGGATGCACACGCTGCAGTTCAACCTCCAGTTCTTCGCGACCGAAGCGGGCTGCTACCTGGCCCAGCGCAAACCCGGCCGCGACGGCCGCGAGTGGTACACCCTCGCCCCGGCCGACAGCCGCAAGCTCAACTCCACCATCGACGAGATGGTCAAGGTCCTGACAAGACCAGCCGCGCGGCTTTGAGTCCCACGCCCGTGAGCACTTCCTGGTGCCGTTAGCACCAGGAAGTGCTCACGGTTTTCTTGGGTGCGGCCGGTTGACGCACCGGGGAGGGGCGGCATCGCGCCAACCGGCCGCGCGGTTCGATGCCGGGTCGGGGGGCATCAGCATCGAACCGGGTCTTCAGGAGCTCGCAGGCGGACTGCCGCGCTGCTCGTTGACGAGAACCCCGTTGCAGTCCAAGCAGGTCGGCGCACTACACCAGTCCACCTCGCTCGGCTTGGCCATGGCGACCTGCTTGCCGCACACGGTCTCTTCGCTGGGCTGACCTTCCCAACGACGCCCGCGGAAGGCGTGCCGGACGAACGCGCCCGCACCAGCATCCGGCGTCGGCAACCAGAAATGCCGCTGCACCTCGTCGGCCCCGGTCACCGCTGGCCTCCCGAAGCCGCCGCCTGCCGCCGTATCTCCCGCATCGCACGGCGATTCCGGCACCGAGCAAGCCACATCCGCACGGTCGGCAGCTCCCGCACGACCACCACCCACGGCAGAACCGCCACCAACCCCATGAGCAGGAACAACACCACAGACTGCGGATCAAAAAGTGAAGTCATTTTCGCGATCCGATCTCTTGGTTGATCGTGATGCTAACTTAAACCTGCGATCGCAGATTATGTAACTGCCGAATCGGGTGATGTTCCTGCAGGCGCAGAATGCGGAAAACTTACGGATAACAGATCCGAACCGGAGGCGATCGATGGCAACACCCACCGTGCGGCGGCTTCAACTCGGCAACGAACTACGCCATCTCCGCCAGAAAGCCGGCCATGAGCAGGCCGAAGCCGCCGAGGCCCTGGACTGTGGCATCGGCAAGATCAGCCGCCTGGAGCTCGGCCAAGGCGGAATCAGCAAGGGAGACCTGAAACTCCTGCTGGAGTTCTACGACGTCGACCCAGCTGACGCGCAGTGGATGTTCGAGCTTGCGCGCACGCGCAGCAGCCGAGGCCGCTGGAGCGGCTACCGCGCGGTGTTCCCAGAATGGTTCCGCATGTACGTCGACCTGGAGGCCGATGCTGAAGACCTTCGCCAGGTGAAGGCCGAGATCATCCCGGGACTCTTGCAGACGGAGGCGTACATCCGCGCCATGGACACCGCCTCAGCACGCCGCGAAAGCGAGGACATCGACGCCAACGTCGAGGCCAGGCGGGAACGGCAGGGCGTCCTCACCCGCGAGAAGCCCGCGGCGGCAGCGTTCATCCTCTCCGAGTCGTGCCTGCGCCGACGGGTCGGCGGGGTCGACGTCATGCAGGAACAACTTGACTGGCTGTCAGAGATTGCCCTGCAGCAGAACGTGAATCTCCAAGTGCTCCCGTTCGACGCCGAGGCACCGGGCGGCGCGATGGCCTTCGATTTCACAATGCTGCGCATCCCGTCCAACGGCATCGCAGCCGACCTGGAGTTCGTCTACGTCGAATGCCTCGATGACGCCCGCTACCTGGATGACAAGGACGCCGTAGCGACGTACGCAAGGTTGTGGAACCAACTTCAAGCAGCTGCGCTCTCCCCGAAGAAGTCCCTCAACGTCATACGATCGGTGCGTAAGCAATACTCGGAGTGAACGCGAGGTCGCACCATGATCGATCGACCTGTCCTGCCGGATGCGACGTGGTTCAAGAGCAGCTACAGCGCGACGCAGGACGCTTGCGTCGAGGTGGCGATGGTTCCGGGCGTCGTCGGCGTCCGCGACACCAAGGACCGCGACGGCGGCACACTCGTCTTCAACAGCGCCGCCTGGGCGGGCTTCCTGACCCAGGTTAAGAACAGCTGATCCGGCATGGGGTCGTGAGTGCGAAACAGGGCTAGAACACTGTTACGCACTCACGACCTCACAGCCCCAAGTCGAACGCCTCCTGCGTCCCCTTTCCCATCTGCTCCGGCAACGGCCGATCAGCCGGAATCTCCCGCACCGGCTCAGCAGCTTTGACCTGCTTCTTCCGTCTCCGTCTCACCTTCGGAGCATTCGCCCGCGCAGCCCAAATACGCTCAAGCAAAGCAGAAGCAGGCTCATCCCTCGGATCCTGCTCCACCAACCGACCAGAAAACGCCTCCCGAAGAAGAGACTGTCGCAGATGGTTCGCTTGCCGCGCGGTCTTCTTCAGGTCAGCCGCCAATCTGTCAACAGCAGCGAGCTGTCCGTGCACCTGCTGAACAATCTTCTTCTGCTCCGACATCGGCGGAATAGGAAACTCCACCTTCTTGAATCGCCCAGCAGATAGATGAGCAATGTTTGTCGTAATACGCATATCACGCAGGTACCGACGCGATCGCATATGGCGACGAAACACTAGAAGCGCCCATTCCGGATCGACATTTGAATTACTTCTGAACCGAAGGAGACTGTTCGTGAACGCAACCTCCCCCAGCTCGCCTCGGTACATCGCGGGACGCCCAAGGAGCTCAGGCGACTGCCCTTCATTCAGAAGAATATCACCTTCGGCCAGCCGGAACTTCTCGAAGACATCCGGAGGGAAATCCATTTCCATAACATCGGAGGTGTCGATCCGGCCCTCGAAAACATTCGCTACACGCAAGTACGGGCGCATATTCGGACCACTATGCCAGTCCGGGTGCCGCTGTCGGCCAAGCTCCACCGAACCAGCTTCACTAACCGCGGCTCGACGCCAGTGTTCCGGCCCAGGTATAGGGATCGCCTCACGAAGAACCTGCCTAATCAGCGCGTCAACGCGCTGCCACCCACGCCGAACAGATTCAACACCTGCCTCCACGCGGGACAGGTGGTCTTCGAGGGCGGCAACAATGCGGCGCTGCTCCTCCAATGGCGCTATGGCCAACTTCAAGGAAGTAAGATCTTCACGCCGTAAACTTGGAGTCGCAGTGGAGCTACTGTATTGACCAAGATTGGCAGCCGCGATCTGATATGCAAGAAAATTTATGTCAAGACACCGAGGGACCGGGAGATAGAAGACCGTATCGATAGGCCATGTCGGCACTTCAAATACTTGAACCGCTCCAGCATTCCCCTTCCTCCCAACAATGATGCATGGCTCAGAAACTAGCGGACTCGTCGTCGACGACATCACACCCGCAGAGCCAACTACAGGAATGTCAAATGAATCGCCCCGACGATCAGCCGGGAGCGCTTTACCGTAACGCTGCTCGCAAATTTCCCCCAAGGTTGTCCAGGCCCAGCCGGTGGGTAGGTCGGTCACGCGCTCAGCTCCCGGTTCAGGTCTTCGAGGATCGCTTTCGCCTGGTCATGGCCGAAGGCTTTGGCGAAGCCGAGGCTGCCGCCCCGGCTGTTGAATGGTACGTCGTTGAGGTCTGCGGGCTCGAAGGCCACGTTGCTGGCGATGGTCACCACCACCTGGTCCAACCACCACCGCTGGTCGGCGTTGAACGTGCGGCCCTGCTGCTCCTGCCGGGCCAACCAGCCCGCGTAGCGCTCCTCGACGATGCTCCGGTACGGCCGCACCTCATCGTCCAGGCCCAGTTCGTGGCGCAGAATGCCGATGAAATCGGCGACACCGGCGTCCGAACCATTGCGGGCCGCAGCCTTGCCGAGCTTGTCGTAGGCGTCCAGCAGCGCCGACGCCGTCCAGCGCATCGGCGGCTTCTCCAGCTGCTTGGCCAGCGCCTTCAGCCTCGCGAACACCTCGCGCGGGTTGCGCCGTTCCCGGAACGCGATCTCGAACGCCGCGATCTCGCTGGAGTGCGTGTTCAGGTAGTCACGGAACGAATCGACGACCTGCTGGGCACGTTCCTCCGCGGTCAGTCCTTTGCTGACCAGGATCTCGTCAGCGCTCACCTCGTCGATCACCATGTCGTGCGCCCGGCGGACCTGCAGGATCCGCTCCCGCAGCTCCGGCTTGCCCGCGAGCGGCAGGATCGCGTTCTCCTCCAGCTGCCGCACCGCCTTCTCGCCAGCTTCCTCATCACCACCGGCCGCTGCGGTCGCCTGCTCCCACACCTCCGCACGCCGGTCCGGATCGACCGCATCGTGCAGCCCGCGCGCGATGTCCAGCAGCGGCTGGCCGCCCAGCTCCGCCAGTTCCTGCTTCTCGTCGTCCGCCAGCTGCTGGTTCAGCTTCGACAGCCGGGCGGCCAGCGTGGCCACCTCATCGGTGTCCAGCGTCAGGCCACCGGCCTTCTGCAGCAGCTTCTCCAGGCTGATCTTCCGCTCGCTGAACCGCTCCAACGGCCGGGTCTCCGGCCGGGCCGAATCGGTCACGCCCACCGCATCGACGATCACGAAGTGCGTCTTATCCACCGCATCCGGAGTCACCCGCGTCAGGTCCGCCGGATCGATCGTGCGCGCGCCCCGGCCCTTCATCTGCTCGAACAGCGACCACGTGCCCGGCTCACGCAGGAAGAACACGCATTCCAGCGCCTTCACGTCGGTGCCGGTGGAAATCATGTCCACGGTCACCGCGATCCGCGGCAGGCGCGAGTTGCGGAACGCCTTCAACCGCTCCCCCGGGCTCTTCGCCAAGTATGTGATCTTCTGGCAGAACTCGTCGCCCTCGCCGAACACGCTACGCACCGTCTGGACGATTTCCTCGGCATGCTCGTCGGAACGAGCGAAGATCAGCGTCTTGGGCACATACTCGCGTTCCCGGCCCGCCACCGGGGGGAAGATGTGCGTGAACAGTTTGTCGCGGAACTCCTGGATCACCGTGCGCAGGCGACCCTTCGAAATGGTCGTCTTGCCTTCCTGCTTACCGCTGTAGATGTAGTCGTCGTCCAGATCCTCCATCCGCTCCCGGCGCGTCTTCGTATCGCGAACCGGAACCGTGGTGCCTGCCGTGATCGTGGCGCCCTGCTCGCCGATCTTGGTCCGGATCTTGTAGATCTCGAACGGCACGTTGACCCCGTCGACCACCGACCGGTCAAACGTGTACTCGCTGACCAGGTTCCGCTCGAAAAACCCGAAGGTCTCCGGCACCGGAGTCGCGGTGAGCCCGACGAGATAGGCATCGAAGTACTCCAGCACCGCACGCCAGCGCCCATAGATCGACCGGTGACACTCGTCGATCACGATCAGGTCGAACGTCTCCGGCGGGATGTCTGAGTTGTAGCTCACCTCGGCCGGGCCGTCCAGGCGCTTCTCGAACTCCTCGTCATCCCCCGATTTGCCCTCGGGTACCTGCTGCCCGGTCAGCTTCAGCCACATCCGCTGGATCGTGGACACCACGACGTGGCTGGAACCCAGCACCGTCGATCCAGTCAACCAGCCCACATTGAACTGTTCGTGGAACTTCCGCCCGGTATCGGGCGTGGTGAACGTTCTGAACTCGGTCTCCGCCTGGTCCCCCAGCGTTGTCCGGTCCACCAGGAACAGAATCCGCTTTCCCTTGGCATGTTCCAGGAAACGGTAGGAGAAGCTCGCCGCCGTGTAGGTCTTGCCCGCGCCGGTGGCCATCTGGATCAACGCCCGGGGATCGTTGCGCGCCCACGACTTTTCCAGCCCCTTGATGGCCTTGGTTTGCGCGTCTCGAAGCCTCGACTCGTCCAGCGGCACCTCCGGCAGCCGCTGCAACTGCGCCCGCAACGTCGGGTTGGCGGGGTCGTCGTCGGCCTGGCGCATCCAAGCTCGAATGGTCTCCGGCTGGTGAACTGCGAAAACCCGCCTGCTCCGTGGTTTCGGGTCGAGCTGGTTGAGAAACCTGGTTTCGTTTCCGTCGGTGACGTACTGGAACGGCAGCACACCCTCGAGCCAGGCCCGCTTCTTCAGGTTTTCCGTCAGACCCGCCGCATACTTCGCGGCCTGTGCCTGTGCTTTGGTCAGGTCTTCGCCTTCGCGCTTGGCTTCGATCACGCCGACCGGCATCTTGTCAACGTAGAGCAGGTAGTCGGCATAGCCAGCCTCGGTGTGGGCCTCGCGTCGCGCCACACCCAGCTTCGTCAGGTCCAGCTCACCGCTGTCCTGCACCGACCACCCGGCAGCCCGCAACGTCTTGTCCAGCTCCTCCCGCACCTGCGACTCGGTCAACGGCGGTCGGCAAGCCCGGCGCGATCGCCGCAGGAAGTCCTCGCGCTCCTGCGCGGAAACACTCCTGGCGGCAAGGGCTTCCCGCTCATCCTCCAGCTGCTTGATCAGCCCGGTGAGCTCGGCTTCACGTTGCCGCCACCTTTCCTGTTCCGCCTGGAACTGTGCCAGCTCCGACTCGATCTGGGCGCGTGCTGCCTTGGCGTCGAACAACGACTCCTGCGCTTTACTCAACTCCATGCGCAGTTCGACGAGTTCTCGCTCGTACTCACTGATTTTGGCGTTGATCTCGGCCTTGGCCGCGCGATCGGCCGCTGACGTCGGCTCCGGCATGACGGCCGGACGCGGCGGCGGGAAGAACGCCCGCGGAATGCGGTCGCCCGTCTCGGTCTCGTATCGCCATCCGGCCAGGTAGAAGCAGGCCCGGATAGCGTCCAGCGCTTGGCCGCTCTCGACGTAGTACTCGTGCGCGGCCTGGTTGCCGACTCGCTGGGTGGTGCGCAGCATCTGCACCATGGCGTTGTCCATGGCGCCTTCGGCATCCAGCCTGCCGATCAACTGGTTAAAAGTCTTGCCTTGGGGTTTGATTCCGAGTCGCGCACACGCAGTCTTTGCGATCACCTCCCCAAACTGCCGCGCCCGCACTCCCGCCAGGGACGGTTCGGCGAACAAATGCCGTTCGGCGCTGGCCCCCAAGTACCCCAGCAACGGATCGATCTCGCTCAGCAAATCGAAATTCTTTGAACTGGCAACCAGTTCAGCCATCTCAACTCGGTGATCCGCCCGGGCCATCGCGTTCCTTCCCCAGTCAAGTGAACGAGAACAGGACAACGTAGCAGTTCGATCACACAGCGTACAAGGATCTACGCCGAACTCGGACACCGCCCCCGTACCGGGCTACACACAGCAGAAGGGCCGACCTCCGGCGGAGGTCGGCCCTTCTGCTACGTGCGGTGGCTGGTCAGCCTTCCCAGATCGGGGCGTTCACGCAGTAGTTGACCTGCGGGGAGCCGATCGGGGCCACCAGGGCCAGGACGCCCACGTTGTTGCCGCACAGCTGGACCGGCAGCACGCTGACGTTGTTGTCGTTCAGCAGGTTGATGCCGTCGTTGTCGGAGCTGTCGGCGAAGGCCGGGGAACCGATCGCCAGCAGGGCTGCCGTCGCGGCCGCAGCACCGAGAAGTCGAGTGGAAGTACGCACTTGAAGACCCCAATCCTCCGAGTTGGCGGTTCCGCCGGTCCACTTCGGTCCCACGTCGGGGTGGGCCCCTCCCGAACCGGCGTCACCCACCCTGGCAGCGGATCTTCACCACGGCCTGCCGTGTCCCACCAACGTGATCCACAGACCACACGGTGGAGATCAGCACAACACGGAGTAATCGGAGGAATCGGATCTACCGCCCGAATACGCCCCTCGGACGGGTGATCGGGATCAGGAACCGACCGGGAGCACGTTGGGCACGATCATCGGTCGGCGGCGGTAGGTCTCGGCCACCCACCGGCCGACCACCCGGCGCACCGCCTGCGCGATCCGGTGCGTGTCGGTGATGCCCTCCGCCTCGGTGCGCGCCAGCTCCATCTCCACCAGCGGCACCACGTCGTCCAGCGCCTTCGGGTCGTCGGAGAAGCCGCGGCCGGAGATCGTCGGCGACGACACGGCACGCCCCGTCGCGGCCTCCACCGCCACGGTGATCGCGATGAACCCACCCTCGCCCAGCACCAAGCGGTCGGACAGCGTCGACTCCCCCACGTCACCCACGGACAGGCCGTCGACGTAGACGTGGCCGACCTCCACGCGACCGGCGATGCTGGCGATCCCGTCGAGCAGGTCGACCACCACGCCGTCCTCGGCGATCACCACGCGGTCCGCGGGCACCCCGGTCAGCCGCGCGAGCTCGGCGTTCGCCCGCAGGTGCCGCCACTCGCCGTGCACCGGCATCACGTTGCTGGGCCGCACCGCGTTGTAGAGGTACAAAAGCTCACCAGCCGAGGCGTGGCCGGACACGTGCACCTTCGCGTGCCCCTGGTGCACCACCTGCGCACCCAGCCGCACCAGGCCGTTGACCACGCCGAACACCGCGGTCTCGTTGCCGGGGATCAGCGAGCTGGCCAGCACCACCGTGTCACCGGAGCGGATGCGGATCTGCTTGTGCTCGCCGCGCGCCATCCGGGACAGCGCGGACAGCGGCTCGCCCTGCGAACCGGTCGAGACGAACGCCACCTCGTGCTCGGGCATCTCCAGCGCGGTGTCGAGGTCGACCAGCAACCCGTCCGGCACCTGCAGCATGCCCAGGTCCGCCGCGATGCCCATGTTGCGCACCATGGAGCGCCCGACGAAGCACACCTTGCGGCCGTACGCCTCGGCGACCTCCAGGACCTGCTGCACGCGGTGCACGTGGCTGGCGAAGCAGGCCACGATCACCCGCTGCGTCGCCTTGCCGATCACCCGGTCCAGCACCGGCCCGATCTCGCGCTCGGGGGTGACGAAACCCGGCACCTCGGCGTTGGTGGAGTCCACCAGGAACAGGTCCACGCCCTCGTCGCCGAGCCGGGAGAACCCGGCCAGGTCGGTCAGCCGACCGTCCAGCGGCAGCTGGTCCAGCTTGATGTCACCGGTGTGCAGCGCCACCCCGGCAGGGGTGCGGATGGCCACCGCCAACGCGTCCGGGATGGAGTGGTTGACCGCGAAGAACTCCAGGTCGAACGCACCGTGCTGGCTGTGCTGCCCCTCGGAGACCTCGATCAGCACCGGGTTCAGCCGGTGCTCCCGGCACTTCGCGGCCAGCAACGCGAGGGTGAACTTCGACCCCACCACCGGCAGGTCCGGGCGCAGCCGCAGCAGGAACGGCACCGCGCCGATGTGGTCCTCGTGGCCGTGCGTGAGCACCAGGGCGTCGATGTCGTCCAGCCGGTTCTCGATCGCTGCGAAGTCCGGCAGGATCAGGTCGACGCCAGGCGCGTCGTCCTCGGGGAACAGCACGCCGCAGTCGACGATCAGCAGCCGCCCGCCGAACTCGAAGACGGTCATGTTGCGGCCGACCTCGCCGATGCCGCCGAGCGCAACGACGCGCAGCCCACCCTCTGCCAGCGGGGGCGGTGGGGCCGAAGAAATCGGCGTCACCGGGTGGTACTCGGTGGCTGTCGCCTGTGCGCTCAACGCTGCTTCACCTCTGTGCGGCGTCCGGGTTGACCAGTACCAGGCCAGCATCCCACAGGTCGCTGGTGATCAGCCGCACCTGCTCCTCGGTCGCGGCCGGGAGCGGCAGCCGCGGCTGCCCCGTCTCGTAGCCGCACAGCCGCAGCGCGGTCTTGGAAAAGATGACGCCGCCGACGAAGTTCATCGACCGGTACACCGGCAGCAGGCCGTTGTGGATCTCCCGCGCACCGCTGATGTCACCGGCCTCGAAGGCGTCCAGCATGGCGCGCAGCCGGTCGCCCACGACGTGACCGATCACGCTGACGAAGCCGACCGCGCCGACCGACAGCCACGGCAGGTTCAGCGGGTCCTCGCCCGAGTAGTACGCGAGGTTGGTGGCGGCCATGACCTCGCTCCCGGCCAGCAGGTCGTGCTTGGAGTCCTTGACCGCCTTGATCTGCGGGTGCTCGGCGAGCCGCTTGAGCGTGTCGACCTGGATCGGCACCACCGAGCGCGGCGGGATGTCGTAGAGCATCACCGGCAGCTCGGTGGCGTCGGCGACCGTCCAGAAGTGCTGGAACAGGCCTTCCTGGGGCGGGCGCGAGTAGTACGGCGTGACCACCAGCAGGCCGTGCGCACCGGCCTTCTCCGCGGCGCGGGCGAGCTCGACGGAGTGCTCGGTGTTGTTGGTGCCCGCGCCAGCCACGACGGTCGCGCGGTCGCCCACCGCCTCGACCACGGCGCGCAGCAGCTGCTCCTTCTCGTGGTCGCTGGTCGTGGGGCTCTCACCGGTGGTGCCGTTGACGACCAACCCGTCGTTCCCGACGCTGTCCACCAGGTAGGTGGCCAGTTCCTGGGCGAGCTTCACATCGAGCTTGCCGTCCTCGTCGAAGGGCGTGACCATCGCGGTCAGGACGCGGCCGAACGGGCGGCCTGGAATCGCAGTGGGGCAAGCGGTCATGGCCCTGACGCTACCTGGTGACTTCCCTGTTCAGAGCCCCCGGACCAGGGTCACCGCGCATTCCGGAAACCCCGCGCCCGGCACCGGTTCCCAGCCGTGCATCTTCCGGCTGAGCAGGCCTGCCGCGACGGAGTTTCCGGCTCCTGGGGTCAGAACGAGCGGCGCAGGTCCTCCACCGCGAGCACGTCGGCCTCGTTGCCGTCGAACGTGACCTTCGCAGCACGTCGGCTGAACGCGTGCAGGAGCAGCTCGCTGGGCTCGCCGCTGATGCGCACTGTGCGCGGTCCACTCTTGGCCGCGATCTCGGTGCCGTCGGGCCGGCGCAGCACCACGCCCACCGGGCTGCGCCCGTAGAACACCCGCGCGACCCGCCCGAGGGACTTCCACAGCGCTTCCTCGCGCACCGGGTCCACCGGCCGCGGTTGCCAGTCCGGCTGGGCGCGCCGGACGTCCTCGTGGTGCACGTAGAACTCGGCGGCGTTGACCGCCTCGTCCACACCCGCCAGGCCCATCGGGTTCCACTTCGGCGGTCCCTGCCGCACCTGGTCGACGAGCTCGGGCCACGGCAGGGCGCGCAGCTCGTCCTCGATCCGCCCGCTGCGCTCGGCCAGCGACTTCAGCAGCTTGCCCGCCAGCGCGTCCGGGCGGCGCTCGCGCACCACGAGGTGCACCGCGAGGTCCCTGGTCGTCCACCCCTCGCACAGCGTCGGGGCGTCCGGGCCGACCTGCTCGAGCAGGTCGCACAACTGCTGGCGTTCATCACTGGCCACACCCATGTGCCCACCTTAGTGCTTGGCGCCGACCGGGTTCCGGCCTGCGCCCGGCGTGTCCTCACCCGGTGACGGAGGTGTGCAGCTTGTCGCCGTTGGCGCTGTGGACGGCGCAGTGGACGGACTGGTCGCCCGGATCGGCCCCCGCGCTGGTGGCCTTGTTGTTCCAGGTCTGCTTGGACGGGATCAGCGTGACGAAGCGCAGCGCTGTCTGCTTGCTCGGGGTCAGGATCTTGTCGGAGCTGAAGTAGAGCGAGCAGTAGGCCTCGCCGAAGCGGGCCAGTGCCTCCTCGCCGGGGTAGGGCAGGTCCTCGTCGCTGGCGCTGAACGGCTTGGAGTCCGCGATCAGCTCGAAGTCGTGCGGTTTCGAGCAGGACTTGGCCTTGATCAGCTGGGCCCTGGCGGCGAGCTCCCCGTCACCGCACTTCTCCCCGTCGAGGTCGGTCATGTCGATGTCACCGCCCTCGCCGAAGGTCAGCGTCGGTTGCATCGCGACCGGTTCGCTGCCGCCGACCAGCGCGAACCGGCCGATCAGCAGACCGGCGAGGAAGAGCACCACCGCGGTGGTCGCGCTGCCGATCAGCCAGGGCCGCAGCGTGGCCTTCGGCCGCGGGGCGACGCGGGTTCCTGCCTGTCTCGTCCGCTCGGGCGCACCACCGGTCGAAGTGCTGTCCAGCAGCGCGCGGACCTGGGGCGCGGTGAACCTGGCGCGCGGGTCGCTGATCAGCAGGCCGGTGATCACCGACCCGACGGTTCCGTGCGGCCGGGAGAGCTGCGGGGCCTCGTTCAGCACCGCGTTCAGGGTGGCGGCGGTGGTCTGGCGCTCGAAGGGCATCCAGCCCTCCACGGCGAAGAACAGCGTCGCGCCCAACGACCACAGGTCGCTGGCGGGAGTGGCGTCCGCGCCCTGCAACCGCTCCGGTGCCAGGAACGACGGCGAGCCGACGATGGCGCCACTGGTGGTCAGCCGCGGGTCGTCGAAGGCCTGGGCGATGCCGAAGTCGGCCAGCTTGACGCGACCGTCGGCGACCATGATGTTGCTCGGCTTGACGTCGCGGTGCACGATGCCCGCCCCGTGCGCGCTCTCCAACGCGGAGAGCACCTGGCGGGCCAGGTCGGCAGCCTGTTCCGGGCGCAGCGGGCCGTGCTGCGCGACGTGCTGGGCGAGCGTGATCGCCGGTACCAGCTCCATCACGATGTAGGTGGTCCCGGCCTCGGCGAACACGTCGTGCACCGTGACCACCGCGGGGTCGTTGAGTCGCCCGGCCGTGCGCGCCTCGCGGAGCACCCGCTCCTCGTAGACCTGCCGCTCCTCCGGCGGCACCCCGTCGGGCAGGTGCAGTTCCTTGATCGCGACCTCGCGGCCGATGACCTGGTCCCACGCCCGCCAGACGATGCCCATGCCGCCGCGGCCGAGCTCCTGGACCACCTGGTACCGCCCGCCGATCAGCCTGGCCTGGACACCCGACCCGACCTGCTCCACCACGGCGACGTCCTCCACCTGTACTCACGCGCGATCACGAAGCGCAACAACCCGACACCGTCGTTCATCCAATCAGATGAGCGACTTGTCCACTCGGACTGCGTGGAACCGCTGCGGGTTCCCCCTCCGCCGCGCGTTCGGCGGTGGGGACCGCGCGCTCCGAACAGGCACGACTCAGCGAAGCAGAACTCCGGCCGGGTGAGCACGGCGCGTAGCAGGCGGGGGCGGTGCTTCCCGCCGAGACGGCGCGCGAACTGCCCGAACAGGTCCGCCCGAACGCGCGGCCAGCTGCGCTTTCCCGGTGGGGTCGGCACCTCCGCGAGACCCGGGAGCTGCCCGGGTGAACCCGCGGACGTCAGCCCTCGGAGACGAGGGGGCTGGAGGCGACCTCGGTGCCGTCCTTCAGCGCGGTGATCTCGAAGTCGCTGAACACGTTCGGCGCCGCCTTCCGCAGCTGCCGCAGGCACTCGACGGCCAGGGCGCGGATCTCGACGTCGGCGTGCTCGGAAGCGCGCATCGCGATGAAGTGCCGCCAGGCCCGGTAGTTGCCGGTGACCACGATGCGGGTCTCGGTGGCGTTCGGCAGCACCGCGCGGGCGGCCTGGCGGGCCTGCTTGCGGCGCAGCGTCGCCTTCGGCTCGTCGGCGAACTTCTCCTCCAGCCCGGCCAGCAGCTCGGTGTAGGCCGCCACGCTGGCCTCGGTGGCCTGGACGAACTTCTCGTGCAGCTCCGGGTCGTTCGCGATGACGTCGGGCTCGACCACCGCGGCGTCGCGCTCCGGCACGTAGCGCTGCGACAGCTGCGAGTAGGAGAAGTGGCGGTGGCGGATCAGTTCGTGGGTCAGCGAGCGGGACAGCCCGGACAGGTAGAACGACACCGTGCCGTGCTCCAGCACCGAGAGGTGGCCGACTTCCAGGATGTGCCGCAGGTAGCCGGCGTTGGTGGCGGTGGCGGGGTTCGGCTTGCGCCAGGACTGGTAGCACGCCCGACCGGCGAACTCGGCCAGCGCCTGCCCGCCGTCGGCGTCGGTCGACCAGTCCACGTCCTCCGGCGGGAAGAACTCGGTCTTGCCGATGAGCTGCACCTTCGGCCGCACGATCTCGGTCACTGCGGGCGGACCCCTTCCTCGCTCCGCACGGCGGTTGACGGCCGCCGTGCGACGACTCCCCTGTGCTGCCGAGCCTATCCGGCGGCACCGCGGAGATCCCGTGACGCCGGATGACACCATCGGGTCATTGCATGATGTCATCCTCGATGCCACCATGGCGTCATGGATCTGAGCCCCTACATCGACCAGCTCCGCGACGACCTCAGTTCGGCCGCCTCCGCCGGTGACGACCAGACCCGGCAGACGGCGGCGGTGCTGTCCGGCGCGATCGAGCCAGCCGCCCGGCTGGCCATCATGAACGCCCTGTCCGACCTGGCCGCGGAGGTGACGACCCAGCTGGACGGCCCGGTCGTCGACATCCGGCTGGACGGACGCGATGTCCGGGTGGTGGTCAGCGGGTCGACCCCACCACCGACCCCGGACGATCAGGAGGAGGAAGCACCACCACCCCCGCCGCCGAGTGGCGAGAGCGGCGACATCAGCCGCATCACGCTCCGGCTGCTCGAGGAGATCAAGTCGCAGGCGGAGCAGGCCGCGGCGAGCCAGGGCGTGTCCCTGAACACCTGGGTCGCCCAGGCGGTGCAGGGCGCCTTGCACACCGGACGACCACGCGGCCCGTGGGACCACCCGCGGCACGGGCGCGGCGGTCGGCAGTGGGGTCCGCCCGGTGGTGGACCGCGCGGCCGGTGGCGCGGCGAGCCCGGCTCGCGCCTCCGCGGCTGGGTAGAAGGTTGAGAGGCGGTGCTCTGATGACGAACCAAGACATCCCCGAGCCGGACGACCTGCGCGATCCGGTCGGGGGCCGGTCGACGGCCGAGGAGCGGCTCGCGGAACTGGTGCGCAGCCAGGACTTCGACACCTCCGGGCCGATCCGCATCGACGTCGGCAACAGCACCGGACCGGTCACCGTCGAGCTGGCCGACACGGCGGTCACCCACGTCGAGGTCCGGCACGACCCGGCGGCGTCCGGACCGGACTGGCGCACTGGGTTGTCCGGCTTGCTGAACTGGGTCAGCGAGCAGTTCGGCGAGGCCGGCATCCGCACCAGCGGTGATCCCCGCGGGGCGCAGGAGCCGATCACCGAAGCCGTTCGCCGGACCCGGATCGACATGACCGGCAACCGGCTCGCCATCCGGACCCCGGCGGCGGCACCGCTGCGGAACGTGCCGCTGGCGGTCACGGTGCGCGCGCCGCTGGACTCGGAGGTCGGCGTGAACACCAGCTCCGGCGAGGTCCGGGTGACCGGGCCGGCCGGGCGGGTCAACATCCAGTCCGGTTCCGGGACCACGTCGGTCGAGCAGGCCTCGGACCGGGCCACCATCCGCTCCGGTTCGGGCCAGCTCCGCCTCGGAACGATGGCAGGCGGTGTGCACGCCCGCAGCGGCAGCGGCGACGTCGAGATCAGCTCGCTCGAAGCGGCGTCGTCGGTGGCCACCGGCAGCGGGAACGTCTGGTTCGGCACGGTCTCCGCTGACGTGCTGGCCAGGACGGGCAGCGGTGACCTGACCATCTCGGACGCGATCGAGGGCCAGGTGGAGCTGATCACCGGCTCCGGCGAGCTCCAGGTGTCGATCCACCGCGGCACCAAGGCGGAGGTCGACCTCACCTCGTCCACCGGCAGCGTGAGCAGCGATCTGGAGGTGTCCGAGGAAGCACCTGAGGAGGAGCCGAAGCTGCACGTTTTCGGCCGGACGGGAACGGGTGATGCCGTGTTGACGTCAGCTACCGGGTAGGCGCGCGGGGCTCCGGGCGGCCGCTGATCGGTGCGGGCTGCGGACTCGCACGTCGACGGGCTGCGGCGAACTGCAGCGCGGTGCGGGGAAGCGGAGCCGGCGAACGACCTGGCTGGTGCTGGTTCGTTTCTCCGGTGTTCCCATCGGGACGACGTCGGGCGAGCAGCAGCACCTGCGGCCCGGGGTGGACCAGGTCGACATGTTCGCTGCCGTCAACCAGAACCCGCCCGGAGCAGTTCGACATCGGGGGCCGGAACGGCCGCTGGCACCCCGGGGTGGACAACAACGACGAGCAGGCGGCGGCGTCACCGAGATCCCGCTCGGTATCCCGACCGCCGCACTGCCGCCGGAGCGTCATGCGACGGCGGAGCGGGCGATGTCAGCGGTACCGATGTGTTGCCCACCAGGACCACCGGCACCGCTCGACAAGACCACTGTGGGCTGTTCGCTCCGCTTCTGCCGAACGCGGTCATGCCCGCGCGGTCAGGCGGGTCGCTACTGCCGTCAGCGGGTGACTGCGCGGAGGGGCTTGGCCAGGTCTCCGCGGTCGCCGATGACGACTTCGTCGAGGCCCAGCCAAGAGGCCATGTCGCGCAGCGCAGCGGCCAGTTCCGGGACGACCTCGCCCGGGTCGCGGTCCGGTTCGGCGAACGCACCGGGCACCCGCAGCACACCAGCGGCTCGATCGGCCTTGAGGTCGACGCGGGCCACCAGGTCACCGTTGAGCAGGAAGGGGAAGACGTAGTAGCCGTACTGCCGCTTTGGCTCCGGCACGTAGATCTCGATGCGGTAGTGGAAGTCGAACAGCCGCTGGGCGCGGGAGCGCTCCCAGATCAGCGGGTCGAACGGGCACAGCAACGCCCGACCGATGATCTTGCGGGGTATCCGCGCGCCGGAGTACCGGTACGCGGGTTGCCGCCAGCCGTGCACCGAGACGGGGTCGAGCACGCCGTCCTCGACCAGTTCGGCCACCGCTTGTTGGGACCGGGCCGGGGAGAGCCGGTAGTAGTCCCGCAGGTCTGGTTCGGTCGCCACGCCGAGTGCGTGGGCGGACCGCTCGACGAGCGCGCGGATCGCCTCGTCGTCCTCGGGTTCGTGCCCCAGGACGTGCGCGGGGAGCACACGCTCGGGCAGGTCGTAGAGGCGTTCGAAACCACGTCGGGTGCCGATGGTCAGCTCCCCCATCGCGAACAGCAGCTCGCACACCCGCTTGGTGTCGGTGCGGTTCCACCAGGGGCCGCGGCCCTGGCGCTCACCACCGCCGAGTTCGCGCTCCAGCGCGCCCGCGCCGATCGGGCCGAGGTCCTTGACCGCCGCCAGCACGTCGTTGACGAGCTCGGGGGAACGTTCGAGGAGCTCCTTGCTGCGCCGCCGCCACGCGCCGCCGTACTCGCGCATGCGCCAGCGCAGCAGTGGCCAGTCCTCGATCGGGATGAGCGACGCTTCGTGCGCCCAGTACTCGACCAGCCGCCGGGGCTGTCGCGCTCGGTGCGACCAGGCTGCGGTGTCGACCAGCTCGGGTGCGTAGGCGCCGAGGCGGCTGAACAGCGGCATGTAGTGGGCGCGGACCGCCACGTTGACCGAGTCGAGTTGCAGCAGCTTGGTCCGCGACAACGCTCGCTGGAGGTGCCGCCGGGTCACCTCGCCACGCGGTGGCGGGTCGGCGAACCCCTGGGCGGCCAGGGCGATTCGGCGAGCGGTCTCACGGCTCATGGTCTGCACCCGCCCGATGGTGCCAGCGAGGGCTGACAACTGGACACGGGGTCGTGTCGCTCGGTGTCCGCGCATGTGCGCCCCGCAGCGCCGCTCCGGCACGCCCGGGCGTCGACGCGGGCTCCGGAGCTGGATGTGGAGGCCGACGCCGCAGACCAGGGGTGTTCCGCGATGCGGTATCCGGTCCGCCACGCAGTGCGATTGCGGCAACCTCTAGATTGGCCGCATGGCTGATCCCGAGGTGCGGGAAGCGGTGCCGTCCGATGCTGCGGAGATCGCACGCATCCAGTTGACGACGTGGCGGACCGCGTACACCGAGCTGCTGCCCGCCGAGGTGCTGGACGGGATGGACAGCGCCGCGGCCGAGCGGGAGTGGCACCAAGCGTTGACCGGGGGCCCGGCCACCGTGCTGGTGGCCACCGAGGGCTCCTGGGTCGTGGGATTCTGCGCTGCTGGTCCCGCGCCGGAACCGGAGGTGGCCGCGGCGAACGGGGCGGTGCCGCCCGATGCGGACGCCGTGGTGCTGGTCAGCGCGCTGCTGGTGGAGCCGCGCTGGGGGCGGCGGGGCCACGGTGGTCGGCTGCTGGGCGAGATGGCGCGGCGGCTGGCCGGGACCGGCGCCACCCGGGGCATCGCGTGGGTCCCGGAGGCGGACACGGCTTCGATGTCCTTCTTCCGCAGCGCGGGCTGGGCCCCGGACGGTACGGTGCGCACGCTGGACGCCGGTGGCCGCCCGCTGCGGGAGTTGCGCCTGTCCGGCCCGCTGGAGCTGGAGTTCGAGGATTCGTGAGCACGCACCTGTTCGCCTGCGCAGGTCGTGTTCGGCGTTGCTAGGTTCTCGTCAGCTGGTCTGAACGCGCTGGGGGCGAACGTGCTGACCATCATCGGCCTGCTGTCCACCGCATTCGGGGTGTCGGTGGCATCCGCGCTGCTCCCGGTGATCAGCGTCGAGCTGTTCGCGATCGGCTTGGTGCTCAAGGGCCCGGAGATCCCGTGGTGGCTGCTGGCGGCGGTGATCGCCACCGGCCAGATCGGCGGCAAGCTCCTGCACTACTACGCGGCGCGCGGCGCGATCCGCCTACCGAGCTTCTGCCGCCGCAAGAGCGAAACCGAACGACGAGGCCGCTGGCGCCAGTGGCTCGAGCGCTTCCGCTCGAACTGCCAACAACGCCCGGTCTGGACCGGAGCGCTCCTCCTGATCAGCGCCACGGCAAGCCTCCCCCCGTACGCAGCGGTAGCGGTGGTAGCAGGCTGGGCAAAGGTCCCCCTCCCCACATTCGTCATCACAGGCTTCATAGGCCGCTTCATCCGCTTCGCAGCCCTAGCAATAGCCCCAACAGCCATCATCACCTGGCTGTAACCACAACAAGAACAGCGCGAGTCTCCTCGAAGTGCGGTAGCGCTGAAGCGACGAGGGCCGCCCGAAGTGCCGGGACGACACCAAACCCACCAGTCGCCAGACAAGTCGCGAGTAGCCAGTTCCAACACCACCCGACGAGCCGCGCTCACCCCCGCCCCAACGACCGCACGAATTCGAAACCACGTTAGACCCAACGACCGCACGGACATCGAAACAACACAAGCCCCGACGGCCGCACGAGCAACCGGGACTACACCAAAATCCGACGACCGCACGAAAATCGAGACACCACCAGACCCAACGACCGCACGAACATCGAAACGACATCAGATCCGACGGCCGACCGAGGGGTGGTGACGTCTGCAATTTCGATTGAAATTGCCTCACCCCGCCACCGCAGGCTCCGTCAACAACGACGGCAATTTCGATTGAAATTGCAAACCGCCCAACGCAACCACCCACCGCTTCGAACCCAACCCCCACGCCACCGCTCCTAGCCAAGTCCGCGAAGTATCACCACCGATCCCCAAATCGAACACCAAACCCAGCACCCCCAACCGAGCCCGGGCCCGGCACCCCAGGTCGAGCACCGGGCCCGGCCCCGGGATCAGAACGGCAGACCCAACCGCTTCGGCACACCGCTGATCGAGTCGACCAGCCCGAAGACCGGCACCCCGAGCGGCGCGAAGGTCCACTTGTTCTCCAGCCCGCTGGTGTCCGGCTCGTCGACGACGGCCACGCCGTCCTGGCGGGGTGCTTCGGCGAGCGCGACCGGTCCGGCGCTGAGCAGCGCGACTCCGGCGAGCAGGCAGGTGGTGAGCGCACGGCAGGTGTTCCGCTGGGTCATGGCACTTCCTTCCGACTGGTTTCCTAGTCGACCACCGAATCCGCGCCCGGTGGACGCGGACGTGCTGGTCAGGGGTTCAGGACGTCGTGGACCGGGGCCAGCAGCTGGGTGGGCAGCTGCACCGCCGGTTCCAGCAGCGGCCCCAGGTCGACGCCGGGCAGCACCCAGATCGGTTCGGCGGTCGCGACGCCGCCGGTGAGCAGGCAGGCGGTGAGCGCGGCAGCCGAGGCCGCAGCGAGGCGGCGGATGGTCGCGGACATGGTTTCCTCCTTCTGTGCTTGGCCGGTCCGTGCTGGTCCAGCCGAGTCGGGTCAGCCGTTGTCCAGCCCGAGCGGGCCGGAAATGGCGACGATGGTGCCGTTCGGGATCCACTGGCCCGCGGCGGCGCTGTCGTGCTGGTGGCTGGTCATCTGCATGACGTCGACCTGGGCGGAGGCGTAGACAGCGGTCGGGCCGGTGACGTGGTCGCCGCGGGCCGCGAGCCAGCGGCGGAAGCCCGCGAGCGAGGGTGGTTCGCCGCCGAAGCGGGCGGCCAGGGTCATGCCGTAGGTCAGGGAGCGCTGGTCGCGCGGGTCGAACCGGAGCGGGATCGAGGCTCCAGCGACCTGGTTCACCACTGGGCCGTGCAGCAGCCACGGGGCGAGTTGCACGCCGTGGAGGTAGAACTCCCCGCGGTTGGCGTCGTCGAGGGCCGCGGCGGCGCGCGACCACCCGGACACCACGACCAGCGCGCCGTCCCGGTCGTGCCGGACGGGGATGCCTCGCTGCCGGGCTTCCGCGATCACCAGCTCAGCGGCGGCGCGGCCGCGGGGCGAGTCGTCGCCGACCACGTCGATCGCCGGAACGGGGACCTCGGCGAGGTGTCCGATCAGCTGCCGCAGCGCATCGCTGTCCTCCCCGGGCAGTTCGGCGGACGGGCAGCGGTCCAGGACTTCCGGCGCTCCGGCGGCGAAGTCGCCCAGGGCGGCGCTGGCACATTCAGTTCCGTCCGGGCCCACGGCGTCGGGCAGCGGCGGCAGCTGCCCGGGGTCGACCTCCACCGTGTCCTCTTCTGCGCCGCGCCGCACGATCAGGTCGCTGCGCCCGGCGGGCAGTTCGATCTCCGCCCAACTCCCCGAGCTGCCGGGGCGGGGTACGGCGCGGGCAAGTCCGGCGGCGGTTTCCACCACCACGTCGAGCCCGGCGCTCGCCGGGAAGTGCACCAGGTTCCGGCCCGGCCGGTGCGGGCTGACCAGCACCGACGTGCCCGCCGCGGACACCACTCGGGGCACCCCGGGCACGGGCAGGTCCGCCGGGGGTGGGAGCCCCGGAAGCGCGGTCCAGGCGACGACGGACACCAGCACCCCCGCCGCGCCGAACCGGTAGCGCCGACGCACGTCGCGGAGCACGAGGGTCAGCAGCAGGACCCCCAGTGCCGCGACGGCGAGGACCAGCAGTGCCAAGCCGTGTGCGGTTTCCACCAGTCTCCGGTCGAGCAGGCCCGAGGCCAGCAGTTGCGCCGCCCCGGCTCCCGCCAGGGCGAGTGCCGCGGTCAGCGCCACCGGTTCCGGGCGCAGGCCGCTGTCAGGTCGCCACTGCCCTGCGGCGATGCCGAACCAGACCACCGCGACGGCGGCGAAGATTGTGTCCAGGAAGAACTCGAACGAGGCGTGCTCCAGCGCGGCCTCGGCGATGAGCAGCAGGGCCAGCGCGAATCCCAGGTAGGTGGCCACCGCCCGCCAGCGCAGCGCGATCGGCACCGCCAGTGCGAGCAGCGCGTGCGCCACGGCGAAGCCTGTGTTGATGTCGAGCACCGCAGCGGAACTCGCGCTGGCCGCGGCGGCGAGCGCACCGGCGCCCCAGGCCAGCCGAGGCGGCACAGCCACCGCTGGTCGCAGCAGGCCGATGCCCGCCACCAGTGCGGTGCTGGTCAGCAGCACCACCCGCAGCAGGAGCCCCAGCAGGTCCACTTCGGACACTGCGACGTGGGAATGCATGTGCTCCACCGCTTTCTCGTGTTCCAGGGGCAGTTGGGCCGGTGGCACCGGGCGTGCGCGGACGGCGCCACCGACGTGGTCCGCCGCGCGACCGGCATCGCCGCGCGGCGGGTTCGCGATCAGCCCTTGAGGTCCTCGTCGGCGACCACGAACAGTTCGGAGTGCGGTTTGGCGTTGCCGAACTGGCCGTGCGGCCAGGACTTCCGGTTGAAGTTGATGCCCACCTCGCCGGTGACCTCGTCGCGGAAGGCGTCGTCGACCGCGGCCGCCCCGTCCTCGCCCAGCTTCACGATGTTGACCTTGTGGTCACCGTCCAGACCGGAGCGGGCCACGAAGTAGTTCGACACCGCGAGCCGTCGCGGCTGCTGGGTTTCGTGGTAGTAGCCGTCGTCGCCGAGCACGAAGTTGTCGTAGGCGCCCCAGTGCGGGCCGGCCCCGGGCGTGCCGGGGTTGATCGGCGTCGTCCCGGCCAGGCTGGGGCAGTCCGCCTCGGCACCGCCGTGCTCGGCTTCCTCCTTGGTGTCGATGGAGCACTGGTAGTCGGTACCCGCTGCGACCAGCTTCGAGATGTCCAGCACGTAGACGCCGCCGGTGGTGCCGGGGTCGTCGGGGCCGAACGTGCCGGGCTGGCGTCCCTGGATCGCCCGGTACAGGAAGCGGTCGTCCGGGCTGGTCTGGATCCAGCCGCCGTTGGAGCTACCGCCGTTGCGATCGTTGGCCCCGTCGAAGCCGGGGGCCGCGGTGCCGTCGTCGAACACCTGCCGCCAGTGCGGTTCGGCGGCGGTGATGTCCGGCGTGTAGAACACCGCACCGCCCTGCATGGTCTGGGCGAAGGCGCCCTTGTGACCGGGCAGATTGGTGACCGTGGTCTCCATGACCGCGCGGCTCTCCTGGTGCAGCGGGTCGGCCGGGTCGGCGCGCGGGCCGTCGGGCAGGTAGGACACCGCCTTGAGCTTCGGATGGTTGCGGTCGGAGATGTCCCAGGTCCGCACGGTCGGCCGCCGCAGGTACGGCGACGGGGCCTTCACCGGGTCCAGGATGATGTTGCGCGGCTCCACGTAGTCCGCGGTGACCAGCGTGTCCAGGTCCTCGCGGGCCTGGATCCCGTGCGGGTTGGCGCAGGTCGGCTGGCCCAGCCGCGGCAGGTTGTCGCACAGCTCCGGGTTGTCCCCGCCGGGCGTCGCGGCCGGGGATTGGGAGAGCACCTTGGCGTTCTCGTCGAACCGGACCACTTCGCCTGGGCTGCCGGCGAACCCGTTTCCGATGTGCACCGAACCGTCGTCGTAGCGGTACGGCCCGGGTGCGACCGGCCCGCCCATGTACGTCGCGTACGCGGTGCCGTCCTTGAGCACCCAGTACGCGTCGGGCACGGAACCGCCGAGGGTTTGCGACGGCAGGCTGATGCCCTTCAGCTCCACCTCGGGCAGTGCGGTGACGTCGAAGGCGTAGGTCGCCGCGCCGAAGAGCGCACCGGCGTAGATCGTGTCGCCCTTGTGCCACACGTACTGCATGTGGTGCGGTTCGTTCTCCACCAGCGGTCCGACGGTGATGGTGTTGACCACCTCGCCGTACCCGGGTGACCCGGGGGTGGCGTCGATGACCGCGAGGAAGTCCGGGCCGGGCAACGAGTCCGCGATGTCGTCGATGCCGCCGGTGAGGGATCCAGGCAAATCGCGGACCTTCGGCACGACGGTGTCGGCGATGTTCTCGTCCCCGGCCCAGACCAGCAGCCACTCCTTGCGCTTGCCGTCGGACTGGGACTTCTGCAGCGCGCTCTTCACCAGGTGGTTGGTGACGGTGTAGTCCTTGCCGTCGGCACCCTTGATCGACTGGGTGGACACTTCGACGTCGGCGTAGGCGTCCTGCACCGGGAGCGTGACCGCGCCGACGGCCAGCAGTGCGGCGCCGAAACCGGTGGACAGTCTTCGATATCTGCTCTTCATCTGTGCTCCGAGAATCGGTGGGGGTGCCCGTTTTCGGGCGTGCCGGAACAGCCGTGCGGCTGGATTGATCGCCGCACGACGGGGAATGGGTGAATTGCTGCCGAGCTCTCGCAGCGCGCTCTCCTGGTCCCACCGGAGAGCACTTCCTGGCTGCGCAACCGAACCCGGTCGCGAGCTCGTTCGGAACTGGTGGCGGGGACTAACGCACGCGACAGAGCGCGCTGGCCTGCTGCACGAGATCAACGTGCAGGCGAGCGACGAGAGTGCCGAACCTCGACATGCCAGGAATGATCGGCACGCCCCCACTTGCTGTCAACGACGAACCACTGGGTGGGATCGCCCCTGCTGGTCGGCGACGAATGCGCCGCACTCGTCGGCATTCACCCGGGAAGTGGTCGCGGATTCAACACTTCCCACTCCGTTGACCCGGCCGCAACACGAACTCGCGAATCACGATTCGGAGCCGGGAGTTCCGAGGTGCGCTCGGAGCGCGGCGGCACCGGATTCGGCGAGCCAGTCGGCGAAGGTGCGCAGTCCAGGGTGGATCACGCGCAGCGCTTCGATGTCGGCGTGCCACCGGCTGCCCGAGTGTCGCTCGGGCAGATCGCACAGTACGCCGAGATTGGCGCCGAGACGATCTACCGGCACTTCCCGAGCAAGGAGGTCCTGGTCGAGGCGGTGCTCGCCGAGCACGTCGTGGAGCTGGTGACCGCGGCCGAGCGGTGGAGCGCCCGTGCCGCGCCCGACGCCGCGCTGTTCGGGTTCCTGCTCGAAGTGATCGAGAAGTTGGCCGCCCGGAAGCACTTCTGCGACGCGTTCACCGCCGACCGGAGTTGGCCGCGCGCCGTGCTCGCAGAGGCGACGACGCGGTTCCGGGAGGCGTTGAACGACTTGCTGCGCAACGCCAAGCAGGCGGGCGCGGTACGCGCGGACGTGGACGCCGAGGACCTGGCTGCGATGACCATCGGGGGCGCCACGCTGCTGTCAGCGCACCGGAACCGGGCGCGCGGCATGCGGCTGGTGCGGTCCATGCTGAACGGGTTGCGCGACGTCACGGAAATCGACGGGTTCCGTGACACGGCGCCTCTGCACCGTCGCGGGACCTGCGTGGAGTGCGGCGCGCAGCTCAGCGTTCGAACCACCGGGCGGCCACCGCGCTACTGCGGAGCAACGTGCCGCCAGCACGCCCGCCGTCGACGCACCTCCGCGTGATCAGCTCGGCTGGTCCTCGCGTTCCATCTCGATCGCGCGGCGCATCGCCTTACGCCCCCGGTTGCGGTCACCGGCCAGGTCGTAGGCCTGCGCCAAGGCGAACCAGCGGCGCCAGTCCCCCGGCTCCGCCTCCAGCTCGGCCTGCTTCTCGTCGAACCACGCGTCCGCGGCCTCCCGCTCGACGCGGCCGGACGGCCGCAGCGGCAGGTGCGAGACGTCCGGGAGCCTGCCCTCGGCGTCCAGCCGGCGGGCGAGCCGCTCGGTGCTCGCCCCGAAGCGCAGCTGGTCCACCACGAGCACCGCGCCGAGCACCGGCAGCACGAAGATGGCCACGCCCAGCGCGATGAACACTGGCTGCCCGCTGACGACCATCGTGATGGCGCGCTCGCCCATGATCACCAGGTAGACGAGCAGCGCGGCCGCCACCACGAACGCCGAGGTCCGCGGGGTCAGCAACCGGCGCCGCTCCGACTCGGCCAACTCAGACCCCCAGCACGGCTTCGAGCCCGACGGTCAGGCCGGGCCGGTTGCCGATCTCGCGGATCGACAGCAGCACGCCCGGCATGAACGAGCGCCGGTCGAACGAGTCGTGCCGGATGGTGAACGTCTCGCCCTCGGTGCCGAACAGCACCTCCTGGTGCGCCACGAGACCGGTCATCCGCACCGAGTGCACGCGCACCCCGTCCACGTCGGCGCCGCGGGCGCCGTCGAGCTCCTTGGTCGTGGCGTCGGGCATCTCGCCGAGCCCGGCCCCGGCGCGCGCCTGGGCGATCATCTGCGCGGTGCGCGCGGCCGTCCCGGACGGGGCGTCGGCCTTCTTCGGGTGGTGCAGCTCGACGATCTCGACGGAGTCGAAGTACTTCGCGGCCAGCTCGGCGAACCGCATCGACAGCACCGCGCCGATGGCGAAGTTCGGCGCGACCAGCACCCCGACCTCGGGGCGCTCGGCCAGCCAGGACCGGATCTGCGCCAGCTCGGGCTCACCGAGACCGCTGGTGCCCACCACGACGTGGATGCCGTGCTCGACGCAGAACCGGACGTTGTCCAGCACGGCGTCCGGGTGGGTGAGGTCGACGGCGACCTGCGCGCCCGCCGACACCAGACCGGAGAGGTCGTCCTCGCGGTTGATCGCGGCGACCAGCTCGGTGTCCGAGGCCTCGCCGACGGCCCGCACCGCTTCGGAACCCATCCGCCCGCGGGCGCCCAGCACACCGACCTTGATGCTCACCTGATGACCACCTTTCCACCCCGCACCTGGAGACGCCCCGAGTCTATGCACCAACCCACCTCGACCAGGCACCCCGCCCGCCCACGTCACACCCCACCGACGGGAGTCCAGCACATCGCCGGGAGCACGACCCGGCGGGCACGCACCGCGTCGGGCTCGCACCCCAGTCGTCGAACCCAGCCACTTCACCGGACTCACGTCACATCGGACTCTTGCCCATCCGGTGGGTGCGGTTTCCATGGAGCTCGCGGTACTCCGGCGCCTCGGAACCCGACACGTCGGGGCCGTTCGGGACCTCATCCGCGACTTCAGCGGAAATCAGACGTCCAACTTCCGTCGAGGTCGCGTCGGGTCAGACGCCGGTGGGGAGGTCCTCGAGGGTGTCGTAGGGGCCGACGACCGCCGTGGTGAGGGGGCGGCGGAGCAGTTCCGCCGCGAGGGTCGCCACGTCCTCGGTGGACACCGCGTCGATGCGCTCCAGGGTTTGCTCCACCGTGAAGTGGCGGCCGTAGTTCAGCTCGGTCTTGCCGATCCGGCTCATCCGCGCCGCGCTGTCCTCCAGGCCGAGGACCAGGCCACCGCGCAGCTGGCCACGGCCCCGCTCCACCTCCTCCTCGGTCAGGCCGTCCGCCGCGACCCCGGCGAGCACGCCCCGGATCACCGTCGCGACCTCGCCAAGCCGGTCAGGCGTGCAGCCCGCGTAGACCGAGAAGGTCCCCGCGTCGGAATAGGCGGCGGTCGAGGAGTAGACCGAGTAGGCCAGTCCCCGCCGCTCGCGAACCTCCTGGAACAGCCGCGAGCTCATGCCGCCGCCGAGCGCGGCGTTGAGCACCCCGAGCGCGAAGCGGCGCTCGTCGTAGCGGTCGAAGCTGCGGCAGCCCAGCATCAGGTGCGCCTGCTCGGTGTCGTCCGGTTGCAGCACCAGGCGCTTCTGCTGCGGCAGCCGGGCGCGGCCAGTGCGCGGCGGCGCGGGCGGTTCGTCGCCGGTCAAGCGCTCGCCGAGGGCCTTGCGGACCAGGCGCAGCACCTTGCCGTGCTCGACGTTGCCCGCCGCGGCGACCACCATCTTCGGCATCGCGTAGCGGCTGCGGTAGAAGCCGTGCACCCGCGCCCGCGTCATGCCGGTGATCGACTCCTCGGTGCCCAGCACCGACCGGCCGAGCGGGTGGTCGCCGAGCACCGCCGAGTTGAACAACTCGTGCAGCAGGTCCTCGGCGTCGTCGTCGCGCATCGCGATCTCCTCGAGCACCACGCTGCGCTCGACGTCCACATCGGACTTCGCGTTGACCGCGTCGAAGACCACGTCGCAGAGCATGTCCACGGCCAGCGGCAGGTCACGGTCCAGGACGTGCGCGTAGTAGCAGGTGTGCTCCTTGGCGGTGAAGGCGTTGAGCTCACCGCCGACGCCGTCGATCTCCTGCGCGATGTCCACCGCGGTGCGCTTGGCGGTCCCCTTGAACAGCAGGTGCTCGAGGTAGTGCGCGGCACCGGCCTGCGGCCTGCCCTCGTCGCGGGATCCCACGCCGACCCAGATTCCGACCGACGCGGAGCGCACCCCGGGCACCGGTTCGGTCACCACCCGCAGCCCGCCGGGGAGCACGGTGCGCCGGACTGCGGCGTCCCCGCTGCGCCCGAGCACCCGGGTGGTCCCGGGACGTTGCAGGTGGCCACCGACGTTCTGCTTCTGCTGCTTCATGTCCCCACGGAATGGTCGGGCGGGCTGGTGCACCACGACGATACGGCCCGCCCCGGACGAACCGGGACGGGCCGCATCGGCGTCAGTCGCAGATCACTGCTCGGCGGCCTCGGCCTCCGGCTCGGCGGCGGCCTCAGACTTGTCGTCCTCGTCGCTGACCAGCACCAGGCTGATCTTGCCCCGGCTGTCGATGTCAGCGATCTCCACGCGCAGCTTGTCGCCGACGTTCACCACGTCCTCGACCTTGCCGATGCGCTTGCCGTTGCCCAGCTTGGAGATGTGCACCAGGCCGTCCTTGCCCGGCAGCAGCGAGACGAACGCGCCGAACGCCGCGGTCTTGACCACGGTGCCCAGGAAGCGCTCGCCGACCTTCGGCAGCTGCGGGTTGGCGATGGCGTTGATCTTGTCGATCGCGGCCTCCGCGGACGGGCCGTCGGCGGCGCCGACGTAGATGGTGCCGTCGTCCTCGATGGTGATCTCCGCGCCGGTCTCCTCGGTGATCGAGTTGATCATCTTGCCCTTCGGGCCGATGACCTCGCCGATCTTGTCCACCGGGATGCTGACGGAGGTCACGCGCGGGGCGTGCGGGCTCATCTCGTCGGGCTTGCCGATCGCCTCGGCCATCACCTCGAGGATGGTGAACCGGGCGTCGCGGGCCTGGCCGAGCGCCTGGGCCAGCACCTCGGACGGGATGCCGTCCAGCTTGGTGTCCAGCTGCAGGGCGGTCACGAAGTCCTTCGTGCCGGCGACCTTGAAGTCCATGTCGCCGAAGGCGTCCTCGGCACCGAGGATGTCGGTCAGCGCCACGTAGTGGGTCTTGCCGTCGACCTCGTCGGAGACCAGGCCCATGGCGATGCCGGCGACCGGCGCCTTCAGCGGCACACCCGCGTTGAGCAGGGACAGCGTCGAGGCGCAGACCGAGCCCATCGAGGTGGAGCCGTTGGAGCCCAGCGCCTCGGAGACCTGCCGGATCGCGTACGGGAACTCCTCGCGCGACGGCAGCACCGGCACCAGCGCGCGCTCGGCCAGCGCACCGTGGCCGATCTCGCGCCGCTTCGGGCTGCCGACCCGGCCGGTCTCACCGGTCGAGTAGGGCGGGAAGTTGTAGTGGTGCATGTACCGCTTCGTCGTCTCCGGGGACAACGAGTCGATGGTCTGCTCCAGCCGCAGCATGTTCAGCGTGGACACGCCCAGAATCTGGGTCTCGCCGCGCTCGAACAGGGCCGAGCCGTGCGCTCGCGGGATCACGCCGACCTCGGCGGACAGGCTTCGGATGTCGGTCAGCCCGCGGCCGTCGATGCGGACCTGGTCGCGGATGATCCGCTGCCGCACCAGCTTCTTGGTCAGCGAGCGGAACGCGGCGCCGAGCTCCTTCTCGCGGCCCTCGAACTGCTCGCCCTCGCCGGTGCCGACCTTCTCCAGCACCGACGCCTTGATCTCGTCGAGCCGGTTCTCCCGCTCCTGCTTGCCGCCGATCTTCAGCGCCTCGGCCAGCTCGGCGGACACGGCCTGCTCGACCGCGGTGAAGGCGTCCTCGGCGTAGGCCGGGAACACCGGGAACTCCTGGGCGGCCTTGCCCGCGGCCTGCGCGAGCTGCTGCTGCGCGACGCACAGGGACCGGATGAACGGCTTGGCGGCCTCCAGGCCCTGGGCCACGACCTCCTCGGTCGGGGCCTGCGCGCCCTCGCCGACCAGCGCGACGGTCTTCTCGGTGGCCTCGGCCTCGACCATCATGATCGCCACGTCGTCGCCGACGATGCGGCCCGCGACGACCATGTCGAACACGGCCCGCTCCAGCTGCTCGTGGGTCGGGAACGCGACCCACTGCCCGTCGACCAGCGCCATCCGGGTGCCGCCGATGGGGCCGGAGAACGGCAGGCCGGAGGCCTGCGTGGAGGCCGACGCGGCGTTGATCGCCAGCACGTCGTAGAGGTCGCCCGGCGCCAGGCTCATCACGGTGACGACGACCTGGATCTCGTTGCGCAGGCCGTCCACGAAGGACGGGCGCAGCGGCCGGTCGATCAACCGGCAGGTCAGGATCGCGTCGGTGGACGGGCGGCCCTCGCGGCGGAAGAACGAGCCGGGGATGCGGCCCGCGGCGTACATCCGCTCCTCGACGTCGACGGTCAGCGGGAAGAAGTCGAAGTGCTCCTTCGGCTGCTTGGACGCCGTGGTGGCCGACAGCAGCATGGTCTCGTCGTCGAGGTAGGCGACGACGCTGCCCGCGGCCTGCTTGGCCAGCCGTCCGGTTTCGAAGCGGACGGTCCGGGTGCCGAAGGCGCCGTTGTCCAGCACGGCGGTCGCTTCGTACACACCCTCGTCGATCTGGGGTTCGGTCAAGATGACTCCTCATCCTCACGAGGCCCACGGCAGGTGCGTCCGGGTCGTGGTCCGACGAGGCCGGCCATCGATCGAAGCCCCCGGGAACGTCCTTGACGACGACTTGCCCGGCAGCCACTACCGAGGACCGGCGGACGCCTGCCCAGTGCGTACCACCGTGAGCGCTCTTCACTTGCTGCGGCGCGTGAGCGCCGGTTCATGCACCGGGGGGAGCGGCCCCGTGGCCACTCCCCCCGGTGTTGGTCAACGGCGCAGGCCGAGTCGCTTGATCAGCGAACGGTAGCGCTCGATGTCCACCTTGGTCAGGTAGTTGAGCAGGCGGCGGCGACGACCGACCATCAGCAGCAGGCCACGACGCGAGTGGTGGTCGTGCTTGTGCTGCTTGAGGTGCTCGGTCAGCCCGATGATCCGCTTGGTCAGCAGGGCCACCTGGGCCTCCGGCGAACCGGTGTCGCCATCCTTGAGGCCGTACTCGGCCAGGATCTGCTTCTTCTCTGCAGTGGACAACGCCACGAGTTGACTCTCCTTCGATGTCCCGTGTCAAGCGGCACCCGGCCTGTCCGGCCGGGGACGGGTCGGGAGCTCCCGACCGGAGCTGGCCACCACGGACTGCAGCCGCTCCACCGGTCAGGATATCAGGGCGGGCTGCTCCTACTGGGTCAACCCGATGACGTGCGCGTCACCCCGACCCGGTGCACGGTGCGGTGTGCGGGACCGCTTTCCCGCAGGTCACTGTGCACCACGGTGAGCTCGCGGGCCTCCCACCAGGGGCCCGCGTAGCCGGCGAAGAGGCCGGTCAGCAGTTCCCGGTCTCCCCGACCGGCCGCCCAGCGCGCGATGGTGAGGTGCGCGCGGTAGCCGTGCGGGTCGCCCCCTGCCGCGCGCACCAGCGCCCGCAGCGCCCGGTCGTCGCCGGTGGCCTCCGGTTCGACACCGATCCACAGCACGCCGCGGAACGTCCCGCTCCCGCTCAAGCGCAGGCGCGGCGGTGCGGGATCGGCGGTCAGCAGCCGGGCGACCCGGCGGTCCAGCCGCTCGGTGACCTCGTCCTGGTCGGCGTCGTCGCCGTGGAAGCACAGCGTCAGGTGCCAGCGCTCGGGCGCGCTGAACCGGAACTTGCGCAGCCCGGCCGTGGCCGCGGCCAACCGCTTCCGGTCCAGCCGGTCGACAGCGGCGGACAGGTGCCGCACCGCCTCCTCCGACGGCCACAACGCGGTGAACAGGCGCATCAGCCCAAAATACGTCGTGAGTGGCGATGGTGGCTCTAACGACCATCGCCGCTCACGACGCCACGCAGCCACCTCGTGAGTGGCGATGGTGGCTCCAGCGACCATCGCCGCTCACGACGGTCAGTCGCCGTTGGCGGCGCGGCGGAGCAGTCCCGCCAGGCCCGGGTAGCGGCCTTCGAGGAAGGACGCCGCGGCCTCCAGCTCGTTCGGCTTCGCCACCTCACGCAGCACCGGCCAGGCCGCTTCCTCGCCGTTGGCGGCGTGCTTGACCGGCAGGTTGTCCCGGCCCACCGACGGCTGGGACTGCCGCACGTCCTCCAGCGCCTGCCGGATCGCGTCGGGTTCACCGGAGGCCACGCCGGGGATGAGCACCTTGCGCTCGAGCATCACCAGCCGGGCCAGCACCTGCGGGTTGCCGATCTTGGCGCGGCGGCCGCTCATCACCTGGCTGAGCATCGGCGCGCTGATGCCGAGCACGTCGGCCAGCTGCGCCTGCGAGATGCGGAACGCGACGACCAGGCGGCGGACCCGGTCACCCAGCGGTTCGCCGTACCACTGCCGCTGTAGGGCAAGGTTCCGCTGGACGTTGCTGCTCTCCGCCACCTTCGCTCCCCCAATCTCGGCGCCGACCCGATCACGCCTGGCCGATCCGGCTCTGAATACTGCCAGGTCATTGGCCAGACGCGAATGTGAATCGGAAATATGCCCGGAGCTCCTGGCACCGCTCGGCCGCCGAGGTTGCTCCGTTCGGGGAGTGGACATGCCGGGCTTCACCCGTCCGCGGCCAGGACGCGCCTGGTCTCGGCGACGTCCTGGTGCATCTGCTCGATCAGCGCGTCGACGCTGTCGAAGCGCTCCATCGCGCGCAACCGCCGCACGAAGTCCAGGTCCACGTGCTCGCCGTAGAAGTCGGCGTCGATGTCGAGCACGTAGGCCTCGACGGTGCGCTCGGTGCCGGAGAACGTCGGGTTGCTGCCCACCGAGACGGCGGCGGGCATGGTGCGGCCGGGCTCGCTCGACCCCCGGTGGCGGTGGGTGAACCAGCAGGCGTAAACGCCGTCGGCCGGGATCGCCGCGTGCGGCGGGGTGGACAGGTTCGCGGTGGGGAAGCCGAGCTCCTTGCCGCCGCGCCCCGCCCCGCGCACCACGATGCCCTCCAGGCGGTGGTGGCGGCCCAGCGCGGACGCCGCGGCGACCACGTCACCGGCGTCGATGCACGAGCGGATGTAGGTCGAGGAGAAGGTCACCGAAGTGCCCGACGGCTCGTCGTCCCGCTCGACCGGGCCGGACACCAGCGCGTCGGTCTCGACCTCGAAGCCGTACCGCTCGCCCAGCTTGGCCAGCAGCTCGATGTTACCCGCGGCCTTGTGCCCGAAGGTGAAGTTCTCCCCCACCACGACCTCGGCCGCGTGCAGCTTCTCGACCAGGACCTCGTGCACGAACTCCTCGGCGGGCACGCGGGAGACCTCGCGGGTGAACGGCAGCACGCAGAACACGTCGACGCCGAGCTGCTCGGCCAGCTCCGCGCGCCGCCGCAGCGTGGTCAGCTGCGCCGGGTGGCTGCCCGGGCGCACGACCTCCGACGGGTGCGGGTCGAAGGTCATCAGCACGCACGGCACGCCGCGCCGCCGCGCCTGCCGCACCGCGTGCGAGATGAGTTGCTGGTGCCCGCGGTGCACGCCGTCGAAGACACCGATGGTGACCACGCACCGCCCCCAGCCGCCGGGGAGCTGCTCCAAACCACGCCATCGCTGCACGACCACGAAGCCTACTGCTCCACCACCCGAGTGCCGGAAAGCCGTCGCCCGTGCTGCGACGCACATCCCACCGGGACGCCGGGGGCGTGGGCGGCCCACGCCCCCGGGCGGCTCAGCTGACGCCCGCGCCGAAGGCGGAGACATCGACCGTGGAACCGGCGCAGACGGCCCCGAACACGTCCTGCTCGCTGGTGTTCACCGCGACCTCCAGGGCGTCGGCCCAGTCGTCGGAGTTGACCAGGTTCAGCGCGAGCTTGCTCGCGTTCGACCCGCACCCCTCCGCGGTGGTCCACTTCAGCGACAGCACCGCCTGGTCGTAGGCAGGACCCGGCAGGGGCACGCGGGACGGCGCGGGTTCCAGGGTGTGCTGGACGGTCGTCGGCAGCGGCTGGCCGTTCTCGTCGAGCACCCGGAGATCCGGGTACTGGTCGAGCACGCAGGGGTCGCTGGCGTCCTCCTTGGTCACCAGCAGCGTCGCCTCGCCGCCCGTCGGGCTGGCCTGCCCGGACTGGTACTGGGCGGTGAGGTCCCGCCCGGTGCAGGGCCGGTCCTCGTCCGAGCGCCCGTTGTCACCCGAGTCCCCGGTCTGCTCACCCGAGCCCTCGGTCTGCTCGCCGGTCGCGGCCTGCTCGCCCGCTTCGACCGACTGGCCGCCGTCCTGCGGTTCCGGGCTCGTGGGCGACTGCCCCGAGCCCGCCGCGCAGCCGCTCAGCGCCAAACCCGCCGTCAGCACGACGGTCGCCCCGACCACTCGCTTGCGCATGCTGCTCCCACTTCCTCGTCGCTCCTACGGACTCGGCCGTGGGACGGCGCGTGGCGGAACAGGTTCCAGGAGGGTGGCGTGCGTCACCGAAAACGCGTGCGAACTTCGGAGGTACCGGTCAATTCGCCGGGGTGATCACCAGCACCGGCTTGGCGGTCCGGCCGCGGTCGCGGACCAGCGCGACCGCCCGTCCCTCCGGGTCGAACATCCCGTAGGTGCCCTCGACCCCGGCGGCGGGCACCAGCTGGCCGTGGGACAGGGCCCGGGCGACCGCGGAGTCCACGTTGCGGCGCGGGAAGGCCGTCGCCACCGCCTCGTCGAGGCCCATCGACAACCCGGGTTCGGCCTCCAGCTGCTCCAGGGTGCGCGCGGTGGCCAGCCCGAACGGGCCGACCCGGGTCCGGCGCAGCTCGCCCAGGTGCCCGCCGACCCCGAGGCCCGCGCCCAGGTCGCGGGCCAGCGCCCGCACGTAGGTGCCGGAGGAGCACTCGACCAGCACGTCGAGCTCGGTGGTGCGCTCGGTGCGGCGCAGGCCCAGCACGTCGAAGCGGGACACGGTGACCGGGCGGGCCGCCAGCTCGACCTCCTCGCCGCTGCGCGCCAGCTCGTAGGCCCGCCGACCGTTGACCTTGACCGCGCTGACCGCGCTGGGCACCTGCTGGATGTCGCCGGTGAGCTCGGCGATTCCGGCCCGGACCGCCGCCTCGTCCACCGCCGATGCGTCCACTTCGGACAGCACTTCGCCCTCGGCGTCGTCGGTGGTGGTCGTGGCGCCCAGCCGGATGGTGGCCAGGTAGGCCTTGGTGTCCAGCGCCAGGTGGCCGAGCAGCTTGGTGGCCCGCTCCAGCCCCAGCACCAGCACGCCGGTGGCCATCGGGTCGAGGGTTCCGGCGTGGCCGACCTTGCGGGTGCCCATGATGCGGCGGACCCGCGAGACGACGTCGTGCGAGGTCATCCCCGCCGGTTTGTCGACCACGAGCAGGCCGGGCGGGACGGGGGGACGTGCTTTTCGGGAGTGCTCGGACACGGCGCACCATCTTCCCCGACCTCGCCGGAGCAGCACCGCCCGGGTCGCTAGGGTTGGGCCCGAGCGAGGAGGTTGAAGTGGCGTTCCGACCGATCCGGCGATTCGGCGATCCGATCCTGCGGATGGCCGCAGAGCCGGTCACCCAGTTCGACCAGCGGCTGCGCACCATCGTCGCGGACCTGCTGGACACCGTCGACGCCCCCGGCCACGCCGGGGTGGCCGCACCGCAGATCGGGGTCGGGGTGCGGGCCTTCAGCTACAACGTGGACGGCGAGATCGGCTACGTGATCAACCCCGAGGTCGTCGAGCTGTCGCGGAAGACCCAGGACGGCGGGGAGGCGTGCCTGTCGCTGCCCGGGCTCGGGTTCGACACCCGCCGCGCCCAGCACGCGGTGGTGCGCGGGGTCGACGTGGACAACGAGCCGGTGACCGTGTCGGGCAGCGGTCTGATGGCGCGCTGCCTCCAGCACGAGACCGACCACCTCGACGGCATGGTCTACATCCAGCGCCTCGACCCGGAGACCCGCCGCGAGGCCTACCGGCAGGTCCGCGACCAGGACTGGTTCTGGCAGCAGTAGGTCAGGCGGTGGCGGGTTGGGTCCGGGTGGCGCCGGTGACCGCCCAGCGGCCGGAGCGGGCTCGCAGCAGCAGCGTCACCAGGCGCAGGACCATGAACATCGACAGGCCCGTCCAGATGCCCGCCAGCCCCCAGCCGAACGCCAGCGACAGCCAGATCAGCGGCAGGTAGCCGACGAACGCGCTCAGCAGCGTCGCGGTGCGCAGGTAGGCGGCGTCCCCGGCGCCGAGGAACACGCCGTCCAGCGCGAACACCACACCGGCCACCGGCTGCAGGAGCACGAAGAACCACCAGGCGTGCGGGATCTCCGCCAGCACCGCGGCGTCGGAGGTGAACACCGCGGGCAGCGGGACGGCGAGCGCGGCGAACAGGACGCCGAGCACGACCCCGAACGCCAAGCCGTACCAGGTGACCTGGCGGGCGATGCCCTTGGCTCGCGACGCCGAGCCCGCACCCAACGCCGCCCCGACCAGCGACTGCGCGGCGATCGCCAGCGAGTCCAGCACCAGCGACAGGAACGTCCAGAGCTGCCAGACCACCTGGTGCGCCGCCGCGGCTTCGGCGCCGGTCCGGGCCGCCACCGAGGTCGCGGACAAGAAGCACACCTGGAAGGCGAGCGTGCGCAGCACCAGGTCGCGGCCGAGGCCGAGCTGAGCGCGCATCACCGGCAGCTCCGGCTTCAGCGGCGCCCGCTCCACGACGAGTGCGCGGATGAACAGCGAGGCCGCGATGGTCTGGCCGACCAGGTTGGCGATCGCCGACCCCTCCAGGCCCCAGCCGAGCGGGTAGACGAACAGCGGGCACAGCACCGCCGACACACCGTTGCCGACCAGCACGTACCGCAGCGGGCGGGCGGTGTCCTGCACGCCGCGCATCCAGCCGTTCCCGGCCATCGTGATCAGCACGAGCGGAGCGCCGCAGAGCGCGATGCGCAGCCAGGTCGCGGCCGCGTCGGCGACCGGCCCCGGCCCGGCGAGCAGCTCGGCCACCGGCGCTGCCACCAGCTGGGCCAGCAGCGAGAGAACGATGCCTACGGCGACGCCCAGCCAGGTGGCCTGGACGCCCTCGGCCACGGCCTCCTTGCGGCGGCCAGCACCGTGCAGCCGCGCGGTGCGGGCCGTGGTGCCGTAGGTCAGGAAGGTCAGCTGGCTGGAGATCAGCGTGAACAGCGTGCCGCCCAGCGCGAGACCGGCCAGCGGGACCGCCCCGAGGTGCCCGACCACCGCGGTGTCGACGAGCACGTACAGCGGTTCGGCGGCGAGCACGCCCAGCGCTGGGACTGCGAGCGCGAACACCTTCCGCGGCGCGATGCGCTCCCCCGGTTCGGACACACTTCCTCCAGCTCAGTGCCTACTCGGATCGGTCGGGGTCGCGCCGCCCCCGCGCGCGGGCCCCGCGTTCTCGCGGAAACGCCGCCCGGACCGCGCGAGCTAAGCTGCGAACGCGGGTTGCACCCCTGACACCCCAGGCTACGGTAAGGACCGCCGATGGACAACGCTGATTACGCTGCCGTGGCGCTCCGGATCGCCAACGCCGATCTGAGCGACCTCGACGCGGTTCGCGCCGCCCTCCACGACGAACCGTGGTGGGCCGACCGCCTCGCCGAACCGGACCTCCCGGTGCTGCGCGCGGTCGCCGACGGCCTGCGCCGAGCACTGGACGCCCTGGTCGCCGACGACGGCGACACCGTGCTCGCGGAGATCAACGAGCTGCTCGCCGCGCACCCACCCCGCCCGCGGCTGTCCGGCCACGGCGGCCGCAACGGCAACCCGAACTGGCACGTGCACGTCGCAGGCCCGGACGCCCCAGCCGTCGACGAGGTCGCAGCGGCCGCGGCCTGGGGCCTGGCGCAGGGCGTGGTCCAGCACGGCACAACCCGCTGGGGCCGCTGCGGAGCCGACGGCTGCGAAACCTACTTCCTGGACACCTCAACAAACCAGGCCAAGCGCTTCTGCTCCCCTCGCTGCGCGAACCGGATGCACGTAGCAGCCTTCAGAGCCCGCCGCCGCACCTGACCCCCACGGTCTCTCCCAACTCCGAGGTGCCACGGAGACAGGCGGTCCACGACAAGCCCTCCAGCCAGGACCTCACGAGGGGAGCCCGCAACTTCCCACGAGGTGATCGCACCGGAACCTCCCAGGCGATTCACCCGGCGGTACAGTTTCAACTGAAACTGTGAATCAAGCAAGCGGCGAAGCTGCTTCCAGCGGTCCCCGGTGCCGATCGCGGGCCCGCCGTGGTGGTCGCGCCGCCTGCCCTCGGTGGCCGCGGTGGCGGAAGTCAGACGGGCGATTGACCACCCATCAGGAGCTCCGTGCCGGGACCTCGCGAGGTGGAGAGCGGGCCCAGGCGTGCGAATTCCACTGAACTTGCGTTGCGCCGGGGACGGCCGGTCCGGGGAGAGGACACGACGGAGCGGTGGAGACCTGGGTGTGGTGGGTCAGTTGAGGAGGGGGGATTCTTCGAGGGCTTTGCGGATCTCATCGAGGATGTCCTCCGGGTTGCCCTGGGCGGTGAAACCCGAGGCCAGTCGGTGGCCGCCGCCGCCGCAGACCGCCGCCGCGTGGCCGACGTCCAAGCGGCTGTCCGCGCGCAGCGACACCGACCAGCTCTGCGGCGCCATCTCCTTCAGCACCGCCGTCACCTCGGCCTCGCTGGTCGTGCGCAGCACGTCGATGACGCTGTCGAGCTCCTCGCTGCGCAGGCCGTCGGAATCGGCCAGCCGGACCGTGGCGTGCACGAACCCGAGCCCGCGCGCGGCGGACGGCTCCAGCTCCGCAGCGCCGAGCACCCCGGCCAGCATGCCCATCCACCCGAACGGGTGGGTGTCGAGGAGTGGGCGCGTGGTGGCCTCGGGGTCGACGCCCGCTTCCAGCAGGCGGGCCGCCACCCGGTGCGTCCGCGCGCTGGCGTGCCGGAAGGAGCGGGTGTCGGTGACCAGCCCCGCGTACAGGCACCGCGCGGTCGGCAGGTCCAGCTCCGCGCCCAGCTCGTCGAGCAGCCGCAAGATGATCATCACGGTCGCCTCGGCGCGCTCGTCCACCACGTGCAGCGTGCCGTAGCGCGTGTTCGACACGTGGTGGTCGACCACGATCACGTCACCACCGGCCTCGATGGTCCCAGCGACCCGGTCGGCCAACCGCCCGAGCCGCTGCAGGCTGCCGGTGTCGCACACCACCAGGGTCGGCGGCGCGGCGGGCACCTCGTCGACCGGAACCACCAGGCCGTCGCCGTCGAGATCGCGCAGCGAGGCCGGGGGCTGGTCCGGCGTGCCGAACGACACGCGCGTGGTGCACCCCCGCCGGCGCAGCGCACGCCCCAGGGCGAGCGCGCTGCCGAGCGCGTCAGCGTCCGGGTTGACGTGCGCGAACAGCGTCACGTCCGTGGCGTCGGCCAGCTTGCGCGCGGCCTCCACCACGGCGGACGCGACCGGATCCGCACCGGTTGCGGACCGGTCGCCCAGCCCATCGGGTTCGGGTTGCCCGCGCACAGGTTCACCTCCACGGCATGGGCGACCACTCCGGCCGCCCGTGCCCAACGCACCTGATGCCGCGCTGCGACTCAACCACTCTGTGGCCCACGCCGCACATCGGCGTCGGAAAACGACTCCGGTTCCGCACCGTCGGTGTCGGCCTCGTCATCGTCGGTGCTGGTCCGGTACGGGTCGGCGTCCCCGGCGGGCTCCGCGCCGGAGGCCAGTCGGGCCACCTCCGCGTCGGCCTCCTTGGCCTTGGCGAGCAACTCCTCCATCCGCCGGGCGTTGTCCGGCACGGTGTCGGCCACGAACGTCAGCGTGGGGGTGAACCGCACGCCGGTCTGCTGGCCGACGCGGGAGCGCAGCACCCCGGTCGCGCTGGCCAGCGCGGCCGCGGTCGAGGCGTAGTCCGCGTCGTCGCCGAAGACCGTGTAGTACACGGTGGCGTCCCGCAGGTCGGGAGTGACCCTCGCGTCGGTGATGGTCACCATCGCCAGCCGCGGGTCCTTCACCTCGTATTCCAGCCCGGACGCGACGATCTGGGCGATCCGCTTGGCGAGCCTGCGGGCGCGCGGCGCATCAGCCACGGCGCACCTCCTTCGGGAAAGTTCGATTCAGTTCTGCGGCGGCGCTGTCCCAGGGACCCGGCGGACGCTCAGTCCTCGGGGCCGAGCATGCGCTGCCGCGCCGAGAGCAGTTCCAGCTCGGGGCGCGCGGCGACCTGCCGCTCGCAGGCGTCCAGCACTTCGCGCACGTGCGCGGCATCGCCGGACACCGCCGCGACGCCGATCAGCGCGCGGCGGTGGAGGTCCTGGTTGCCCGCCTCGGAGACGGCAACCTCGAAGCGCCGCCGCAGCTCGGCCACCACGGGCCGCACCACGGCGCGCTTCTGCTTCAGCGAGTGGACGTCACCGAGCAGCACGTCCAGCTCGAGCACACCGACATACATGGTTCACCACCGCGAACGCAGGGGGCCGCCGGTCGACGACCCCCTGCGCGTTGCGACTCAGTCGCGCGGCTTCTCGCGCATCTCGTACGGCTCGATGATGTCGCCGACCTTGATGTCGCTGTAGGACCCCAGGGTCAGACCGCACTCGAAGCCCTCGCGGACCTCGGTGGCGTCGTCCTTGAACCGCTTCAGCGAGTTGACGCTGAGGTTCTCGGCGACCACCACGCTGTCCCGCAGCAGGCGTGCCTTGGCGTTGCGCTTGATGATGCCCTCGGTGACCATGCAACCGGCGATGGTGCCGACCTTGGAGGACTTGAAGACCTCGCGGACCTCGGCCTTGCCCAGCTCGACCTCTTCGAACTCGGGCTTGAGCATGCCCTTGAGCGCCTGCTCGATGTCCTCGATGGCCCGGTAGATCACCGAGTAGTACCGGATCTCCACGCCTTCGCGGTTGGCGACCTCGGCCGCCTTGCCCTCGGCCCGGACGTTGAAGCCCAGGACGATGGTGTTCTCCGCGGTGGCGAGGTTGATGTCGGACTCGTTGATGCCACCGACGCCGCGGTGGATGACCCGCAGCTCGACCTCGTCGCCGACCTCGATCTTCATCAGGGATTCCTCGAGCGCCTCGACGGTACCCGAGTTGTCGCCCTTGATGATCAGGTTCAGCTGGTTGGTCTCCTTGAGCACCTTGTCCAGGTCCTCGAGGCTGACCCGCTTGCGCTTGGCCGCGTTCTGCGCCTCCCGGATGCGAGCCCCGCGGCGGTCGGCGATCTGCCGCGCCACCCGGTCCTCGTCGACCACCAGGAAGGTGTCACCCGCGCCCGGCACCGACGTGAAGCCGATGACCTGCACCGGCCGCGACGGCAGCGCCTCGGGCACGTCCTCGTCGTTCTCGTTGATCATCCGGCGGACGCGGCCGTAGGCGTCCCCGGCGACCACCGAGTCGCCGACGCGGAGCGTGCCGCGCTGCACCAGCACCGTGGCCACCGGGCCGCGACCGCGGTCCAGGTGCGCCTCGATGGCCACGCCCTGCGCGGACATCTTCGGGTTGGCCCGCAGGTCCAGCGTGGCGTCCGCGGTGAGCAGGATCGCCTCGAGCAGACTCTCGATGTTGGTGCCCTGCTTCGCCGAGATGTCGACGAACATGGTCTCGCCGCCGTACTCCTCGGCGACCAGGTTGTACTCGGTCAGCTGCTGGCGGATCTTGTCCGGGTTGGCACCCTCGACGTCGATCTTGTTGACCGCGACCACGATCGGCACCCCGGCCGCCTGGGCGTGGTTGATCGCCTCCACCGTCTGCGGCATGACGCCGTCGTCCGCGGCCACCACCAGCACGGCGATGTCCGTGGACTTGGCACCGCGAGCACGCATGGCGGTGAACGCCTCGTGACCCGGGGTGTCGATGAAGGTGATCGGGCGCTCGTTGCCCTCCAGCTCGGTGACGACCTGGTAGGCGCCGATGTGCTGGGTGATGCCACCCGCCTCGCCGGCCTGCACGTTCGACTTCCGGATGGTGTCCAGCAGTCGGGTCTTGCCGTGGTCGACGTGACCCATCACGGTCACCACCGGCGGCCGGGCCGCCAGCTCCTCGTCGGAGCTGCCCGGGTCGCCGTAGCTGATGTCGAAGGACTCCAGCAGCTCCCGGTCCTCGTCCTCCGGCGAGACCATCTCGACCTTGTAGTTCATCTCCTGGCCGAGGAGCTCCAGCACCTCGTCGGAGACCGACTGGGTCGCGGTGACCATCTCGCCGAGGTGGAACATCGCCTGCACCAGCGAGGCCGGGTTGGCGTTGATCTTCTCGGCGAAGTCGGTCAGCGAAGCACCGCGGCGCAGGCGAACGGTCTCGCCGCCACCGCGCGGGAGGCGGACGCCGCCGACCGACGGCGCCTGCATGTTCTCCATGTACTCCTGGCGCTTCTGCCGCTTCGACTTGCGGCCGCGCTTGGCCGGCCCACCGGGACGACCGAACGCACCGGCCGCACCGCCGCGGCCACCGGGACCACCCGGACGGCCACCGCCGCCGGGACGACCGCGGAAGCCACCACCGGCCGGAGCACCGCCGGGCGCACCGCCGCCGCCACCGCGGAAGCCGCCGCCACCGCCGGGACGGCCACCGCCGCCCGGACGACCACCGCCACCACCGGGGCCACCTCGGCCGCCGCCACCGCGGCCACCGCCGGGACCGCCACCGGAGCGGGGCGGACGGGGCGGCATCATGCCGGGGTTCGGGCGCGGGGGCATCATGCCCGGGTTCGGGCGCGGACCGCCCTCACCACGCGGGGCGCCGCCACCGGCCGGTGCGGTACCGGCACCCTGGCCGCCGCCCTGCCGCCGGTCGCCACCCGGACGACCGGGGCCGCCCTGGCCGCCACCCTGCCGGGAACCGGACCCCGGACGCGGCGGGCGCTGCTGCGGTGCACCGCTGCCCACGCCGAACGGGTTGTTGCCGACGCGCGGCTGGCGCGGGCCGGGCTTGGGCGCCTTCGGGCGCGGCGGGACGACGCCGTCCGCGTCGCCACCGGACTTGGGGCCCGGCTTCGGACCCGGCTTGGGCGCCTGCTTCGGCTCGGCCTTCGCGGCCGGGGCCGGAGCCGGAGCCGCGGGCTTGGCCTGCGGTTCGGGCTCGGGCTTGGCCTGCGGTTCGGGCTGCCGGGGACCGGGCTTCGGACCGGGCTTGGGGCCCGGCTTGGGGCGCTCCGCGGCGGGAGCCTCGGGCCGCGGGCCGGGCTTGGGGCCCGGCTTCGGCGCGGCCGAGTCCGGGCGCGCCGACTTGGGCTCGGCCGGAGCGGGCTTGCCGCCGTCGCTCTTCTTGGACGACTTGTTGAGCGCGTCACGCAGCCTGCGCGCCACCGGGGCTTCCACGGTGGACGACGCGGACTTGACGTACTCGCCCTGCTCGGCGAGCTTGTTCAGAACTTCCTTGCTGGTAACACCGAGCTCTTTCGCGAGCTCATGTACGCGGGCCTTGCCTGCCACTGCTCTCCTCATCTGGGTGAGGCCGGGCGGCAGTCCCGCTCGACCTCGTCCTATCGCCGATGCGCGTTCATGGCTTCAGCTTCACGGCTGATTCATGACGGGTCGACCTGCTTTCCTTCAGCTGCCTGGCGCGGGACGGGTCCCGCGTCGGTCCTGTCGTGAGCTGCGTGCTGCGGTTGCCCGGCACCGACGTGCTCGTGCACGGCTGAGGTGTCGAGTGCTCCCCGCACGCGGAGTGCGCGCGGAAACGCCCGGCGCCGCTCGGCCAGACGCAGGCATGCCGGATCGGGGTGCACCCAGGCGCCCCGGCCCGGCCGCCGACGTCGCGGATCGGGAACGACGACGGGGACCCCGTCGCCCTCGGCGACCACGCGCAGCAGCTCAGCTGGCGACGTGCGGGTGCGACATCCCACGCAAGTACGCACCGGCCCACGGCTCTCGCCGTGCTCGCCGGACACACGTGTGCGGATTGTTGCTCCCCTCGCGTCAGCCTGCCTTCAATTCTAACCCGACGACGTCACTCGGCCGAACCCGCGGTCTGCACACCGTCCACCGCGGGGTCCAGATCCGCCGGGTGCGCTGGGGCTGCGCTCGTGGTGGGGTCCGCGTCACTGCGGATGTCGATGCGCCATCCGGTGAGCCGGGCCGCCAGCCGGGCGTTCTGCCCCTCCTTGCCGATCGCCAGCGAGAGCTGGAAGTCCGGCACGACCACCCGCGCGGTCTTGGTGCGCTCGTCGACGACCTCCACCGAGACCACCTTGGCCGGCGACAGCGCGTTGCCGACGAAGGTCGCCGGGTCGTCCGAGTAGTCGATGATGTCGATCTTCTCGCCGCCCAGCTCGCTCATCACGTTGCGCACCCGCGAGCCCATTGGGCCGATGCAGGCGCCCTTGGCGTTGACGCCGGGGACGGTCGAACGCACCGCGATCTTGGAGCGGTGTCCGGCCTCGCGGGCCACCGCCGGGATCTCCACGGTGCCGTCGGCGATCTCCGGGACCTCCAGCGCGAACAACCGCCGCACCAGGTTCGGGTGCGTCCGGGACAGCGAGATCTGCGGGCCGCGCGCGCTGCGCGAGACGCCGTAGACGTAGCACTTGATGCGGGTGCCGTGCTCGTAGCTCTCACCGGGCACCTGCTCGGCGGCCGGGATCACGCCCTCGCTGTCGCCGACCTGCACGATCACCATGCCGCGCGAGTTCGCCCGCGCGTCGCGCTGGATGACGCCGCCGAGGATCTCCCCCTCCTTGGTGGAGAACTCGCCGAAGGTGCGCTCGTGCTCGGCGTCGCGCAACCGCTGCAGGATGACCTGCCGCGCGGTGGTCGCCGCGATCCGCCCGAAGCCCTCCGGGGTGTCGTCCCATTCCTCCTGCACACTGCCGTCGGCGGCCAAGGTGTGCGCGATGACCCGCACGACGCCGGTCTTGCGGTCCACCTCCACCCGGGCGTGCGGCTGGTGCCCCTCGGTGTGGCGGTATGCGGTGAGCAGTGCCGATTCGATCGCTTCCAGGACCGTCTCGAACGGGATGTCCTTGTCGCGTTCGATCGCACGCAGCGCCGCGATGTCGACGTTCACCTCGACTCCTCCGTGTCTTCCCGGTCGTCCCCCTGCTGGGAGGCGCCGCCCGCAGCCCGCTCCAGCTTGACCAAATCCTCCGCCGGTGGCTGCTGGAATTCCACCTCGACCACCGCGCGCTCCACGTCGCGGTAGGCCAGCCGGCGCAGTTCACCGCTCACCAGCACGGTGACACCGTCATCATCGGCTTCCCCGGCGCGGGCCACCAGCTGCTCGCCGTCGGCCAGCCGGATCTTGACCAGGCGGTACCGGGCCCGGCGCCAGTGCCGCGGCCGGGTCAGCGGCCGGTCCACGCCCGGCGAGGTGACCTCGAGCGTGTAGGACCCGGCCAGGACGTGCTCGTGCGCGTCCAGCACCTTCGAGACCTCGCGGCTGATGCCGGAGATGTCGTCGAGCCCGACCCCGTCGTCGGAGTCGATGACGACCTTGACGAGGCGACGGCGGCCTGCCTGCTGCACGCCGAGTTCCTCCAGGTCGAAGCCCATCCGAGACACGGCCTCGGCCACGACGGGCTCCAGCTGCGCGGTGATCTCACCACGCGGCGGGCTGGACACGTTGGCACTCCCAAAGTTCGTTCGCGGTCTGCGTAGACCTGGCGGAGGCGCGGCACCGGTCGGCGCGCGCGAGGTCGGCGACCAGTGCTGCACGTGCCGGTCGCGGTCGCCCAGGGTATCGCGTCCGTCCGCACCCGAGCGCGCCGTGGGATCCCTACGATCGGCGGATCGTGCCGGGGCCGGGTGGATCAGGGCGGGGCTGGTGCCCGGACGCTGGGCGACCTGGTCGCCTGGCAGGATAGATCGGCGTGGAATCCCCCTCCCGAGCCCGGTCCGCGCTGGGGCGGCGCAGCGTCCTGCGGCTGCTCGCGGCGACCCCGGTCGTCGCCGCGCTGAGCACGGCGTGCAGCACCGCGCCCGACGAGCCCGACGAGCTGCTGGCGCTGGCGAACGCGGCGAAGGCGGACGCGAAGCTGGCCAGGGCGGTGGCGCAGGCGCACGCGGGGCTGGCCGAGGCGGCCAACGAGGTCGCCACCGCGCGCAGCACCCACGCGGACGCCCTGCAGCAGGAGATCGACCGCGTCAACCCGCGCGATCCGGAGGACCCGCCGTCGGTGCCGGAGGCGCCGCCACAGCAGGCGCCGGGGTCGGCCAGCTCGGCGTCGAAGGCGCTGGTCGAGGCGCTGACCGGCGCCCGGGACCAGGCTGCGGCGCTGGTGCCCGCGGTGCAGGACCAGTACCGGGCGGGCCTGGTGGGATCGATCTCGGCGAGCTGCGCGAGCCTGCTGGAGGTGTTGGCGTGACCGATCTCTCGGACGAGTCGGGCAAGGCGCTGCGCAGCGCGCTCGGCGCGGAGCACGCGGCGGTGTGGGTGTACGGACTGGCGACCGCGTACGTCGGCGAGACCCGGGTGCGCCACGCGATCGAGGACGCCGCGGAGCAGCACCGCCGGATCCGGGACGTCGCGGAGGGCGTGATCCGCAGCGCGGGGCAGATCCCGCCAGCTCCGCAGCCCGCGTACGACGTGGGCGCGCGGCTGAGCAACCAGAAGTCCGCGATCGAGCTGCTGATCAAGGCGGAGGCGGACTGCCAGGTCGGCTGGCGCTCGGTGCTGGAGAACACCGACGACCCCGGGCTGCGCGGCACCGCGCTGGACGGCCTGACCACCTCGGCGACCCGCGCCACGCGCTGGCGCCTCACCGTCGGGCAGCAACCGGCCGCGCAGGCCTTCCCCGGTCAGGCGTGAGGTCGTGCGCGGCGATGGTGGTCCTGGCGACCACCGCCGCTCACGAAGGGGGTTGCTGGTCCTGCGGCCAGCCGAGCTTGAGCGCCTCGTTGGAGACGTCGAGCAGGGCCAGGTCGCCCTTGTCCGTCTTCTTGTCGTAGTAGGCCGAGTCGCCGATCACCACGAGGCGGTCCTGCTGGCCGGAGGCGTAGGCCTTGTCCGCGAGCTCGGGCAGGTCCTTGGTGTCGTTGCTGCCGTCGTCGACGAGGTCCCGGATGTTGCCGGTGTTGTCCTCGGTGAGCAGCTGGTCGAGCCGCCGCGCGCTGTCCGCGTCGGGCATCAGCACGGTGACGATCGAGGTCAGCACCCGGGAGCCGTCCGGCAGCGTGGTGTCGTACAGGGCCCGGGTGAGGTGCTCGCACTCCGCGTCCTGGAAGAACTCCTGGATCTTGTGGTCCGAGACGTTCTGGCAGCCGCGGAAGCCCTCCTCGCGGCGGATCGGCTTGAAGTCGTACTTCACCGCGAGCGGCGGGTCCTCCGGCTCGGGCGGGTCGGGCTTGATCGCCAGCCAGATCAGGCCGGACACCACGGAGATGGCGAACAACCCGGCCCCGCGCGCGAGCCAGCCCATCGGCGTGATCCGCCTGCTGGACGGCGGCGGCTCGGGTGCGGGCTGCCGACTGGTCGCCGGGTTGGCCGACTGGCGCACCGGTGGGTTGGGCTGCTGCGGTGGCGGACCCGCCTGCTGGTACGCCTGCGGGTTGGGCTGCGGGTGCGCCGGGGGGTTGGTCCGCGGGTGCGCTGGCCGCGGCGCCTGCTGGTGCGGCGGAGCGAAGACGGGTCGGGTGGTCTGCCCCGGCCCGGGGTCGACCGGTGCCCGATCCGGCTGTATCCGCGAGTTGTCGCGGCGGAGCGGAGCGGTTTCACGCTGCGTGTCAGCTTGTTCACCCGTCATGTCTTCGGGTGCACCTCTTCGGTCGGGCACGGAAACCAACGGTAGCGGTTGTGGATTACGAGACGGACACCCCGGACGTTCCCACCAGCGCACGGACTGCCATTTCGACGTCCGCACGGGTGTTGTACAGGTGGAACGCCAGGCGTGCGCGGCCCGCGCGCACCGCGCAGGAGACCCCGGCCGCGGTGAGCTTGGCCATGGCGTCCGGGACCTGCACCGACACGATCGCGGACCCGGCGGGCGGCAGGTCCAGCCGGGTCAGGAACTCGTCGGCCAGGCCGGTGCAGTGCGCGGCGACCTCCGCCATGTCCAGGCCGGTCAGCCAGTCCAGCGCGGCGGCCGCGCCGACGTGGGCGAACCAGGTCGGCGAGAGGTCGAGCGCGCGGGCGTCACCAGCCAGCCGCAGCGGCAGTCCGTAGGTGGTCTCCCACGGGTCCTCGCCCGCGTACCAGTTGGCGCTACTGGGGCGGATCTCCGGCGCGTCGGGGTGGATCGCGAGCCAGGCCGCACCGCGCGGCGACAGCAGCCACTTGTAGGCCGCGCTGACCACCCAGTCCGCCCAGTCAAGCTGCAGCGGCAACCAGCCGACCGCCTGCGTGGCGTCGAGCAGCACCCGCGTCGAGGTCGTTGCGGCGACCTCCCGCAGCGCCGCCAGGTCGACGACGCGGCCGTCGCTGGACTGCGCCACGCTGACCGCGACCACGTCGTGGTCGGCGGCGTGGTCGGCGATCTCCGCCAGGTCCACCGCGGTCACCTGCACCCCGCGGTCCCGCTGCGCGGCGAACGGGAAGAGCACGCTGGTGAAGTCGCCCTCGGCCACCAGCACCCGCGCGCCGTCCGGCAGGCTCGCCGCGACGAGCCCGACGAGCTGGGAGGCCGTGGTGCCGATCGCCACCCGGTCCGCGGTGGTCCCGATCAGCTGGGCGAAGGCCGCGCGGGCGGTGGCAACGGCGGGTTCGAAGTCCCCGGGCCGGTCCAGCCCGCTGCCCCACCTGCGCACCGACTCGGCGACCGCGCGGGCCGCCGCGGCGGGCGGGATCCCGATGCTGGCGGTGTTGAGGTAGCCGTCCGGGACGTCGAACTCCGCGCCGAAAGCCTCTCGCATCCCCGCATCCTCGCACCGGACCGGCCGGTTCCGGAACTGCCGGACTTCGCTCCCGCCGATACCGCACTACGGTGGGGACCATGCACAGCGAGGAGATCGAGGTACGCACCGGATCGGTGGAGGTCGTCCACGACCTGGGCGCCGAGTGCGAGCGGTTCCTGCGCGCGGTCGGGGCCGAGGACGGTCTGCTCAACGTCTGGGTGCCGCACGCGACCGCCGGGCTGGCGATCATCGAGACCGGGGCGGGCAGCGACGACGACCTGCTCGCGGCGCTGCGCGACCTGCTGCCCAAGGACGACCGCTGGCAGCACCGCCACGGCTCGCGCGGGCACGGCCGGGACCACGTGCTGCCCGCCATCGTCCCGCCGTACGCCTCGATCCCGGTGCTGGGCGGGCAGCTGGCGCTGGGCACCTGGCAGTCGGTGTGCCTGGTGGACACCAACGTGGACAACCCGGTCCGCCGCGTCCGCCTGAGCTTCCTCCCCGGCTGAGCTGGCATCCCGGCGGTTCCGGGGCCAGATCTTGCGCGCAGCGTGCCCGCGCGAGCACGCTGTGCGGTCGTGACGACGACAGTGGGGAGCCGACGCCTCGGCCGGGTGGTGTCGGCGGGCGTGGTCGGGACGACGGTCGAGTTCTACGACTTCTTCCTCTACGGCGCGGCGGCGGCGACCGTGTTCGGCCCCGTCTTCTTCCCGCGCGGTGACGGGCTGCTGGGCGTGCTGCTGGCACTGGTGACCTACGCCGTCGGCTTCGCCGCCCGACCGCTGGGCGGGCTGGTGTTCGGGCACTTCGGCGACCGGGTCGGGCGCAAGCGGCTGCTGGTGATCAGCCTGGTGCTGATGGGTTCGGCGTCGGTGCTGATCGGAGTGCTGCCGGGCTACGACCAGATCGGCATCGCCGCACCGCTGCTGCTGACGGCGCTCAGGCTCGTGCAGGGCTTCGCGCTCGGCGGTGAGTTCGGCGGTGCTGTGCTGCTGGTCGCCGAGCACGGGCCCGCGGCGCGGCGGGGCTTCTGGACCGCGTGGCCGCAGACCGGCGGGCCGCTGGGCAACCTGCTGGCCACGGCCGCGCTCGCGGCGGTGGCCGGGAGCACCACGGCCGGGCAGTACGCGGCCTGGGGTTGGCGGATCCCGTTCCTGGCGTCGATCCTGCTGGTCGTCGTCGGGCTGTGGGTGCGGCTGCGGGTCGCCGAGTCACCGCTGTTCCGGGCGGTCGCCGAGCAGCGCCGCGAGGCGCGGGCGCCGGCGCTGGAGGCGTTGCGGCGGTATCCGCGCGAGGTGTTCGCGGCCTTCGCCGCGCGCGTCGGCGAGAACGCGGCCTTCTACGTGTTCACCATCTTCCTGCTGGTGTACGCGGGCAGCATCGGGTTGCCCACAGCGGTCACGACCGCCGCGGTCACCGTCGGCTCGCTGGTGCAGGCGCTGGCGATGCTGGCCGGGGGTGCGCTGTCGGACCGGTGGGGTCGCCGCCCGGTGGCGATCGGCGCGGCCCTGGCTTGTGCACTGTGGACGGTGGTGTTCTTCCCGCTGGTGGCCAGCCGGGAGTCGGTGCTGGTGTTCCTGGCGGTGGCCGTCGGCCTGCTGCTGCACGGCACGTTGACCGGTGCGCAATCCGCTTTCTACGCCGAGCTCTTCGGGACCTCGGTCCGGTACTCCGGGGTGTCGCTGGGCTACCAGGCGGCGACCGTGCTCGCCGGTGCGGCGGCCCCGCTGGCGGGCACCGCGCTGCTGCGGGCCACCGCGTCACCGGCGCCCGTGGTGGTCATGCTGATCGGCTGCCTGGCGCTGACCGCAGTGGGGATGGCGGTCGTGCCCGAGACCGCCCGCAGCGAGCTGACGTCCTGACGTCACTGCCGGTGACCTGGCACGATGGGCGTCGTGACGCGACTCGTGCTGTGGGACATCGACCTGACGCTCGTCGACGCCCGGGGCTTCGGGCCCCGCTGGTACCGGCAGGCGCTGGCGGCGGTGACGGGCCAGGTGCTGGAGCAGATGCCCGACACCGCCGGGCGCACCGAGCTGGCGATCACCACCGACGTCCTGGAGAACCACGGCGTGCCCGCCGACGACTCCACGATCTCGGCCATGTTCACCGCCCTGACCAGCGCAGTCGCCGAAACCCGGGCCGAGTTGGCCGAGCGCGGCAGCGCCCTGCCCGGGGCCGCCGAGGCGCTGGAGGCGCTGTCCCTGAAACCGGGGTTCGTGCAGACCCTGGTGACCGGGAACCTCGCCGAGGTGGCGTTCCACAAGCTCGAGTCCTTCGACCTGCACCACCACGTCGACTTCGAGATCGGCGGGTTCGGCGCGGGTTCGGTGCACCGCCACGACCTGATCGCCGACTCCGTCACCAAGGCCGCCGACCAGCACGGCACCGAGATCGCGCCCAGCTCGGTCGTGGTCGTCGGCGACACCCCGCACGACGTCGCGGGCGCGCTGCGCTTCGGCGCGGTCGCGGTGGGCGTGGCCACCGGCAGCAGCACCGAAGCCGAGCTCCACGCCGCCGGAGCCCACGCCGTGCTCCCCGACCTGGCCGACACCGGAGCCGTGCTCACCGCCTTGTCCTGACCCCTGCAGCACGAAGCCCCCGGGCAGGACCCGGGGGCTTGGCCACGTGAGCTGCGCTCAGCCGCGCACCGCCTCCACGACGTGCGCGACGGCGGCGTCCACCTCGACCTCCACGCGGTCACCGGAGCGGCGGTCGCGGACCTCGACGACACCCCGGGTCAGGCCCTTGCCCACCACCAGGATCGTCGGCACGCCGAGCAGCTCGGAGTCGGCGAACTTCACGCCCGGCGACACCGTGCGGTCGTCCAGGACCACCTGCACCCCGGCCGCGTCGAGCTCGGCGGCGATCGCCTCCCCGCGCTCCCAGATGCTCTCGTCCTTGCCCGCGATGACCACGTGCACGTCGGCCGGGGCCACCTCGCGCGGCCAGACCAGGCCCTGCTCGTCGTGGCTCTGCTCGGCGATCACGGCGACCAGACGGGACACGCCGACGCCGTAGGAGCCCATGGTGATCCGCTTCGGCTTGCCGTCCTGCCCCAGCGCGTCCAGCCCGAACGCGTCGGCGTACTTGCGGCCCAGCTGGAAGATGTGGCCGATCTCGATGCCGCGCGCGGCGACCAGGGTGCCCTTGCCGTCCGGCGACGGGTCGCCCTCGCGGACCTCGGCCGCCTCGATGGTGCCGTCCGGGGTGAAGTCCCGGCCACACACCAGGTCCACCACGTGGTGGTCGGCCTGGTCCGCACCGGTCACCCACGCGGTGCCGGTGACCACCCGCGGGTCGACCAGGTAGCGGACCCCGTTGTCCTGCAGGGCCTTCGGGCCGATGTAGCCCTTGACCAGGAACGGGTTGGCGGCGAAGTCGGACTCCTCCAGCAGCGCCACCTCGGCGGGCTCCAGCGAGGCCTCCAGCCGCTTCATGTCGACCTCGCGGTCGCCGGGCACCCCGATGGCCAGCAACTCCCACTCCTGCGCCCCCGGCTGGCGAGTCTTGACCAGCACGTTCTTCAGGGTGTCGGCCGCGGTGAACTTGCGGTCGGTGTTGGCGTTGAGGAAGTCGACCAGGGTCTCGATGGTCGGCGTGCTGGGCGTGTGGTGCACCGCCGCGGCGGGCTTGCCCTCGATCGGCTCGGCGGGCGGCGCCGGGGTCACCACGGCCTCGACGTTGGCGGCGAAACCGGACTCCGTGCTGCGCACGAAGGTGTCCTCACCGGTCTCGCACTCGGCCAGGAACTCCTCGGAGGCCGAGCCGCCCATCGCGCCGGAGGTGGCCGAGACGATGACGTAGTTCAGCCCGAGCCGGTCGAAGATCCGGGTGTAGGCGTCGCGGTGCAGCTGGTAGGCCGAGGCCAGGCCCTCGTCGTCGAGGTCGAAGGAGTAGGAGTCCTTCATCACGAACTCGCGCCCGCGCAGGATGCCCGCGCGCGGCCGCTCCTCGTCCCGGTACTTGGTCTGGATCTGGTACAGCACGACCGGGTAGTCCTTGTAGGAGCTGTACTCACCCTTGACGGTGAGCGCGAACAGCTCCTCGTGGGTGGGGCCGAGCGCGTACTCGGCGCCCTTGCGGTCCTTCAACCGGAACATCGTCGGGCCGTACTCGGTCCACCGGTTGGTCGCGTCGTAGGGCTCCTTGGGCAGCAGCGCGGGCAGGTGGATCTCCTGGCCCCCGATGGCGTCCATCTCCTGCCGCACGACGTCCTCGATCTTGCGCAGCACCCGCAGGCCCAGCGGCAGCCAGGAGTAGATGCCCGGTGCGATGCGGCGGACGTAGCCGGCGCGGACGAGCAGCTTGTGGCTCGGCACCTCGGCGTCGGCCGGATCCTCGCGCAGGGTACGCAGGAACAACGTCGACATCCTCGTGATCACGGCTACTGGCTCCTCATCCGGGCTGGTTCGTCACGGGCAGGGTAGCGAGTGCCCCCGGGGCCACCACCAGCGGATTACCGGTCGACGGCCGGTGCCGGTGCGCGCCGCTGGCGCGCGGTCGCGGACCCGGATGTCGTCGTGGCGGTGATCGACTGCGCTTCGCGGAGTTCTGGGCGGGCGCGCCGGGTGCCGCGGTCGCCTTCGAGTCCGGCGGTCCGTGGTGCTGGCCGCGAACCGGCCGGGCGGGGTGCGGGTCGGGTGCCCGAGCCCCGCGGCGGGCAGCACCGCGTCCCGAGCGCCGCCGACCGGCAGGCGGAGGTGCGGCGGCCTGTCGAGCTGGGCGAGAACCCGGCCCACGGCCTGTCGTGGACGGTGCTGGCCGCACGTCCCCGGTCGCCTCGATCTCCTGCGGGCTCGTGCTCGACCCGCGGTCCGTCGTGGACGGTGCTGGCCGACGGCGAGTTCTGCGTGGGCACCGAAGGTGACCGCGGGGCTTGCGCTGATCGGCGCATTGTCGCTGGGCCTGTCCTGCGGTTCCCTCGAAGTCAGGTCCACGTCCCCGAGGGGGTCCGATGTCCACTTCGCAGGCCCGCGCTGGGCTCGCCGAGCTCGGTCTCGGCGCCAGGTTGTTCGCGCAGGGAGCGGTGACCTGGTTCTTCGCCAAGCGTGGTGATCCGGTCGCCCGTCTGCTGCACGCGCCGTGGCGGGACAACCCGTACCCGCTCTACCGGGAGCTGCGCGAGCGCGGGCCACTGGTGCGCAGCAAGCTGGGCGCGCTGGTGCTGACGACGCACCAGGTGTGCGACGAGGTGCTGCGCGACCGGCGGTTCGGCATGCGCACCAGCGACGGGTCCTACGGCGACCCGAGCGCGGCCGCCGTCGACCTGCAGCTCTCGCTGCTGGAGCTGGACCCGCCGGACCACTCGCGGCTGCGCAAGCTCGCCGCCCCCGCCTTCCGGCCCCGCCGCCTGGAGTCCTACCGGGAACGCATCGAGCGGATCGCCGACGAGCTGCTGGACCGGGTGGCCGAGCGCGGCGAGTTCGACCTGGTCCGGGACTTCGCCGCGCCGCTGCCGATCCGGGTCATCTGCGAGCTGCTGGGGCTGCCGCCGCTGGACGCCGAGCGGCTGGCGCACCACGGCAAGGTGCTGGCCGGGGCGCTGGACGGGGTCCGCTCGACCCGCCAGCTACGGCAGATGCGCGAGTCGCGCGCCGAGCTCGACGCGATGTTCGAGCGGCTGATCGAGCAGCGCCGGGCCGACCCCGGCGAGGACGTGATCAGCGACCTGGTCGCCGCACTCGACGCGGGCAAGCTCAGCGGCACCGAGCTGGTGCAGCTGTGCGACCTGCTGCTGGTGGCTGGGTTCGAGACGACGGTGAACCTGATTGGCAACGGCACCTCCGCGCTGCTGCGGCACCCGGACCAGTGGGCGCGGCTGCGCGCCGACCCGGACCTGGCACCGGCGGTGGTGGAGGAAGCGCTGCGCTGGGACCCGCCGGTCCAGATGACCATGCGCATCGCGCACGAACCGGTGGAGCTGGCGGGCCGCCAGCTGCCCACGGACACGCCGGTCCTGGCGCTGGTGGCCTCGGCCGGCCGCGACCCGGCGGTGCACCCGGACCCGGACCGCTTCGACCTGGACCGCCCGGACCGAGCCGACCACCTGGCCTTCTCCTCCGGCATCCACTACTGCCTGGGCGCGCCCCTGGCCCGCCTGGAGGCCGAGGTCGCCTTCCGAGCCCTGGCAACCCGCCTCCCCCACCTCCGCCGAGCAGGCGCGGCAACCCACCGCCCCACCTCGATCATCCACGGCCTGTCCGCCCTCCCAGTAACCACCAACCACACCCTCACCCCCACCTGATCCGGGCCACCTCCGGGATCGCAGTTTCAATTGAAACTGCGATCCCGGGTGGGCGGGAGGTGCAGTTTCAATTGAAACTGCGGTTGAGGTTGACCCCAAGGTGCGAAAGTGCCCCGCCGATCTGGTTCCCGGTGTATCCAGCCGCGGGGTTTCCACCTCCTTATGGGCGTGAACGAGATCAGCATCCCGCCCCTGGGAAATGAACACGGACTCTTCCTGCGCGCAGAAGCGCTGGCCGCCGGGATCACCGACCACCAACTGCGGAGCTCAGCCTTCCGGAGGGTCCTGCACGGCGTGTACACGACCTGCGAGACGCCACTCACCCATGAACTGAAGTGCCACGCCGCAGCAATGCGACTACCCCCGACCGCGATGCTCACCGGCCTGTCCGCCGCAACGCTCCACGGCGTGCCGCTCGCCGATTTCTCCACTCCGGTGGACGTGATCGTGCCCCGCGAGTACGGCATGCACCGCCGCCAGGGACTTCGGTGCTCCGCGGTGCGGATCTTCGACTTCGAGTACTCCCCCTGGTACCAGATGCGACTGGCTGGAGTCGAACGAACCGCGTTCGACCTGCTGAAACGCCGTTCCGCGGCAATGGCGGTCGCCCACTGCGACGCGCTCCTGCACGCTGGCCTGATCACGGCCCAAGCAATCGAGAAGTTCCTCTCCGGACGGGGCGACAACGGCGTGGTGCGGGCGCGGCTCCGAATTCCCCACCTGGACGGCCGCGCGGAGTCGATCCAGGAGTCCGTGCTGCGCGTCGAGCTCGCCGCGCGCGGCCTGGAACCAGTTCCCCAGCTCGAGGTCTTCCACCGCGGCCGTTTCGTCGCTCGCGTGGATCTGGCCTTCCCGGCCGAATGTGTCGCCGTCGAGTACGACGGGGAGTGGCACTCCGACCCCGTCCAGATCAGGAAGGACGAGCTTCGGCGGAGACGACTGTCCGATGCGGGGTGGTTGGTCATCACCGTCACGAACCAGGACATGCGCACGTCGATGGACGTCCTCGCCGCGACGATCCGTTCGGCCCTCGCCCGCAGGAGGAACCGCAGTTTCAATTGAAACTGCGGCTGCCAGGCACGAGGGACCGCAGTTTCAACTGAAACTGCGGTCCCCAGCCACATCGAATCGCAGTTTCAATTGAAACTGCGATCCTCGGCTGGGCGGGGCCGGTCTGCGGGGGTGGGTTGGTGTGGTGTTTACCCTGGTGGGGTGTTGGTTCTGCTGCCTCCTTCGGAGACCAAGTCGGTTGGTGGTTCGGGTGCACCGCTGGACTTGGGCGGGCTCTCGCATCCGGAGTTGACCGGGACCCGGCGGCGGCTGGTCGAGGCACTGTCCACTTTGGCTGATGACGTGCCCGCGAGCCTGGACGCGCTCGGGTTGTCCGAGCGCCAGGTCGAGGAGGTCCAGCGCAACGCCGAGCTCTGGGACGCGCCCACCGCCCCGGCGCTCGAGCGCTACACCGGGGTCCTCTACGACGCACTCGACGTGCAGTCGCTGTCCCCGGTGGAGCGCAAGCAGGCCGACGCGCGGCTGGCGGTCGCGTCGGCGCTGTTCGGCATCGTGCACGGGACGGACGCGATTCCCGCTTACCGCCTCTCCGGGGGCAACTCGCTACCCGGCATCGGGACGTTGCGCAGCGTGTGGCGCCCAGTGCTGGAACCCGTCCTGACTGCCGCCGACGACCTCGTCGTCGACCTGCGCTCCGGCGCTTACGCCGCGCTGGCGAAGATCCCGGGCGCGGTGGCGGTCCGCGTGCTCTCCGAGGATGCGAGGGGCAAGCGCAAGGTGGTCAGCCACCACAACAAGGCGCACAAGGGCAAGCTGGCCCGAGCACTGGCCCAAGCCCCCGACGAACCGGAGTCGGTGGAGGACATCCTTGCCGTGGCCAGCGACGCCGGACTCCAGGTCGAGCGCGAGGGCGACCGCGCCCTCTGCGTCGTCGTCCACCCCTGACGTCACACCGACGGCGCCTCCGCAGGCGCGCCGACACGCACCAGCGCAGAGCATGAAACCGCAGGACAGCGCGCCTTCGACCAAGAACACGAGCATGCCCACGTGAGTCGAGAGACCCGACGGCGCTTCGTCCCACTGGTTCAACCCCTGCGCTACCGCGGTCACGGCGGTGGCGCGGAAGAAGAGTGCGATCCGGGGGAAAGCGAGTCCGCACCGGACGGCGGAGCCCCAGCTCCCCGCTGATCGGCCACTGCGGTCCCACGCACCACCAGATCAGCCCGCACACGAATGCGACGGGAAATGGAACGACGAGCGCGTAGCGGCCCTCGGCACTGATCGACAGCGCGCTGACGACGGCACCCACGCAGAACGCAAAGCTCAACGCGGTGATGAGCCACCGCAGGAGGCTCGACCGCCGACAGCACGAGCCGTCAAGTGCCGCTGGTCAGCAGCGCTTCCACGACACTCTGCTACTCGGACACCGCATGCGGTTTCGACGCGCCACGCCGCCGCCTCCGCACCAGCAGCACTCCACAGGACACGAATCCGTTGGCGCACATCAGGAAGGTCATGGCCTGCAAGCTGAATTCGCTGAACTGGCTCGACTGCGACTGCCCGCTCGCTGGCGAGGAGGCTCCTGCGATCATCAACAAGCCGAGGAACGACATGGCCAGCACCAGGGGCAGTGGCCGGTTCAGCTGAGCGAACCGGCGGGCCAGAACCGGGTGGACCTCCTGCAGCGAAGGCCACCTCGACGACTCCTTCCTCCGCGCCTGCCGACGCAGGAGAAGGAGGCACCCCGACGGGGCCGCCAGGAAGAACATGGTCGCCACCAGACCAAGGTCCGCGGTCGGGGACGCACCCGGGGGCGGTACACCGAAGAGGAAACCCAGGAAACCAGCGACCATGCTGTTGGCGCTGAAGACGAAGCAACCGGCCAAGAGCAGCGGGGACCGCTCCTTGACGATGCGTGCCAGGTACCAGGTCGACCGGTGGTCCCAACCCGGTTGCGCCGTGCGCTCCTGCACCTCAGGCCGCATCTCATCGACCGGTTCGCCCGCGACCGGTGGGTCGGCAACCGGCGCGTTCGCGACCGGGGGCGACCCGCCGTAGTAGATGTGAAAATGATTATCACCGTTGTGGACGCCCGCCTGAACGGCTTGACCGACGGTGGCGTTGTCGATGCTGTTGTGGCCCGCCACCGCACCGGTTCGCGCCCCTCCACCGCTCCTCGAGCGCGCCGGACTGCCCTCATCTGCTCCGGCCACGGCGTTACCCCCTCCACACGAGCCGAGATCAAGACGGATTGTATCCACCTCGACACCGCCTGTAGCTGGAACCGGGCACTTCGCGCGACACCACTCCACCTCGGGCAGCGCGCAGGGCAGTCGACCCGCGCCCTCGGAAAACCAGTTGCGCCCATCAGCGCCGGATGTGAACACTGTCGCCATCGCGGTAGTCCCGCGTCGTCAAGCGAGGGGAGGTTCGTCGTGGTGGCCGTTGTGGTGACGGTGCGCGCTTCTTTCGCGCACGGACGCAGTCGAACTTCCATTCCTCCGCTGCGGTTGCGCTGAGCTCTCGGTGCTCGGGCGGAGGTTCTCGCCCTCGTGAGGAGCACCCGATCTTGTCCTCGTACGAGCAGTACGACCCATCACTCTTCCGCAACACCAAGAAGTCCAAGGCGCGCAAGCCGAAGGGCCAGAAGCGGCAGCGCTTCGACGACGAGCCGGTCCGGCGCGGTCGGCTCACCGAGGAGGAGCGCGGGCGGCTCGCCGCGCTGCGCGACGAGCCCGAACCCGCGCCGCTGCCGGGTGGTGCCGACCGGTGGTCCACCTGGGACAGCGGGGAGCGCGGCCCGGAGCCGCACCCGTCCTGGCTGGTGACCGAGCTGGCAGCGGTCGACCACGAGCTGGGCGTGCTCAAGACCGGCAAGGAGGCCGACGTCCACCTGCTGCGGCGGTCGGTGCCCGGCGCAGACTCCTGCCTGCTGGCGTCCAAGCGGTACCGCGACGCCGACCACCGGATGTTCCACCGCGACGCCGGGTACCTGGAGGGCAGGCGGCTGCGCAGGTCCCGCGAGATGCGGGCGATCGAGCACCGCACGTCGTTCGGCAAGGGCATGATCGCCCAGCAGTGGGCGGTGGCGGAGTTCCGCGTGCTCTCCGCGCTGTGGCTGGCGGGCGCCCCGGTGCCGTACCCGGTGCAGCGGGTCGGGACCGAGGTCCTGCTGGAGTTCGTCGGCACCCCGGACGGCACCGCCGCCCCGCGCCTGGCCGCGCTGCGGCCCGACGCCGACGAGCTCGACGAGCTCTGGGCGCAGCTGGTCGAGGCCCTGGTCGTGCTGGCCCAGCGCGGCTTCACGCACGGCGACCTGTCCGCCTACAACGTGCTGGTGCACGACGGGCGGCTGGTGCTGATCGACCTGCCGCAGGCCGTCGACCTGGCGGCCAACCCGCTCGGCCTGGACTACCTGCGACGTGATGCACACAACATCGCTTCGTGGTTCCACGCCCGGGGTGCGGACGCGACCAGGACCGATCCGGACCAGCTCGCGGAACGCCTTGCCACAGCGGCGAACCTGCTTTGGTGACGATGCGCTGACCGGCTCGGGCGCCCCGCCCGGCGGCCGGGCCGGTCAGCTAGACTGCGGGGGAAATCGCCGGGATCACCGGCCCGTGTCCGCTGCGACACGCCTTGACCACCTATCGGCGCCGACGCGCCGGGCTCGTCCTCGTGATCGCCCGCGGACATCCCGCGAAGCCTCCCCGTGACGTGCCACTTCCGGGAGTTCTTCGTGCCTTCACGCTCGTCCACCACGCCCACGCGCTCTGCCCGCCGACCGCGCCGCCGCCGTCCGCAGGGGCAGCCGCAGCAGCCGAAGCGCAGCCTGTTCGACCAGGTCGGGGTGACCGCGGTCGACCCGGCACCGTTCGCCGACCTCGGCCTGCCCACCCGGCTGGTGCGCGCGCTGGCCGACGGCGGGATGGTCGAGGCCTTCCCGATCCAGGCCGCCACCATCCCCGACGCGCTGACCGGCCGGGACGTGCTCGGGCGCGGTCAGACCGGTTCCGGCAAGACGCTGGCGTTCGGCCTGCCGCTGCTGGCGCTGCAGCAGGGCAACGCCCGGCCGCTGCACCCGCGCAGCCTGGTGCTGGTCCCGACCCGCGAACTGGCCACCCAGGTCACCGATTCGCTGAAGCCGCTGGCCAAGGCCCTCGGGCTCTACGTCCGGGAGGTCGTCGGGGGCACCTCGTTCAACCGCCAGGTGGACACGCTGCGGCGCGGCGTGGACGTCCTGGTCGCCACCCCGGGTCGGCTCGCCGACCACGTCCGGCAGGGCACCTGCGTGCTGTCCGAAGTGGAGCGGACCGCGCTCGACGAGGCCGACCAGATGGCCGACATGGGGTTCCTGCCGCAGGTCCGCGAGCTGCTGGACCTGGTCCCGGCGGACGGTCAGCGGCTGCTGTTCTCCGCCACCTTGGACGGTGACGTCGACAAGCTCGTGGACCGGTACATGACCGACCCGGTGGTGCACTCGCTGGCGCCGCCCGCGGCCAGCGTCGACAGCATGGAGCACCACCAGCTCCTGGTGTCCTCGACCGACAAGCAGGCCGTGCTCGCGCGCATCGCGGCGCGCGATGGCCGCACGATCATGTTCGTGCGCACCAAGCACCACGCCGACCGGATGACCAAGAAGCTGCGGGCGGCAGGTGTCCCGGCGGGTGCGCTGCACGGCGGCAAGGCGCAGAACGCCCGGACGCGCATCCTCGACGAGTTCCGCAGCGGTGAGACGTCGACGCTGGTGGCGACCAACGTCGCGGCCCGCGGCATCCACGTCGACGACGTGAGCCTGGTCGTGCACGTCGAGCCGCCGGCCGACCCCAAGGACTACCTGCACCGGGCGGGTCGGACCGCCCGCGCGGGCGCCACCGGCACGGTGGTCACCCTGGTCACCGACGACCAGCGGGAGGCGTTCCGCACCATGGCCGCGCAGGCGGGGGTCAAGGCCAAGACCACGTCGGTCAGCCCCGAGGACGCGGAGCTGGCCCGAGTGACCGGTGCCCGCGAGCCCAGCGGTGTCTCGCTCGTGGCCCCGAAGCAGCAGGCACCGCGCGCTCGCGGTGCCAAGCGCCCGGACCGCGCGGCTGGTGAGTCGAACCGTCGGCGGCGCCCCGCGGAGCGCGGGCAGGCGGAGAGCGGGCGCCGCGGCCAGGCCTCGTCCGGGCGCGGTGCCCGGCGCGGCAACCGCGGTGGAGCTCGACAGGGCTGAGGAGGGAGTACCCGGTGGGTCGTGACCTGGCGGACGTGGGCGAGCAGTTCCGGCAGTTCTGGCGGGAACGCCACCTGAGCACGTTGACGACGGTGCGTCCCGACGGCACGCCGCACGTGGTGCCGGTCGGGGTGACCCTCGACGTCGAGACGGCCACCGCGCGGGTGATCTCCTCCGCCACCTCGCACAAGGTGCGGCAGATCCGCGCGGCCGGGCCCGGTGGGGCGCAGGTCGCGGTCTGCCAGGTCGACGGGCGGCGCTGGTCCACCCTGCAGGGGGTGGCCGTGGTGCGCGACGAGCCCGAGGTGGTGGCCGACGCCGAGCGCCGGTACGAGCAGCGCTACAAGAAGCCCCGCGAGAACCCGGCCCGCGTGGTGATCGAGATTTCCGTGACGAAGGTCCTCGGCAACGCCTGACCACGACGTGGTGAGGTGGTGCGGTGAGCGTTCTCCAGGAGAAGCCGGAGCTGGTCCACGTCGTCGGCATCGGGGCCGACGGCGCGGCGGGCCTGTCCCGGCACGCCCGGACCGTCGTGGAATCAGCCGAGGTGCTGTTCGGCAGCTCCCGCCACCTCGACCTGGTCCCGGAGGCAGCTGGGCAGCGGGTGGCCTGGCCCACCCCGCTGCTGCCCGCGCTGCCCGGCCTGCTCGCCGAGCACGCCGACCGGTCGATTTGCGTGCTGGCCAGCGGTGATCCGATGTTCTACGGGATCGGTGGCACGCTGGTGAGGCTGCTGGGCCGGGATCGGGTGCGGATCATCGCGCACCCGTCGTCGCTGTCGCTGGCCTGCGCGCGGATGGGCTGGGCGGTGCAGGACACCGCGGTCGTGAGCCTGGTCGGCCGCCCGGTTGAGCTGCTGCACCCCCGCGTGCAGCCGGGGAACCGGCTGCTGGTGCTCAGCGCGGACGGCAGCACGCCGCACGAGGTCGCGGCGCTGCTGCGGGCGCGCGGTTACGGGCCGAGCAGCATGACCGCGCTGTCCGCACTCGGCAGCGAGCGGGAAGGGCGCGTCGAGGCCACCGCCGACGACTGGAAGTCCACAGTGGACTCATTGAACGTGGTCGCGGTCGAGTGCTGCGAAGCCCCCGGGGCGCGGACGCTGCCGGTCACGCCGGGACTCCCGGACGACGCCTTCGAGCACGACGGGCAGCTGACCAAGCGCGAGGTGCGGGCGATCACGCTCGCCCGGCTGGCCCCGTCGCCCGGGCAGTTGTTGTGGGACGTGGGTGCGGGCGCCGGTAGCATCGCGATCGAGTGGATGCGCAGTGATCCGTCCTGCCGGGCGATCGCGATCGAGCACCGCGACGACCGGGCGCAGCGCATCACCGCGAACGCGAGCGCGCTGGGCGTTCCCGGGCTCCAGGTGGTCACCGGAGCCGTGCCGCACGCGCTGGACGGGTTGGCCGAGCCGGATGCCGTCTTCGTCGGCGGCGGTGGAACCGCGCCAGGAGCGCTGGAAGCGTGCTGGGCCGCGTTGCGCCCCGGTGGTCGGCTGGTGGTCAACGCGGTCACGTTGGAATTGGAGGCGTTGGTGGCCGACTGGTACCGCCGGTGCGGCGGTGAACTGGTCCGGATCTCGGTGGAGCGCGCCGCGCCGATCGGTGGTTTCACCGGTTGGCGGCCCGCGATGCCGGTGACGCAGTGGGTGGTGAGCAAGCGATGACAGTTCGTTTCGTGGGTGCCGGACCAGGGGCCGCGGACCTGATCACGGTGCGGGGCCGCGACGTCATCGCCGCCTCGCCGGTGTGCCTGTACGCGGGGAGCCTGGTGCCGGAGGAACTCCTGGAGCACTGCCCGCCCGGCGCCAAGCTGGTGGACACGGCCAACCTCACCTTGGACGACATCCTCGCCGAGCTGCGGGCCGCGCACGGAGCCGGGCTCGACGTGGCGCGGCTGCACTCGGGGGACCCGTCGGTGTTCAGCGCGGTCGCCGAGCAGATGCGCCGGCTCGACGCCGCCGGGATTCCGTACGAGGTGGTCCCGGGCGTCCCGGCCTTCGCCGCTGCGGCGGCCGCGCTGAACCGCGAGTTCACCGTCCCGGGTGTCGGCCAGACCGTGGTGCTGACCCGCACCTCCGCCCGCGCCACGCCCATGCCGGAGCACGAGGACCTGGCCACCCTCGGCCAGAGCCGCGCGACGATGGTCCTGCACCTGGCGGTGAACCGCATCGAGCAGCTGGTGGCGGAGCTCGTGCCCAACTACGGCGCGGACTGCCCGGTCGCGGTGGTGGCCAACGCCAGCCGCCCGGACGAGGTCGTCCTCCGCGCGACGCTCGCCGACATCGCCACCCACGTCCGGGCGGCGGGCATCACCCGGACCGCGGTGGTCGTGGTGGGCGAAGTCCTGACGGCCTCGGAATTCCCCGACAGCCACCTCTACTCCCCCAACCGCTGCCGCACCTGACCACTCGGGCGCACGTCTTCGCAACTTCCGACGTGGTGGCGGCCGTTGCGGAATTCGTCGTGCTCACCGGTGCGACGCAGTCGCACCGGTGAGCACGACAATCACGCGCCTGGAACCAGGTGGTGCCCTGAAGGGAATTGGTCCACGCCCGGGCGGGCAGCGTCATCCACATCCGATTGCAGTTCTCCCCTCCCCCGGAATAACTTCGCCACGCAATGGCGGTGCGCCGCAGCGCGGAATTGGCGGAACGGCGCGGAAACCGAGAACGGAGAACATCTTGCCCTTCGCGACCACCCTCAGGCGAGCAGGCGCTTCCGCCCTCGCCATCGGTGTCCTGACCTCGTCGGCCATGCTGGCTGCCACCGTGTCGGCGTCAGCCGCCACCGGCCAGCTCACCGTGTGCTCCCAGGGCGATTACGACTCCTTCGTGGAATTCCCCGCGCGCGGCGGGATGACGACGGTCATCGTGGACAGCGGGCACTGCATGGACTTCGACTTTGGCGACAGCAACGCGTCCGAACCGATCAACGTATTCGGTCTTCAGGACCCGGCCCAGTTCTGGATCGGGAGCGGCAGTTTCCGGCCGAGCGAAGGCGGAACCGTCACCACCCACGGTTCCTCGGCCCACCCGTGGGCATCCATTCCGGACGCCTGACCGGATCGGGCGGTTCACGGGAGCGGAAGTCCACTCATTTCGGTGGACCGCGCTGCGCTTGATACCACCCATCCGGTCAATTCACCGGTCGGGAGCGGGCAATCAGAACCACCCGGTCTGCCTGCTCCCGACCGATCGCGCACGCCGCGAGCAACCGAGTGCGCGTCGCCGCGCAGCGGCCATCGCGGCGGGGTCGGCAACCGCCTCGGTGCGGCCGGAACCCGAATCCGGTCGGGAGGCGCGGACCTACGGCCCGGCCGGGTCGGTCCGGCCGACGACGGTGCCTGCTCGGTCGATGACGATGACGTCGACCTCGATCGGGGCCCCGCGGAGGGTGTCGAGGCAGAACTGGCGGGCCCGGTGGGCGATGAGGTCGCCCAGCGGGAGGTTCGCCGCGGTGCAGAGCTGGAGCGCTTCGAGGGCCGTGTTGGCCCCGGTGATCCGCGTGGTCAGGTCGGGGGTGGCGCCCGCTTCGCGGGCGATCGCCGCGAGCAGGCCGAGGTTGACCTGGGAGCGCTTGGAGTGCAGGTCCAGGTGTCCGTCGGCGAGCTTGGAGATCTTGCCGATGCCCCCGGCCACGGTGAGCCGTGGGACCGGGTGCCTGCGCAGATACTTCAGCACCGCGCCGGCGAAGTCGCCCATGTCCAGCAGGGCTTCGTCGGGCAGGTCGTGGAGCTCGGTGACCACCTTCTCGGAGGTGCTCCCGGTGCACCCCGCCACGTGCTCGATGCCCGCCGCGCGGGCCACGTCGACACCGCGGCGGATGCTGTCGATCCACGCCGAGCACGAGTACGGCACCACGACGCCGGTGGTGCCCAGGATGGACAGTCCACCGAGGATGCCCAGCCGCGGGTTCCAGGTGCGGCGGGCCAGTTCCTCGCCACCGTCGACCGACACCTCCACGACGACGTCACCGCTGCCACCGTGCTCCGCCGCGACCTGCGCGACCACGTCGCTCATCAGCTGCCGTGGCACCGGGTTGATCGCCGGTTCGCCGACCGGCAGCGGCAGGCCGGGTTTGGTGATGGTGCCCACACCCTCCCCGGCCCGGAAGACCACCCCGGCTCCTGGTTCCGCTGGGCGGACCGTCACCGACACCAGCGCGCCGTGCGTCACGTCGGGGTCGTCACCGGCGTCCTTGACCACGCCCGCCGTCGCGAAGTCCGCGCCGAGCCGTTCGCGGGCGAGCGCGAAGGCCGGCCGGTGCCCCTTGGGCAGCAGGACCTCCACCGGGTCCGGGAACGCGCCGGTCAGCAGCGCCGTGTAGGCGGCGGCCGTGGAGGCCGTGGCGCACGCGCCCGTCGTCCAGCCGTACCGGAGGCCCGATCCCCCGCTCATCGTGCGCCTCCGAACTCGTGACCAGGTCGCGTCCACGATAGGCGCTGCCGGTGGGGAGAATGCACTTCATGCGGTCCGGAACACGGCGGGTGCTCATCCTCGGCGGTACCGGCGAGGCCCGGCGGCTGGCCGGGGTGCTCGCCGAGCGGCCCGACCTGCACGTCACCTCGTCCCTGGCGGGCCGGGTGCGGGATCCGCAGCTGCCGCCGGGCGAGGTGCGGGTCGGCGGGTTCGGCGGCGTCGACGGGCTGACCGGCTGGTTGCGCAGCGAGGGCGTGGCAGCCGTCGTGGACGCCACCCACCCCTTCGCCCAGGCCATCACCGACAACGCCGTGGCAGCCGCCCAGCGCGCGGGGTGCCCGCTGCTCGTGCTGCGCCGTCCCGCCTGGGAGCCGGAGGCCGGGGACGACTGGCGACCGGTGCCGTCGATGGCCGCGGCCGCCACGCTGCTCCCGGAGCTGGGCGAACGGATCTTCCTCACCACCGGCAGGCAGGGCCTCGCCCACTTCGCCGGGCTCGACCTGCACTTCCTGGTCCGGGCCGTCGACCCGCCCGAACCACCGCTGCCACCGCGCACGACGGTGCTGCTCGCGCGCGGACCGTTCAGCGTCGCCGACGAGCTCGCGCTGCTGCGGGAGCACCGCGTCGACGCGCTGGTCAGCAAGAACAGCGGTGGTTCGATGACGAGCGCGAAGCTCACCGCGGCCCGCGAGCTCGGGCTGCCGGTGGTGCTGGTGCAGCGCCCGCCCCGGCCCGACGCGCCGTCGGCCGGGACCGTCGAACAGGCCGCGGCCTGGCTCGATGCCGTGCTGGGCGATCACGCCGGGTAACGCCTCGGGGTGTACACGACCTCCGCCCCGTCGGCGCCCTGGACGACCCGCGTGGTCGACGAGCCGATCAGCAGCAGGCAGCGCATGTCCACATCGGACTGGTCGAGGTCGGCGAGCCGCACCACCTCGATGCTCTCCTCCGGACCACCGACGTCGCGTCCGATGACCACCGGCACGTCCGGCGAGCGGTGCTCCAGGACCGCGTCCCGCGCCGCCGCGACCTGCCAGGTCCGGCTGCGCGAGGCGGGGTTGTAGATCGCCATCACCAGGTCGGCGGCCGCCGCGGCCCGCAGGCGCTCGACGATCACCTCCCACGGCTTGAGCCGGTCGGACAGCGACAGCACGCAGAAGTCGTGGCCCAGCGGCGCGCCGACCCGGCTGGCCACCGCTTGCGCGGCCGTCATCCCGGGCAGCACCCGCACCGGCACGTCCGAGCGCTCCGCCGCGACCTCCAGCACCGCGCTGGCCATCGCGAACACCCCGGGGTCCCCGGAGGAGACCACGGCGACCTTCGAGCCGCGCCGCGCCAGCTCCAGCGCGAACTCCGCGCGCTCGGCCTCGACGCGGTTGTCCGAGGCGTGCTTGCGCTGCCGCGGGTTGTCCGGGACGCGGGCGAGGTAGGTGGTGTAACCGACCAGGTCGTCGGCCTCGGCGAGCGCCGCCTGTACCTCCGGCGTCACCCACTCGCGACCGCCCGGGCCGAGCCCGACCACCACGACCTCCCCCCGCCCTGCGGTTCCGGCGGGTGCCGCGCCCTGGGGGGCCGCGGTGGTGGCGTTCGCCGGGCCGGGCAGCAGCGCCAGGGAGAAGTACGGGACGGTGCTCGGGTCGACGTCGGTCAGCGGTTGGCAGCGCTGCCGGTCGGTGGTGGCGCGCTCGACGTACCAGGCCTCGTCCGCCCGGCCCGCCTTCTCGAACGCCTCCCGCACCCCGTCGAAGGTCCGGCCGAGCTTGAGGACCGCGGCCGCGTCGGTCGCGGCGAGCCGCTCGGCGAGGACGTCCGGCGGGAGGGTGCCCGGCAGCACGGTGAAGGTCTCGTCGCGCTCGGCCAGCGGGCGCCCCAGCGCCGCCGACGCCCCGCTGATCGAAGTGATGCCGGGGACCACCTCGGCCCGGAAGCGGCCCGCCAGCCGCTTGTGCATGTGCATGTAGGAGCCGTAGAAGAGCGGGTCGCCCTCGGCGAGCAGCACCACGTCCCGCCCGGCTTCCAGGTGCGCGGCGAGCCGGGCCGCGCAGTCCGCGTAGAACTCGTCGATGGCGCCCTGGTAGCCGCCCGGGTGGTCGGTGGTCTCGGTGGTCACCGGGTAGACCAGCGCTTCCTCGATCTGCCCTGGCCGCAGGTAGGGCTCGGCGACGGACCGCGCGATGCTCCTGCCGTGGCGGGCGCTGTGGTAGGCGATCACCTCGGCCCGCTCGATCAGCCGGGCGGCCTTGATCGTCACCAGCTCCGGGTCGCCGGGGCCGAGTCCCACGCCGTAGAGCGTGCCGTTGCTGCTCACTCTTCCTCGCTCGCGATCGCGTTGATGGCGGCCACCGCCATGGCGCTACCGCCGCGGCGACCGCGCACCACGAGGTGTTCCAGGCCGCTCGGGTGCGCGGCCAGCGCGTCCTTGGACTCGGCCGCGCCGATGAAGCCGACGGGCAGGCCCAGCACCGCGGCGGGTTCCGGGGCGCCGTCCTCGACCATCTCCAGCAGGCGGAACAGCGCCGTCGGCGCGTTGCCGATCGCCACCACCGAACCGGCCAGCTGGTCGCGCCACAGCTCCAGGGCCGCCGCGCTGCGGGTCGTGCCCAGCTCGCGGGCCAGGTCCGGCACGCGCTCGTCGGCCAACGTGCAGATCACCGGGTTGTCGGCGGGCAGGCGCCGCCGGGTCACCCCGGCGGCGACCATCGCGGCGTCGCACAGGATCGGCGCACCACCGCGCAGCGCTTCGCGGGCGTTGCGCACCACGTCCGGGGAGTACGCGAGGTCGTCGACCAGGTCGACCATGCCGCAGGCGTGGATCATCCGCACCGCGACCCCGGCCACCTCCGGTGGCAGGTCGTCCAGCCGGGCTTCGGCGCGGATCGTGGCGAAGGAGCGGCGGTAGATCTCCGCCCCTTCCCGGACGTACTCGGGCACCCCGCGGTAGCGGGAGCTGTTCTCGTTCACACTGTCCTCCGTGCCGCGCCGAGCGCGGCGGATACCTGGTCGACATCGGCTGCGGAAGTCCACGTCGCTCCGTCGAGACCGACTTCGTAGCCGTCACCGGTGGCCAGCACCTCCACGACGCGCCCCGGCGGGCGGCCGCAGCGCCGCTCGCACCCCGACCAGTGCACCGGCAGGTCACCGGGGGGCACCGCGCGTCGGGCGTCCGCGCGGACGTCGGCCCGCGACTTCGCGCACCCGGGCCGACCAGCGCAGGTGGTCACGCCGAGCCCGTCCGAGGCGGGGTCCACGAGCAGTCCCCGCGCGCCGAGCTCCGACAACCACCGGTCGGCTTCGTCGGGCCGCATGCCGGGCAGGACGAGGGTCCGCCACGGCGTCAGGCGCAGTTCGCCCGCGGCCCCGGATGCGGCGGTGATGATATCCACCTGGTCCGGCGCCAGGCGGCCCAGTGGTGCGCCCGCCACCGCGGCGACCGTCCCATCAGGACGGTGCGCGCGCCCGACCTGCGCATGCGTGCTCGGCGGGGCCACCGGCTCGACCGGAACGGCCTCCGCGCCCAGCCGCTCGGCGATCCGCCGCGCGCCGCCGACGAGTTCGGCCAGCCGCCAAGCCTGGCTGCCCTGCGCCGCCTTCTCCGCGAGGAACGCCTCAGCTGCGGCGATGGCGGTTCCCACGGCCCGCTGCGGGGTTTTCCGCACACCGGAGTCCGCTCCGGCCAGCAGCAGCGCGACGGTGTTGGCGTCCAGTGCGCGCAGGCCGACGTCGGCACCGAGCGAGCTGACGTCGCCGCTGCCGTCGTCGATCGCGAACAGGAAGCGACCGGGCAGCTCGGCCAGCGCCGGGGTACCGCAGAGCGCCGCGTCGAGCTCGGCCGCCACCGCGCGCACGTCCACCAGCTCGCGGCCGTCCGCGGAGGGCGAGCCGATGATGTTGCGGACCCGCTCGTGGGTGGCGGAAGGCAGCAGACCCGCTTCGCGCAACCGCGCGGCCAGCTCGTGCTCCGCGCCGGACGGCAAGCCGCGGACCTGCAGGTTCGCCCGCGACGTGAGCTCCCACCCGCCGTCGCCCAACCCCGCCGCCGCGGCGAGCGCGCGGACCTGCGCCGGGGTCAGCGCGCCGCCGGGAACGCGGATCCGGGCCAAGCCCCCGTCGGCGGCCTGGTGCACCCGCAACGCCCCGGGGCACCCGTCGCGCTCTGGTCTGCTGGATCTTCGCAACACCCGGCAGATACTACGGACCCAGGTAGTTGCGGACGCAAACCAAGCTGGGCCACGACGCGCACCATGCCCGCGTGACCCGACGCGAGTGGCGCAGTTTCAATTGAAACTGCGCCACTCAGTCACGTCGGTTCGCAGTTTCAATTGAAACTGCGAATTCTGGTCACCCACCTGCACGACCACCGGCGGGTTCGGAAGGCTCCCCGACGAGGACGTCCCTCCGCCGCCCACCGGGTTACCCGCAGCTCAGGGCACCTCTCGGGTTCCGCCAGGCGACCACCCGTGCAACGCGACCCCAAAAGGTTCTAAGATCGCCCTGTTGCGGAGAGTGGTCGCAACACCCAGCGGCGACGGTGGAGGAAGCCGGTGCGAATCCGGCGCGGTCCCGCCACTGTCACCGGGGAGCGGACTCCACGACGCCACTGTCCTCTTCGGACGGGAAGGCGGAGCGAGCGCTGATCCGGGAGCCAGGAGACTCCGGTCGCCGCAACCTGCGAACCGGGGCGAGGACCCCGAGGGAGGTGCCGTCATGCGCTGCGCACGCGCGCCCTGGCCCAGCGATGCCCGCCGAGCCGAGGAGCGACCCGCATGATCCTGCTTCTGTCCACTTCGGACACAGACCTGCTCAGCGCGCGGGCCGCCGACGCCGACTTCCGGCTCGGCAACCCGGCCCGGCTGGGCATGGACGACCTGCCGCCGCTGCTGGAGGACGTCGACCTGGTCGTGGTGCGGCTGCTCGGCGGCCGCCGGGCCTGGGAAGAGGGGCTGGACGCGCTGCTGGCCGGGCCGCGGCCGGTGGTCGTGCTCGGCGGTGAGCAGGCCCCGGACGCCGAGCTGATGGAGTGCTCGACCGTCCCGGCCGGGGTGTGCGCCGAAGCGCACCGCTACCTCGCCCACGGCGGGCCGGACAACCTCGCCCAACTGCACCGCTTCCTCTCCGACACGATCCTGCTCACCGGGCACGGCTTCGAGCCGCCGGCGGAGACCCCCACCTGGGGCGTGCTCGAACGCACCCCGCGCCGCACCGAGGGCCCGACCGTCGCGGTGCTCTACTACCGCGCGCACCACATGGCGGGCAACACCGCCTTCGCGCACGCGTTGTGCGACGCGATCGAGGACGCCGGTGGCCAGGCCCTCCCGCTGTTCTGCGCCTCGCTGCGCGCGCCCGACCCGGGACTGCTGGAGCAGCTCGGCAAGGCAGACGCGCTCGTGGTCACCGTGCTGGCCGCGGGCGGCACCAAGCCCGCCACTGCCTCCGCCGGAGGCGACGACGAGGCCTGGGACGTCGGCGCGCTCGCCGAGCTGGACATCCCGATCCTGCAGGGGTTGTGCCTGACCAGCAGCCGCGCCGCCTGGGAGGACAACGACGAAGGCCTGTCACCGCTGGACATGGCCACCCAGGTGGCGGTGCCGGAGTTCGACGGGCGCCTGATCACCGTGCCGTTCTCGTTCAAGGAGAACGACGCCGAAGGCCTGCCGGTCTACGTCGCCGACCCCGAGCGGGCCGCCCGGGTCGCCGGGATCGCGGTCCGGCACGGCCGGTTGCGGCACGTCCCGCCGCAGGACAAGCGTCTGGCGCTGATGCTCTCGGCCTACCCGACCAAGCACTCCCGGATCGGCAACGCGGTCGGCCTGGACACCCCGGTCAGCGCGGTCCGCCTGCTGCGGGCGCTGCGCGAGCAGGGCTACGACATCGGCCCGGCGGACGGCCCGGACGCGCTGCCCGGCGTCGCCGACCAGGACGGCGACGCGCTGATCCACGCGCTGATCGCCGCCGGTGGCCAGGACCGCGACTGGCTGTCCGAGGAGCAGCTCAGCGGCAACCCGGTCCGCATCCCCGCCCGCCGGTACGCGGCGTGGTTCGCGACCCTGCCGGAGGACCTGCGCGGCGCGGTCGAGCAGCACTGGGGCCCGCCGCCCGGCGAGCTGTTCGTGGACCGCTCCCAGGACCCGGACGGCGAGATCGTGCTCGCCGCCGTCCGCGCGGGCAACGTCGTGCTGATGGTGCAGCCGCCGCGCGGCTTCGGCGAGAACCCGATCGCGATCTACCACGACCCGGACCTGCCGCCCAGCCACCACTACCTGGCCGCCTACCGCTGGCTGGTCGACGAGTTCGGCGCGCACGCCATGGTGCACCTGGGCAAGCACGGCAACCTCGAGTGGCTGCCGGGCAAGACCGCGGGCATGTCCGCCTCGTGCGCCCCGGACGCGGCGCTGGCCGACCTGCCGCTGATCTACCCGTTCCTGGTCAACGACCCCGGCGAGGGCACCCAGGCCAAGCGCCGCGTGCACGCCACGCTGGTCGACCACCTGGTGCCGCCGATGGCTCGCGCGGAGAGCTACGGCGACATCGCGCGGCTGGAGCAGCTGCTCGACGAGCACGCCAACATCTCCGCGATGGACCCGGCGAAGCTGCCTGCCATCCGCAGTCAGATCTGGACGCTGATGCAGGCCGCCAAGCTCGACCACGACCTCGGGCTGGACGAGCGGCCGCACGACGCGGAGTTCGACGACATGCTGCTGCACGTCGACGGCTGGCTGTGCGAGGTCAAGGACGCCCAGATCCGCGACGGCCTGCACGTGCTCGGCGACGCCCCGGACGGCGAAGCCCGGGTCAACCTGGTGCTGGCGATGCTGCGCGCCCGGCAGATGTGGAGCGGGCAGAGCGCCGCGCTGCCCGGCCTGCGCGAAGCGCTCGGGCTCACCGAGGACGGCAGCGCGGCCCGCGAGCAGGTCGACGACGTGGAGGCCCGCGCGCACGCCCTGGTCCAGGGCATGGAGGACCGCGGGTGGGAGGTCGGCGCCGCGGCGGAGGTGTGCCGGGAGGTCCTCGGCGAGGCCACCGGCGCGGTGGTGCGGGTGCTGGAGTTCGCCGCCACCGAGGTCGTGCCGCGGCTCGCGGCGACGACCGACGAGATGAGCGCGACGCTGCACGCCCTCGAAGGCGGGTACGTCCCCGCCGGGCCGAGCGGATCGCCGCTGCGCGGACTGGTCAACGTGCTGCCCACCGGCCGCAACTTCTACTCCGTCGACCCCAAGGCGGTGCCCAGCCGCCTGGCCTGGGAAACCGGTTGGGCCATCGCGGAATCCCTGCTCGACCGCTACCGCGCCGACACCGGCGAGTGGCCGCGCTCGGTCGGCCTGTCGGTGTGGGGCACCAGCGCGATGCGCACCTCCGGCGACGACATCGCCGAGGTGCTGGCGCTGCTCGGCGTCCGGCCGACCTGGGACGAGGCCTCGCGCCGCGTCAACGGGCTGGAGGTGGTCCCGCTCGACGAGCTGGGCCGTCCCCGCATCGACGTCACGGTCCGCATCAGCGGCTTCTTCCGGGACGCCTTCCCGCACGTGGTGGCCCTGCTCGACGACGCGGTGCGCCTGGTCGCGGCGCTCGACGAACCGGACGAGCAGAACTTCGTGCGCGCGCACGCGCAGGCCGACCTCGCCGAGCACGGCGACGAACGCCGCGCCACCACGCGGATCTTCGGCTCCAAACCGGGCGCCTACGGTGCCGGGATCCTGCCGCTGATCGACAGCCGGAACTGGCGCGACGACGCCGACCTGGCCGAGGTGTACGCGGTGTGGGGCGGCTTCGCCTACGGGCGCGAGCTGGACGGCGCACCGGCGCGCAGCGACATGGAGAGCGCCTACAAGCGGATCTCGGTGGCGGCGAAGAACACCGACACCCGCGAGCACGACATCGCCGACTCCGACGACTACTTCCAATACCACGGCGGCATGATCGCCACGGTCCGCGCGCTGACCGGCAAGGCCCCGGCGGCCTACATCGGCGACAGCACCCGCCCGGACTCCATCCGCACCCGGTCCCTGACCGAGGAGACCTCGCGGGTGTTCCGCGCCCGCGTGGTCAACCCGCGGTGGCTGGCGGCGATGCGCCGCCACGGCTACAAGGGAGCCTTCGAGCTCGCGGCCACAGTGGACTACCTGTTCGGCTACGACGCGACGACCGGTGTGGTGGCCGACTGGATGTACGAGAAGCTCGCCGAGACCTACGTCCTGGACGAGGAGAACCAGCAGTTCCTCACCGAGTCCAACCCGTGGGCGCTGCACGGCATCACCGAGCGCCTCCTGGAAGCGGCCAACCGCCAGATGTGGCAGGAACCGGACCCGAACACCCTGCAGGCCCTCCAGGAGGTCTACCTCCAAACCGAAGGCGACCTGGAGGACGGCCCCCAGCGCTGACCCACCCCGATCCCAGCGGAGCCGGAAGTCCGACCTCCCTGGAGACGGCGGGAAGTCCGCCACAACCCGGACGCCCTCCGGCATGTCGGCAGCACGACATGCCGGGGGGAAACCCGACTTCACGGGTAAGCCACGTCCCCACGGCCGAGAGCCCCTGCGGGCCCTCCAGGAGAACCACCGGCAGGCCAAGCCCCACCCTGGACGGCGACTCCCTGCACCGATCACCGAAATTTCAAGGGAAACCAGACACTGGTTCTCCTTGAAGCGCGGACCCAACAGCCGAAGACCGGGCCGAGCATCAAAGGCCGAAGGCCCGATCCCGCATGCCGCAGGCCGGGTGCCGGGGCCAGGTGACGGGCTCCCAACCCATGGCGTCGGGAATCAGGACCAACCGCCCTGCGGACCTTCCAGGAAACCCACCGGTAGGCCAAGCCCCACCCTGGACGGCGACTCCCTGCACCGATCACCGCGATTTCAAGGGAAACCAGACACTGATTTCCCTTGAAATCGCGGGTCCGACAGCCTGGGGTCGGGTTGGTGTCGGGTTCGGAGGTTGTGGGGACCGGGTCAGCGGCGGGTGTCGGGGGCGAGGTCCGCGACCGGGCCGATGACGATCACCGCGGGCGGCTTGATGTCCGCTGCGCGGACCGCGTCGGCGGCCTCGGCGAGGGTAGTGCGCAGCGTCTGCTGGTTGCGGGTGGTGCCTTCCTGGACCACCGCGACCGGGGACTTCGGGTCGCGGCCGTGCTCGACGAGGACCTCCGCGAACTCCGCGATCCGTTTGACGCCCATCATCAGCACCAGGGTCCCGCGCAACCGCCCGAGGGCGGACCAGTCCACGAGGGACTGCTCGTCGTGCGGCCCGACGTGACCGGACACCACCACGACCTCGTGCGCGACGCCGCGGTGCGTCACCGGGACATCCGCCGCCGACGGGGCGGCGAAGGCGCTGGTGATCCCGGGGACGGTGGTCACCGCGACCCCGGCCTCGACGCAGGCCAGCAGCTCCTCGAAACCGCGCCCGAACACGTAGGGGTCGCCGCCCTTGAGCCGCACCACGAACTTGCCCGCCTTGGCGTGCTCGATCAGCAGCGAGTTGATGACGTCCTGGTTCGCGGCGCGCCCGTAGGGGATCTTCGAGGCGTCCACCACCTCCACGTGCGGGCCGAGCTCCTCGAGCAGCTCGCGCGGCGCCAACCGGTCGGTGATCACCACGTCCGCGCGGCCCAGCAGCTGGCGGCCGCGAACCGTGATCAGGTCCGGGTCGCCGGGGCCACCGCCCACCAGAGCAACGCCCGGTGCTGGGGGCTCGGAGCGCTCGTCGACCACGCCGGTCCGCAACGCCTCGACGAGCGCGTCGCGCACGGCTGCGGACCGGCGGTGCTCACCGCCTGCGAGCACACCGAGCAGCAGCCCGCCGTGCTGTGCCACGGCAGGGGTGACCGCGGTGCCCTGGGACGCGTCGTCCGCGCGCACGCAGAAGATGCGGCGCTCCTCGGCCTCGGCCGCGACGGCCGCGTTCACCTCGCTGCCGGTCGCGCACGCCACCGCGTACCAAGCGCCCTCCAGGTCACCGGCGGCGTAGGGGCGCCGGTGCCAGGTCAGCTCGCCCGCGTCGGCCATCGCCTCGACCGCCGGGGTCGCCTCCGGCGCGATGACCTCGACCCGCGCACCGGAGTTGATCAGGCGCGGCACCCGGCGCTGCGCGACGGTGCCCGCGCCGACGACCACCACCCGCTTCCCGGTGAGGTCCAGACCTGCGAAGTAGTGGTGCTCAAGGTGCTTGGTCATGTCCGTAGTCCATGTCGTGCTTCGCCCCGGCGACCTCGCCGGGGCCTGTGCTCGAGGGGCGCAGCTACGCGGTTGGCCACTCCGTCGTGGCTCACGATCACCGCCCTGACCGCACGGCGCCACCTGGCACGGGCCGGCCGCCGGTCACCCGCACCCGCGGTGCGGCTCCCCGCCGGAACGCGGGGTGTCGACCATCCTGCCATGAAAGCGCCCGGAATCAGAGGCCCGAACAACTGCGGCGCCCACCACGTCCACCCCCACCCCCAACGACCACAGCACCAAGCCCGCAGCCCCAACCCTCCACGATGGACATCCCAACCCACCGACCACCGCCCCCATCCCCCCGGTGACACCAATCACCCAAAATCCAGGAGTCCCCGCTCCCCCACAACGACGCGCCACTCACCACCGCAGGTCAGGGGTCGTGAGTGCGTAACAGTGTTCCAACCCCGTTTCGCACTCACGACCCCCGAACACCCCAAGCAGAGCCGATGCAGCGACCCGCTGCGGAAACCGCAGCCGCCCCGCGACCTCCCAGCAGTGCGCGGCGCACACCACCGCAGGTCGGGGGTCGTGAGTGCGTAACAGTGTTCCAACCCCGTTTCGCACTCACGACCCCCGG